>NZ_RZPG01000001.1:0-527531 GCF_004022765.1 Mesorhizobium sp. M6A.T.Cr.TU.014.01.1.1
ACTCCCGCCAGTCCCGCCACCACCTCCCGAAGTCGGAATGATTACGGGAGCAGCCGGCTCGTCCGCGACCGGTTTAACCGCTTTCCTGGCGGCTACCGGTTTGGGAGCCGGGTTGACGACCTTCCGCGGCGCCGGGGCTCTGCGAACGACCTTCGGCGCCGGTGCTGGCGTCGCCACCAGCGGCGTCGGTTGAAGGGGTGGCCAGGATGTGCAGCCCATGACCCCCGCCAAGGCGATGGACAGAGTTATCCCGATTGTTGCCTGCTTCCGATTTCTGCCCACCATTGCCTCCTTGTTGATCAGAACAAATCCCGACGCGGATTGGCTTGTTCCCAGACCGCCCTCGCCACTTTGACCAGTTGCTTGTCGACAGAACCGCTCAACGGAATCTTCGACTTGAGTTCCCCACGCAGTTGCTTCAACGCCGCCGCTTTCGGCTTGGCCCCGAATTTCGCCAACGTCGCGCGGGCGTCAGGCAACTCATTGCGAAAATCGAGCGCTACTGTGAATGCCAGGAAACGCACGGCGACGGCCTGGTCGGCCTGGTCGCCCTTTTGCATCTCGAGAGCCGCGCGATCATAGGCGCCGGACTGGTCGCCGCGCGAGGTTGCCAGTTCAAACAGGCGTTGGGCTTCATCAAGGTTCTGCTCGACGCCAACGCCATCACGGTACATGCGCGCAAGACTGGCCGGCGCATAGGGCTGGCCGAGGTCGATGGCCTTCTGAAAAAGCGCCAGCGCAGCCTTCGGATCCTTCTCGACGCCTCGACCGCTGAGGTAATTGCGACCGAGCAAGTTCATCGAATACATGTCCTGGCGCTGGACACCGGCCTTGAGGAAGGCAACGGCACGGGCCTGATCGGCGGGCACGCCGTAGCGGCCTTCGGTGAAGATCGCGCCGAGATCGTTTATGGCATAGGTGTGCCCCATCGATGCCGCCTTGAGCAGCAGATCCAGCCCCTTGCCGGTGTCGCGCTCGACGCCGTTTCCATGGAACAGGGCACGACCCCATGCCGTCATGCCGTAGGGGTCACCCTTGTCGGATGCCACCGCGTAGAAGGTGTTGGCCTGCTTGCGGTCGACAGCCTGGCCCGTTCCCGTCGCATGGAGGTAGCCGAGCTCGAACACCGCGCGCACGTGCCCCCTGTCGGCGGCCTGCTGGATGGCTTTCCTGGCCTGGTCGACCTTGCCGGCTGCAAGCAGCGCGCGTCCCAGTTCATAACGGAAGCGGGCGACATCGGGATACGCCTTCACCGCAGCCTCGCACAGCTCCACCGCGTCGGCGCCGATTTCATTTGGCAGCAGGCCGGGGACCACGCCTTGAAGGTCGAGAGGTTCGCCGGCAGCCAGGTCGCACGGATCCACGCTCGGCGACAGTTTCATTTTGGCGGGTTTGGATATTGCGCTGTCCGCCCGAATTTCGAAGGCGATCTCGACCGGTGCACTGGCTCCGATCTGGGGTTCATAGCGCAGCCCCTCGACTTCGCCGACCGTCAAGCTCGATTCGGGCGACAGGGTCCGATCCGGCAGGGAGAGCGTTCCCGTTGCCGGATAGTCTGTGACTTTCAGGCTGACCGCCGCATCGTCTGTCGGGACATCCAGGTTCAGAGCAACGGCGCCCACGCCGACCGGAACGTCGACCTCCCGGTTCTCGATCGCCTCGGCCGCACCGGTGACATGAATGCCGCGCTGCAGCACCTGCTGCTTCTGCTCGGCTTCGAGCGAGGCCATCACCTGTTCGCCCTCGGCTCCTTCGCCGCTCTTGACCCGGAACACCAGCATGCCCTTGGCTTCGCCGCCCCAACTGTCGCGTGCGGCGTAGGCCAGCATATCCATCTCTTCCGGCTCGCCAGCTCCCTTGGGAACATCAAACTGCAAACGCGGCAGATCCTTGCCCTGGATCAGTTCTCCCGCCTCGATGACCTTGCCGTCCAGCATCAGGCGTCCCAAGGCGGGTGGTCTTTCGATGCTGACGGTTATTGTCCCGCCGTCGACCTGGACCGGTTCCGGAAGGTCCAGATCGATGGGGCCGGCCCCGGACAGCACGACCTTCTCCAATACCGGCGGCAGTGATGGGCGGCTGCTGCGGCGCATCAGAACGACTTCGTCGATCAGCGAAGAGTTCTCCCAGGGAACCTGCAGGCCTTGGGTAGCCTCAACCACATCCCGGCGGACGGCCGCCATGACCGTGCGGATCTCCTGGTTGGGGGCGAGCGCGCGACGAGAAAACGCCAATGAAAAAGGACTGAGGTCGCCGGCGCCGTCATAGGCAACCGCACCGGGTTCGGTGGCAAAAGCGATCAGCGTGTTCAATGAGCTTCTTACTTGCGCAAGGCCGGTGCCGCTTGCGGTAAGAAGCTGGTCCCTGAGCCAATAGTCCTTGCGAGGGAATGGATTGTTGCGGCAGGCATCGAGGATGATCACCTGGATCTTCGATTTCGAACGCATCTGCTGCAGCACATCGTTCAGCTTGATTGCCTGGACCTCGACGTCCGCCGCATCTTTCAACGAGGCATCGACAGGGATCAGGAAATTTTCGCCGCCGATCTGAAAGCCGTGGCCGGAATAGTAGACGACAGCGATATCGGCGCCATCCACGGCGGCAAGATAGTTACGGAACTGATCTTCAAACTGCAGCTTTGTAAGATTGCTCGCGACGAAAACATCAAAACCAGCCGCCCGAAACGTGTTGGATACGTCCACCACATCTTTGGCCGGGTTCTTGAGGGCCGAGATTTCTTGGTAATCGGAGTTGCCGATTACAAAGGCGACCCTTCGTTCGACGGCAGAAGCCTCGAAGATCACGAAGCTTGCGAGCATCAAGGCCGCAACGAATCCGCAACGTCGAAGCATGGCAAATCCCTTAACCGCTGTTACCCGGCGACCACAACAACCAGCTTGCAGTGTCAGGTCCGTTAGAGAGCATGCTATCTGCCGAGACAGAAAAGAGAGAAAAGCCGTCGCGACAGCGGGCATATTCCTCACGTGATCAAGTTCTAAATTACATCAGAGGCCGAGTGTCCGCAATGATTGTCAGACGCTTTCTCAACCTGGCTATTCGGCCGTGGTCGCTTTGGCCTCCCCGGACCGGGCGCGGCCGGCATTCTGATCTTAGCAGGTTGGGCTGAGTTCTGGTCGGCGATGCCCCGACAAAATAGCTCGTGCTGGGACACCTACATTTTGCCCTAGCGACGAATGTCTACTGCCGCCTGCCAGGCCCGACGGCGGCCCTGCACCCTTCAGTCCACACACCACGCGGCAGAGCGCGCCTGAGTTTTCCACTACTAATGTTGGCCTACCGCTGATTTTTTCTACCTACCATTTCCGAGACTCAATTAGCGTGCGCTTATGGAGCACCGGCACGCCATTCGAAGAATCAAGGATGGGCTTTGGGAAGTCTACGACATAGACGACCACAACGTTGTCTTCTCAGATGGGGTGGCTCTGACAAATTTGCTGGATGAGGACGCGCTCGACGCCCTGGAGTTGCTAAAGAGTGGATTCCTGGTCCCGAGCACCGCTCCCAAGGCCAGTTGACAGTTCCTTGAGGGCTACGCTGAGGTCGCACTATCCGCAAGATGAAGCGCTGAAGGCGGATGGCTGACAGGCAAAAGCGTCGCCGGTTGGCGGGCTCCTTCTCCAAAGGGAAAATCAGGCGTCAGCCGAGCGTTCGCTCGTCGAGATCTGCCATCCTATTTCGGTGACCTTGCAGGCGCGGTGCGGAAAGTATGGATCGGACGCGCGGACAAGGAGCCGACACTGCAGGTTCTGAGATCGATTGTTCGAGAGTGACCTCAAGTCCGCATCGAACCGGCGCTGCCTGCGCCCAAAGGATCCCCGTTATTTCTGATCCGGCATCTCGGTATTCTCTTGAGGATTCTTCTTGATGCCCGCTGCAGGCGAGGTATCGGCTGGTGCGTTTCCACCTTGGTTTTGCTCAGGCGCTCTTTTGAGTGGCGAGGTGCGCCAGCCCATATCAGCGTACAGAAAGCCAATGAGAAAGCCGACGATAATGACCGCTGCTATCACCAGCGAAAGTATAGCGTTACGTCGCTCCATGTCCGGCTCCTTCCTGCGAGCCGAACAGCCAGTAGCGAAAATGGTTCCGGCCAGTCAGGTGGAAATCGGCGGTGCTGGACTCATTGCCGTGCACAAGGCTAATCCTGCGCGGGGATGGCGGGATTGCCGGGGGCGATTATGAGATCACCACAGCAAATGACTGATGGCGGCGAGAGGCCGGCAGATCGTCAGCCGCCGCTTTAGGCCGCCACGTCTGGCGCATAGTTGCCGTGCCATCAAGGCTGCGATTCCTCGCCAGCATCCAATTTAAGATTTACTGTAAGCGTGCGAGCGGTACACCGCTTACCCTGCAGCATACGTTGGCACCGAAGAGGACACCTGAAGCTCCAGGCCGTGGAACTTCGCACCTTGCCGGCGGTTGAGATGTACGAGCTGTGGGCTAAGAACGAAACCATCCGTTCTTTCCGCCGCAGCAGGAAGGAGATCCCATGGCAAACACCACATCGAAGCCGGCAATCCGGCAAGTGAATGCCGACGGCTTGCGGCATCCAAGACGCGATGCCAACGAAACGGACGCGGGAGCGAAACCGCCGACGCCAAAAACCGCGGGAACATCGAAGCCATCGACCGCTCCGCTGGATAATCCGGTGGTGAACCGCAATGCCGGCGGGCCGCGCCAGTCGGGCACCACGCCGCGGCCGACAGACAAACCGCTGGACTGAAGGCGATGGCAGGGGTCGAACGGGACGGCGGCTGTCTGTGCGGCGCCGTTCGCTTCAAGGTGAGCGGCCCACCGTTGCGGGTCGGAATTTGCCACTGCCAGGATTGCCGCCGCGCCAGCGGCAGCTTTTTCACGCCGTTTGGCGTCTGGCCCATGTCAGCCTATGAAGGCAGCGGACAAATGAACACGTTCGCCAGACGCAGTTTCTGCCCGCAATGCGGTTCGCACATCGCCTGGCTGCGGGACAACGAGGCCGAGATCATGCTCGGCTCGCTCGATATGGCTCCCAGCGACCTCATTCCCGACTACGAACTGTGGGTACCGCGCCGTGAGAACTGGCTCATGGCATTGCCTTGGGCGGAGCAATTTGCCGGTGATCGCTTTCCGCCCTTCGATCCATGACGAGTCTGCTGAAACAAGCTAGGCCACCCTGACCAATTCAGCCAAGGCGCCCAGAATGGCAGCCTGATCTGCCGGCTTGCGAACAAATTTGAAGTTGGCGAAGGCTGATGGAACATCGCGCGGCCCAAATCCGGTCAGACACGCGAACGGGATGTGGCGGGTTTGCAGTTCTTCTGCGATCGCCAGGCTTGTTTCGCCATGCAGCTGAACATCCAGCAGCGCCACGTCGACATGATTTTCGCCGATAAGACGCAGGGCCGCCGCCACCGAAGGGGCCGGGCCGATCACCTGATGTCCCGAAGCGCGCAGACACGCAGCGATGTCCTCGGCGATGAGCCATTCATCCTCGACCACCAGAACGCGCAGCGGATCGCTCACGGCGTCTCTTTGCCCATCATCGGAAATGTGATCTGGACCTCAAGGCCGTCACGATTGAAGGCGGTCTCGACGTTTCCGCCTAGCCTGTAGCCGATCTCGCCCTGCAACAGGGAAAGCCCGAAGCCGTTTACTTCTGGCTTTCTGACGGGCGGCCCGTTCTTCTCGCGCCAGGCAAGCCTGAAAACGTCGCCGTCTGCCGACCACTTCAGCGCCACCCTGCCCTGCTGCTTCGACAGCGCGCCATATTTGGCGGCGTTGGTTGCCAGCTCATGAATGGCCATGCTGAGGGAAAGGCCCTGTTGCGGGCTAAGTTTCTCTTCAGCGCCGTCAAGCTCGAACCGGTCACTGCCGAAAGGTTCGAGTTCCTGCCGCAGCAGTTCGCTGATCGAGGCTTCTTTCCAGCGCTCCTTCGACAGCAGACCGTAAGCCCGCGACATGGCGTGCAAGCGACCGATCAGCGCTTCGGCGAACTCTTCCTTCGATTCCGAATTTTCGCGGGTGCGGTTGGCGATGCTGGCGACGACCGCCAGCATGTTCTTGACGCGGTGATTCAGCTCCGAAATGAGCACCTGGTTTTGCGTTTCCGCCTCGGCCAAGGTGGTGACGTCGACCAATGTGACCACGACGCCCTGGATTCTATTGTCCTTGTCGCGATACGGATTGATACGAACCATGTGAAACCGGCCCTGGTCGTCACGCGCCAGATGATGTTTCAGGGTCTCTCCGGTTTCGAACACGGCATCGATGTGCTGTTTTAGCTCGGGATAGTCGAGCTGGCTCGAAAGCTCGGTCAGTGGCCGGCCGACGTCGGAGGGACGTAGGCTGAAGAAAGGTGAGGCCGCCGGAGTAAAGGTCCGCACCACCAGATTGCGGTCGAGGAAAATGGTTGCGATCTGCGTGCTCTCGAACAGATTCCGCAAATCGCTGTTGGCGCGATCGAGTTCCTCTATCTTGCTGGTCAGCTCTGAATTGATGGTGTTGAGCTCCTCGTTGAGCGACTGCATCTCCTCCTTCGAAGCCTCAAGCTCCTCGTTGGTCGACTGCGCCTCCTCATTGACGGAGACGAGTTCCTCGTTCGACGATTTCACCTCTTCCAGCGCGGTTTCGTACTCCTCGATCGTCGATTGCAGTCGCTCGCGCGTCTCGCGCAGCTCCCGCTCGAGATCGGCAGCACCTTCGATATCACGGTCTTCGCGCCCCACATCCGACCGCGCCTGTGCTGGCCCGAACGGTTCGAACAGGACAAGATAAAGCTGTGCACGCTTGCCGAGTTCCGCCAGGGGCTCGACAGTGAGTTTGATCGACTGGACCGGTTCGTCGTCCTCATCGACGACGACATTCTCACGCACCACGGTGCGGCGCGTCGCGGCCGCTTCCCGCAAGGCCGCACGCAGGTCGAGCCTCAGCCCGCGGCGAGCCAAAGTCAGCACTTGCCGGCTCGGAATGCCCTGCGGCGCTTCGAGATATCTGCCTGTCCGGGCCGAATAGTAGACGACGTCGCCATCGCCATTGACCAGGACGTGCGGCGGCGCGAAACGCTCCAGCACCTGTGCCTCGACCGCCTGCCGAAGCGGGTAGCCGGCGGTTCCCTTCTTGGACCCCGTGCCTTCGGCCAGGAAGGCGCCCGAACGGGCGTCGCCGATCAGCGTCGGCAGCGTTATATGGGGCGAGGCATGTTCCCGCGCCTGAAAAATGCGCTGCTTCTTGTCGACCGTGGCGAAGAGGTTGTCGTGCTGACCCACGCTTTCGGACGTGCCGAGGAAAAGGTAACCGCCCGGCTTCAGCGCGTAGTGAAAGATCGGAATGACCCGGTTCTGGATGTTCGAGCCGAAATAGATCAGGAGGTTGCGGCATGAAACCATGTCCATGCGCGAAAAGGGCGGGTCGCGGACGACGCTGTGAGGCGAAAAGACGCACAACTCCCGTACCTCGTTGGTAAGCACATAACTGTCGCCGTCGCTGCTGAAAAAACGCTGCTTGCGTTCGGGCGAGAGCCCCTGCAGCAATGCCGCCGGGTAACGCGCTGCGCGCGCCACCGCGAGCGCCGGCTCATCGATATCAGTCGCAAATATCTGGACGCGCGGCACGACCGAAAGTGTCTCCATGTGTTCGCGCATCAGCATGCCGATGGAGAACACCTCCTCGCCGGTGGCGCAGCCAGGCACCCAGATCCTGACCGCATCGCTGGCAGTCTTGCCCTCGAAAAGCTGCGGTACGATCTTCTCCTCAAGCAGCTTGAAAGCGTCGGGGTCACGGAAAAAATCGGTGACGTTGATCAAAAGATCGCGGAAGAGGTCCGTCACCTCGCGAGGGTCTTTCTTCAGCCATTCGACATAGTCAGCAATTGACTGAAGCTGTGCGATCTGCATGCGCCGTTTTACGCGACGCAGGAATGTCTTGGACTTGTACCCGGAGAAGTCGTGGCCGGAATGACCGCGCAGAATGCCGTAGATTTCCTCGCGCAGCCGACCGATGTCTCCCGTGCCGTGCTCGCCGCCGTCGTCGGCAATCCCGTTCAGCAGATCGAAGCTGCGGGCGAATCCCTCCAGCTTCGCACCGATGCGCTCCGCGGGCGCCGCTATATCGATCAGTCCGCTGGAAATCGCACTTTTCGGCATGTCGGGGTTGCGCGGACCGTAGCCGTTGGGGGCCTGGGCGACCGTCAGTCCGCCGCGTTCCTTGATCGCCTTTGCGCCCAGCGTGCCGTCCGAATCGCCGCCCGACAAAATGACCCCGACCGCATATTCGCCCTGGTCCTCGGCAAGCGCGCTGAAGAAGATGTCGATCGGCTTGCGCTCGCGGTTGAACACGTTCGACGGCCGCAGATGCAGCACCCCCTTCTCGATCGTGAGAACGACGTTTTGCGGCATCACGTAAATGTGGTCGGATAGGACGGTGGTGCCATCCTCTACGACGACAACCGGCAGCCGCGTATAACGCCCGACCACCTCGTGAAGCAGGCTTTCGCGCCCGGGACTGAGATGGGTCACGATGACGAACGCCATGCCGGGCTGGCCGCTGATGCCTTTGAACAGACCCTCCATTGCGGGAATGCCGCCGGCTGACGCGCCGACGCCCACAATGGGAAATCTCTTCATCTGGGATGTCACCGCAAGCCCTCGGTTGAACAGCCTAGACGACAAAGCCGCCAATCGACCCAAAACCCGCAACCGGGCTGAACGCCAGCATACAACGTGCAAGAGGGCCGGAACAAGTCCGTGCAGACGGCGTTAACGTCGGGACTTTTGTGGAAACTTCAATGTCAAAACGCACACCTGACCTAAAGCTGACAAAACAAACGCTGTTACACTCTTCGGATTTGCTGGGTTTGCCGGGAAACGAATCCATTCCGCCGCGCATGCTGGTTTTGGCCAAACGATTGCAGGCAGCCTTGCAGCAACATTCTGAACAAGCCCCCACTGACAATCGGAAATCTCGCTCGAAGAAAGGTCGATGAGGTGCGCGACCTGCAAGGTTTGCACATCCTGATCGTCGAAGACGATTGGCTATTGGCCGGCGATCTTGCGAGATACTTCGGCAATATGGGCGCGGTCGTCCTCGGCCCTGCGGCGACAGTCGAGCAGGCGTCTACGCATACCGATACGGCTGAGGCCGCGATCCTTGACGTCAATCTCAACGGCCGGCGGGTGTTTCCGATCGCCGACGAACTGATGCGCCGCGGCGTGCCTTTCGTCTTTTTCAGCGGTGACGAGGACATCGTCATTCCGGAACGTCTGCGTCACGCCAGCAATCTTCGAAAATCGTCGGATAGCTACGCAATCTTTGACGCCTTGTTTCCTCCGGAACGATCCGCCTTGGCGGGTCGCCCTCCCGTGAACTTGTCCGACAATGTATTTTCACTTCTGCCGAAGCTCAGGCTCGCGGCGCGTCTGCTTCTTGGCGACGTGGGCGCTTCCGACCGGCTGG
This sequence comes from Mesorhizobium sp. M6A.T.Cr.TU.014.01.1.1, assembly GCF_004022765.1. Taxonomy (NCBI): domain Bacteria; kingdom Pseudomonadati; phylum Pseudomonadota; class Alphaproteobacteria; order Hyphomicrobiales; family Phyllobacteriaceae; genus Mesorhizobium; species Mesorhizobium sp. M6A.T.Cr.TU.014.01.1.1. Next base: position 9,448 of record NZ_RZPG01000001.1, read on the forward strand.
TCGAGCGAACGCTGGAGAGCGCCATCGGCGAGATCGACAGAAGGCGGGTCGGCGTGTCGACCGAAGATTGGCTGAACGGTATTATGCGAAGTGTCGCAAGATCGAGCGGAACGAGCCTGTTGCACTGAAGCGCGACCGATCGGCAACGACCGAGGCCCTGATCTCTCTGATTTGTACTGTTGAGTCCGAATAAGACCGCTCCATATTTGACAAACGGCTCCGAAAAAGCATGCAAACACAATGATCTGGAGTGAACCTCTCCATCAAAACGCAAGGTGACCTAAGAGCTACCGAGGGACCATTGACGTAGAAGCCCTATCAGCCGCTCTGGTTACGCTCGATGAACTTGTTGAACCGGCTTGTTTTTCCGCCGCCGGTTTCGTCCTGGTAGAGGAAGGCCAGATCGTTCTGGTCGAAAATCCGGAAGAACTCGTCCCATTCGATGGCTTCGAACTCCTCCTCGGGCTCGCCAAAATCGATCCGCAGGATGCCGCCCTCGCCTCTGGTTCGTACAACCGCAGGTCGGCCACCCCGATCTTGGGCCCACTGGCGGATCTCGTCGTGATTGGTGGTTGTCTTCGATTCAGACATTGAAATCTCCTTTCGATCCTGTGGGCGTCCCGGCCAGGCCTAGCTTGGTGTGCGCGTCTCGCTCGATGACAACTAACTACCTGTCTGCTGCTTCCGATTACGGCCAGATGAGCGCCTAACCCCAAACGAGCTGCAATGTTCCAGCGCAGGCCCAAGGCCTGTTCGCGATGCGTTCACCTCGGTGTGAGGGACCCCAAACCATCTTTGTTGAAGGAGAGGGAACAAACCTTTTGTCAAACAGTTCGGGGCGCCAAGGCCATCTGCACAAGGAGTTGTCGTGGAACGCATACTGGTTACCGGGGGTTGCGGTTTCATCGGCCGCCACGTCGTCCAGGAACTCGTCGAACATGGTTATGCCGTCTGCATTCTCGATGCGCTGCTGGAACAGGTGCACGGCGGCGAGGCGATCAGCCTGCCGGCGGGAGCCGAACTGATCAAGGGCGATGTTCGCGATCGCGACGCTGTCGCCGAGGCGCTCCAGGGCGTGGACGCCGTCATCCATCTGGCGGCCGAGGTCGGCGTCGGCCAGTCCATGTACGAGATCGCCCGCTATGTCGGCGCAAACGACCTCGGCACCGCCACACTGCTTGAAGCACTGATCAAACATCCGGTTGAGCGGATCGTTGTCGCCTCATCGATGAGCGTCTATGGCGAGGGCCTCTACGGCACGCCGGACGGTCGGCGCGTCGACAATGCACGGCGCCAGCCGAGCGACATCAAGAGCGGCCAATGGAACCCGCTGTCGGCGGCGAATGAAAGCCTGTCGCCGCTGCCGACGGACGAGGAAAAGCCGGTCGATCTCGCCTCGATCTATGCGCTGACGAAATATGCCCAGGAGCGCGCCGTGCTGATCTTCGGCGAGGCCTATGGCGTCGACGCAGTGGCGCTGCGCCTGTTCAACGTCTTCGGCGCCGGACAGGCGCTTTCAAACCCGTATACCGGCGTTTTGGCGAACTTCGCCTCACGGCTCGCCAACGGCCAGAGGCCGATGATCTTCGAAGATGGCGAGCAGAAACGGGATTTCGTCCATGTGCGCGACATTGCCCACGCCTTCCGCCTGGCATTGGAACAACGCCAGGCGCGCGGCCACGTCATCAACATCGGCAGCGGGCGTGCCTATGCCATCAGCGAGGTCGCGCGGCTGCTCGCCGACGCAATGGGTGTGCCGGACCGTCAGCCTGAAATCCTAGGCAAAGCGCGTGCCGGCGATATCCGCAACTGCTTCGCCGACATCTCCAAGGCGCGTGAATTGCTTGGATTTGAGCCGCGGCAGCTGTTGGAGCATTCACTCGATGAGTTCGTCGCGTGGGTGCGCAATACGGTCGCCATCGACCGCGGCGCCGACATGAGACGGGAACTCGAAGAGCGGGGACTGGTGTCATGAGACCCGATGGTTTTCGCGAAGCGCCGGTTACCATCGTCGGCGGCAGTGGCTTCATCGGTTCGAACCTCGCCGACAGCCTGTTGTCGGATGGAATGCCGGTACTGGTCATCGACAATCTCAGCCGTCCAGGCGTTGAGCAGAATCTGGCTTGGCTGGCCCAGAAGCACGGGAATCAACTTGCCGTGGAAACCGCCGATGTCCGGAATGTGGACGTTCTGGCGCCGCTTGTGGCGCATTCCAGGGCGATATTCCATCTAGCCGCCCAGACCGCCGTCACCACGAGCCTCGTCCAGCCAAGCGAAGATTTCGACATCAATCTTCGCGGGACATTCAACATCCTGGAAGCGGCCCGCCGGAGCGGCAAGCGCATCCCTGTGATCTTCGCCAGCACCAACAAGGTCTATGGCGGCCTGCCCGACGTCGCCGTGCGCGAAGAAGACGACCGGTGCGTGCCCTGCGATGCCGGCATCCGAGCCAACGGCATAGACGAGACCTGCGGCCTCGATTTCTGCACGCCCTATGGTTGCTCCAAAGGCGCGGCGGATCAATATGTGCTCGACTATGCCAAGTCGTACGACCTGCCTACGGCGGTCCTGCGCATGAGCTGCATCTATGGACCGCGCCAGTTCGGCACGGAAGACCAGGGCTGGGTCGCGCATTTTCTGCTCAGCGCGCTTTCCGGCCAGCCGATCACGATCTACGGCAACGGCAAGCAAGTGCGCGACATCCTTCATGTCTCCGATGCGGTTGCGGCCTATCGCGGGGCACTTGCCCGGATCGAGGACATCAGGGGCAAAGCATTCAATCTCGGCGGCGGACCGAACAACGCCGTCAGCCTGCGCATGCTGCTCAAGGAGATCGGCGAACTGACCGGTCGCAAGCTTTCGATCCTCTACGACCGGGAACGTACCGGCGACCAGCCCTTCTTTGTCGCCGATACCCGCAAGATAGAAGCGACGCTCGGCTGGAAAGCGCATGTCTCGTGGCGCGACGGTATCCGTGACCTCGCCGATTGGCTGCAGCATCATCGCCTCGAACCTGAAGCAGCGAGGTACGTGGCATGAAAGTCGCCCTGGTCAGCCCGTTCTGGACATATGAGGACAGTATCTATTTCGGCTGCCGCCAGCCGCATCTGCCGCTGGAACTGGGCTACTCGAAAGCCCTGCTGGAGGCCGACGGCCATAAGGTGCTGATGCTGGACGGGCAAATCCAGAAGCTGGACAACGCGGCACTTGCCGATCGCGTCGCCGCCTTCGCACCGGCCATGACCGTCGTCAGCACGGCGCCGACCTATCTGTTCTGGCGTTGCGCGCCGCCCGAGCTGCGCGTGCCTGCCGAATTCCTCAACTGCCTCGCGGGGCGCGGCGGCCGCACCGTCGCTGTCGGACCGCACGGCTCGGCGACGCCGGCGCCGACGCTGCGCAAGCTCGGTGTCGACGTCGTCGTGCGCGGCGAATGCGAAGAAATCGTCGCGGAACTCGCCCGCCGTGACGATTGGAGCGCGGTGCCCCACACCGCTCATCTCCACGAGGGAAAACTCGTCGGCAATGGCGGCGTCCACGCCAGTTCCTTTGTCGGTCATCCGGCTCTCAAATGGCCGTCCGACTGGATTGCCGCCCATTCGCACCACCATCACCGGTTCGACGACAACCAGGTGGGTTTCGGAGCGGAGGTCGAGGCCTCGCGCGGCTGCCCCTACAATTGCAGCTTCTGCGCCAAGATCGATTTCCGCGACGCCTACCGCCGCAGGAACCACGATGCGGTCATGGCGGAGATCGACCGCCTGATCGGACAGGGCGTCGGCTACATCTACTTCATCGACGAGATCTTCCTGCCGCAGAAGGCACTGCTGGAGGCATTGGTCGACCGCAACGTCAAGTTCGGCGTGCAGACCCGCATCGATCTTTGGAAGCCGGAGCTCCTCGAATTGCTGGGTGCCGCCGGCTGTGTTTCGATCGAGGCCGGCCTCGAAAGCCTGACCGTGGAGGGCCGGGCCATGCTGGCGAAGCGTTGCCGGCTGGGCACCGAGGAACTGGCTGCGCTGCTGGTCAACGCACGACGTCACGTTCCGTTCGTCCAGGCCAATCTGATCGGCGTGGTCGAGGATGATCCCGCTCTGGTCGATCACTGGCGCAAGCACCTCATCGACCGCGGTGTGTGGGCCAATGAACCGGTGCCGCTCTATCCCTACCCCAGTTCGCCCAGCTATCGCGAGATCTGGGGCGAGCCCGACGATCTCGCCTGGGAGCGCGCCCATGAGCATTACCTGGCCTCGTTCCGGACATTCAGCGACATCCAGGAGAAGCGTCCTCGTGCACTGGCCGAGTTGGAGGCTACATGTTGCAGTCACTGATCCGGCGCTCGCGGCGAATCCTGATGACCGTCGACGCTGTCGGCGGTGTCTGGCGCTACGCGCTTGATCTGGCGCGGGAGCTGGCCCACGGCGGCGACAGCATCGTGCTCGCCGGATTAGGCCCGGAGCCGTCCGAGGAGCCGGCGAAGGAGGCGCAGGCTTTCGCGGCCCTGGCGTGGCTCAAGACACCGCCGGACTGGATGACCCGGAATGAGCACGATCTGGAAATGTTGCCGCAGGAACTGCGCGCACTTGTTCGTGATTACGCAATCGACCTCGTCCATGTCAATGCGCCGACGCAGGCCGTGGGACTTGATGTGCCGTGCCCGGTCGTAGCGGTCTCGCATTCATGCGTTGTGACGTGGCTCCACGCCGTCAGGGGACAGACTGTGGACGGCGAATGGGGCTGGCAGAAGGATCGCAACAGACGCGGTTTCGATTGGGCAAATGCGGTAATCGCCCCCAGCCGCAGCCATGCCAACATGCTCGAAGCCTGCTACGGGCCGATCGCCGGCCTGAGCGTTGTCAGCAATGGCACGCGGCAGGGTCCAAAAGCAGAGAGGCGGGAAGCGGTGGTTCTCGCCGCCGCGCGCTGGTGGGATGAAGGAAAGAACGCAGCTACGCTGGACCAAGCGGCATCGCTGACGAAATGGCCGGTCTTCGCTGCCGGGCCGCTGCAGAGCGCCGATGGGCAACGCGCCAATTTCAGCAGCGTCATCCCTCTGGGCTCTGTCTGCCACGATGAGGTGCGTCTGTTGATGGCGCGGGCCGGCATCTTCGTGTCGCCGTCCGTCTACGAACCCTTCGGCCTTGCCGCGCTGGAGGCAGCCACATCGGCTACACCTCTGGTGCTTGCCGACATCCCAACCTATCGCGAATTGTGGGACGGCGTGGCCATGTTCTACGACGCCCACGATCCACGCGATCTCGCCAGATGCATCGATTATCTCTCATACGACGCCCAGTATAGGCGCCGGCTCGGCGAAGCCGCCGCACGCCGGGCGCGCAAGTTTTCACCGGCAAGACAAGCGGCCGCCATGCACGACATCTACGATCGGGCCGCCCTGGCCGTTGCGGAACGCTGATGATGCGGTTTGTGTTCTATACCCATTCCGTCGTTTCCGACTGGAACCACGGCAACGCACATTTCCTGCGCGGCATCATGCGGGAGCTCGTTGCACGCGGGCACCAGGCGATCGCGCTGGAGCCGGCGGACGGCTGGAGCCGTTCGAACCTGCTGGCAGAGAAAGGGCCCTTCGCGATCGAGCGCTTCAGGAAGGATTTTCCGGAGCTGATGCCGGTAACCTACGACGCCTCCTTCGATCATGAAACCTGGATTGCCGACGCCGATGTGGTGATCGTGCACGAATGGACGGACCCGGCGCTCGTCGCGCGCATCGGCAGGGCCAAGGCCAACGGAGGCGGCTTCACGCTTCTGTTCCATGACACCCACCATCGCGCCGTCTCGGCGACGCAGGCGATCTCGGCTCTGCGGCTGGAGCATTATGACGGCGTGCTCGCCTTCGGCGAAGCGTTGCGGGAAAGCTATCTTCGCGCCGGCTGGGGCAAACGTGCCTTCACCTGGCACGAAGCGGCGGATGCATGCCTGTTCAAACCGCACCCGGAGATCGACCCTACATCCGACGTGATCTGGATCGGCAACTGGGGCGACGACGAGCGCAGTGCCGAAATCAAGGAATTCCTGATCGATCCGGTGGAACAACTTGGCCTGAGCGGCACTGTCCATGGCGTGCGCTATCCACGCGAAGCGCTCGCCGATCTTGCCGCCGCCGGCCTGGGTTACGAAGGCTGGATTGCCAATGCCGACGTGCCCAAGGCATTCGCGGCGCATCGCGTTACCGTCCATATTCCGCGGCGTCCCTATCGGGAGAGCCTGCCCGGAATCCCGACGATCCGCATGTTCGAAGCGCTCGCCTGCGGCATCCCGCTCGTTTCGGCGCCTTGGGCCGACGTCGAACAACTCTTCAGGCCAGGTATCGACTTCCTTTTCGCGCGCGACGGAGCCGAGATGGGCCGTCATCTTCGCGACGTGCTGGACGATGCTGACCTGGCCGCCTCCCTCGTGAAATCCGGCCTCGAAACCATCCGGACGCGACACACGTGCCGGCACCGGGCGGACGAGTTGTTCGACGTACTCGCCGAATGCGGCAGCCGCCAAGCCATCGATTCCATCGCCGTAGAGGAGACAGTCGTATGAAGATTGCATTTTATGGATCGAGCCTGCTGTCGTCCTATTGGAACGGCGCGGCGACCTATTATCGCGGATTGCTCAAGGCTCTTTCCCAGCTCGGTTACGAGATCACCTTCTATGAACCGGACGTCTACGACAGGCAGAAGAACCGCGATATCGAGGCACCGGACTGGTGCCATGTCGTCATCTACGAGGCGACCCCGCATGCGCTGATGCAGGTGGCAGCAAGCGCCGGCGAAGCCGACATCGTCGTCAAGGCGAGCGGGGTAGGCTTCGAGGACGAGGCGCTGCTGCGCGCGGTGCTCGACCATGCCCGCTCCGATGCGCTGACAGTGTTCTGGGATGTCGACGCACCGGCCACTCTGGGCCAGTTGCGCGACGAGCCGGACCATCCCCTGCACCGCGCGTTGCGGGAGATCGACCTTGTCCTCACCTATGGCGGCGGAGATCCGGTCGTATGGGCCTATCGTGCGCTGGGGGCGGCCGAGTGCGTGCCGATCTACAATGCGCTCGATCCCGAAACGCATCATCCTGTCGCGAAGGATGCGCGGTTCGCTTGCGACCTCGCCTTTCTCGGCAACCGCCTGCCGGACCGTGAAGCGCGCGTCGAAGCCTTCTTCCTCGATCCGGCCAGCCGTTCGCGCGATCAGCGTTTCCTGCTCGGCGGATCGGGTTGGGGTGACAAGCAGCTTCCGGCAAATGTTGCATGGCTCGGCCACGTCGGCACGCGCGATCACAATGCGTTCAACGTCACATCCAAGGCGGTGCTGAACATCAGCCGCGACAGCATGGCCGCCAATGGTTTTTCACCTGCCACACGCGTCTTCGAGGCTGCGGGTGCCGGCGCATGCCTCATCACCGACGCCTGGCTCGGCGTCGAATTGTTCCTGGTCCCTGGCGAAGAGATCCTGGTGGCGCGCGACGGCGACGATGTCGCCGAAATCATGCGGACCCTCACACCCCGGCGGGCAAAGGCGATCGGCGCAGCTGCGCTTCGGCGTGTTCTCGCCGAGCATACCTACGCGTTAAGGGCAGCTGTGGCCGACGCTGTCTTCAGGCGCCATTTCGAGCGCCCCACCGTGGAGGCAGCGGAATGACCAAGCGGCTCGATATCGTCTTTCTTGGCCTGTCTTTGTCCTCTTCATGGGGAAACGGCCACGCCACGACCTTTCGCGGGTTGCTGAAGGGCCTGCACGAGCTCGGCCATCGCGTCACCTTCCTCGAGCGCGACGTACCGTGGTACGCAAGCCATCGCGATCTGCGCGACCCGGACTTCTGCACGTTGCGCTACTACGAAACGACGAACGATCTTCGTCGCACCTATGCTCGCTGCCTGCAGCAGGCCGATATCGTGGTGGTTGGGTCCTTCGTCCCGGAGGGGCGCGCAGTCGTCGACATCGTTGCGTCCCTGTGCACGGGCCAGTTCTGCTTTTACGACATCGACACGCCAGTCACGTTGGCAAAGCTCGCCGCGGATGATTGCGACTACATATGCCGACGGCAGATTCTGTATTTCGACGTCTATTTCTCATTCGCCGGCGGGCCAACGCTCGCCCGTTTGGCGGCGGACTTCGGTGCACGGCGCGCCGAGCCGCTCTACTGCTCCGTCGACCCGGAGCGGCATCGCCGAACGGCCGATCCGATCTGCTGGGACCTTGGTTATCTCGGCACCTACAGCTCGGACCGGCAGGCGACCCTGGATGCACTCCTGCTTGAACCGGCAAGACGCATGCCGGACCGCCGCTTCGTCGTGGCCGGCTCGCAATTCCCGTCCGAGACCGTCTGGCCGAGCAATGTCGATCGCATCGAGCACTTGCCGCCGGCGGACCACGCCGCCTTCTACAGCCGCCAGCGCTACACGTTGAACGTCACGCGCAGCTCCATGATAGCGGCTGGATGGTCTCCCAGCGTACGTCTCTTCGAGGCGGCTGCCTGTGGCACGGCCATCATCAGCGATCGCTGGACAGGTCTGGATAGCTTCTTTCCGACAGCCACGATCAACACGGCCAGCCAAGCCGAAGACGTGATCGACATCCTATCCAGGCAGTCCGACCGCGCCAGGCTGGCTATGGCCAAGCGGGCACGCGAAACGATCCTGGCAGCACATACCGGCGCCGCGAGAGCCCGTGAATTCGTTTCGCTGCTGGCGCGGCCAAGATCGGCACGTCCGGCCCTCGATCTGGACATTGAAAGTGCAGCATGACTGGCAGACAGGAGAAAATAGAGATGCGGCAATCAAGAAGGACGCAACGGACCAGGACGGCGCTTGTCGCCGGCGGCGCGGGTTTCCTCGGTTCGCATCTTTGCGAAACACTGCTTCAGGCCGGGTATCGTGTGATCTGTGTGGACAATTTCCTTACCGGTCGGATGGAAAACATCATCTCGATCGTGGACCGTCCTCGTTTCCGCTTGATCGAGCAGGATATCTGCCGACCATTGGATCTTACTGAGCCTGTGGACCGCATTTTCAACCTTGCGTGCGCCGCGTCACCGCCGCGCTACCAAGCCGATCCGGTTCACACCACGCGAACCTGCGTGATCGGAACGCTAAATCTGCTTGAGCTCGCCGCCCAAAACAGTGCGCGCTTTCTGCAGGCATCGACAAGCGAAGTGTATGGCGATCCCGAACAGCACCCGCAAAGGGAAGACTATGTCGGTCACGTGAACTGCACCGGTCCGCGCGCCTGTTATGATGAGGGCAAACGAACCGCAGAAACCTTGTGCTTCGACTATTTGAGAACCGAAATGGCCGACATCCGGGTCGCCCGCATCTTCAACACCTATGGTCCGCGGATGGATCCTGCCGACGGCCGGATCGTCTCGAACCTGGTGATGCAGGCCCTCGAGAGGAGACCACTGACGATATTCGGCGACGGGCTGCAGACCAGATCGTTCTGCTACGTCTCCGATCTGGTTGACGGTCTGGTCCGCCTTATGAATATCGATTCGAATCCGCGCCAACCGGTCAATTTGGGCAATCCCGGGGAATTCACCGTCCTTCAACTGGCCGGATTGGTGAGAGATATGACCCATAGCAAGTCGGCCTTCAAATTCCTGCCACTGCCGCAAGACGACCCTCGCCGGCGGCAACCGGACATTTCTCGAGCAGAAACCCTTCTCAATTGGTCGCCAAAGGTGCCGCTCAGGCAAGGCCTGATGCAGACGATCAGCTACTTTACGGAGCTTGAAGCCAGCCGGAGCGAGGATCGAATTTCCCCGATTGCAACAAGCGTGAGGTCCGCTTCGGGCCGACTGCAAAACCTGCCCGCCTGAAGTCAGGAAGGGCTGTGCGCTCGGGTATGGTCGTGGTGATACCGCGACCAACACGGGCTTCATTTTTTCTCATTGGGGGAACATCCAGCCGAGCTCGCCGTTGGGCGATGATACCGGCATGGAGAACGGACCCGTGCATCGAAGACGATCCGCCAAGGACATCGAGCAAATGGCCGCAAGGGAAACGGCTGCCTTTCTGAGACGTGCCTCAATCACCTACCTTGAATGCTGTGTGAGCCTGATGATGACGCATCTTGAACGCGAGGAGGTGGTCACCATCCTGGAAAAAGAAGCGGATATGCTGCGAAGGCTCGACTGAGGCTTGCGGCGCCCAGGCATCGATCGGCTCAGCCTCAAACACAGCGCGCAGTTGTCATCTCGCCGTGACGTTCGTGATTTTTCCAGGTCGCAAGGAACATTCCTGGCAACTGGCAGTTCGGCGCGAGGAACTTACCTTCAACAGCGATGGCGGCAGTTTCGTGGGATCGAAAAAGGTACGGATTGGAATAGCCGGCGTCGGCAATTGCGCGTCTTCCCTTGTCCAGGGCCTCTCATATTATCGGGACGCCAGAGGTAATGAGCCGATACCCGGCCTTATGCATGCCGATCTCGGCGGCTATCACGTCGATGACATCGAAGTGGTCTGTGCTTTCGACGTCGCTAAGGGCAAAGTTGGGCGAGATGTGGCGGAAGCCATATACAATCCACCCAATAATACCTTCCGCTTTGCCGATGTCGCAGCAACCGGCGTTCGCGTCGAGCGCGGACCAACGCTCGACGGCATCGGCAAGTATCTGCGCGATGAGATCGAGGAGGCAGAAGAGCCGGTCGCGAATATCAGCGCGCTGCTTCGGGAAAGCGGCGCTGACGTATTGGTCTCATATCTGCCGGTCGGCTCGGAAGAGGCTACGCGTTTTTATGCCGAGTGCGCGCTCGAGGCCGGCTGCGCCTTCGTCAACTGCATACCGGTTTTTATTGCGTCGCGGCCGGAATGGCGCCAACTCTTCGAACAGCGTGGCCTGCCATTGATCGGCGACGACATCAAAAGCCAGGTCGGCGCGACAATCGTGCACCGGTTGCTCGCCAATCTGTTCCGCGAGCGCGGCGTCCGCATCGACCGCACCTATCAGCTGAATTTCGGCGGCAACACCGACTTCCTCAACATGCTGGAACGCGAGCGGCTGGAATCGAAGAAGATCTCGAAGACACAATCCGTAACCAGCCAGCTCGACGTTCCCCTGGAGGCCGGCAACATCCATGTCGGCCCCAGCGACCATGTGCCTTGGCTCACCGATCGAAAATGGGCCTACATCCGCGTCGAAGGCACGACGTTCGGCGGCGTGCCGCTGAATGCAGAGCTCAAGCTGGAAGTGTGGGATTCGCCCAACTCGGCCGGAGTCGTGATCGACGCTGTGCGCTGCGCCAAGCTGGCGCTTGACCGCGGCATCGCGGGAGCGCTGACCGGCCCCTGCAGCTATTTCATGAAGTCGCCGCCCGAGCAATTCACCGATGCCGAGGCACGCCTGCGCACGCTCTCTTTCATCGCCGGAAGGGACGAGCCGATGCTCGATGCCGCGGAATGACGACGACGTTCTTCTTGATCCGCCATGCGGCGCACGACAATGTCGGCGACTATCTTGCCGGACGTATGGCCGGAGTTTGTCTTGGCGAAACCGGCAAGGCACAAGCCGTGCGCCTGGCCAGCCACATGGCGCCGGAGCCGTTAGCCACCATCTGTTGCAGCCCGCGCGAACGAACGCTGGAAACCGCCAAACCGATCGCAATCGCCTGCAGTCCCGACAAGATCACAATCTGCCAAGAACTCGATGAGATCGACTTCGGTGCGTGGTCGGGAAAGACCTTCGAAGAGTTGAGCCAGGACGCCGATTGGCGGGGGTGGAACAGCCGGCGTCAGCAGGCGAGGACGCCGGGCGGCGAGACCATGCTGGACGTCCAGCAACGTGTCTTCTCGCTGATGCAGCAGCTTCGCAAACGCTATCAGAACCAGTCCGTGGCGTTGGTCAGCCATGCCGACGTGATCAAGGCCGCCGTCTGCAAGGTGCTCGGCTTGCCGCTGGGAGATTGTTTTCGCTTCGACATCGACCCCGCTTCGATCACCACGATCGTATCCGGTGACTGGGGCTCCAAGCTGATCCGATTAAACGAAGCCGCCTGACGAGGACTGCCGGATGCGAATGGTCATTTTCGGTCTCACCGTCACCTCCTCGTGGGGAAACGGACACGCGACGCTGTGGCGCGGGCTTATCCGGGCGCTGGGTGGGTTGGGCTGGTCCGTCACCTTTTTCGAACGCAACACTCCCTATTATGCCGGGGCGCGCGACCTTGACCATCTCGATGGCGGCAGTGTCGTTATCTATCCGGACTGGGAAGACATTCGCCATGTCGCGGAACAGGCGATCGGGCAATCGGACGTCGTCATCGTCACGTCCTATTGCCCCGACGCCGTGGAGGCATCGCGCCTGGCGCAGGATGCCTGTTACGGACTGAAGGTTTTCTACGATCTTGACACCCCGGTCACACTCGCCCGGATCGAACAAGGTCAACGGCCGGCATACTACGGGCCCGAAGGCCTTCGCGATTTCGATCTTGTCCTGAGCTATACCGGGGGAACCGCAATCGACGCGCTCAAAACGCTGTTGGGTGCTCGTCGTGTCCTGCCTCTCTACGGCCATGTCGATCCGGAGCGACACCGGCCGGCACAGCCCCGGGCCGAATTTGCCGGGGATCTGTCCTATCTCGGAACCTATGCCGCAGATCGCCAGGCCGGCGTCGAAAAGCTGCTGGTGCGCACGGCAGCGCGCCTGCCGGACCATCGCTTCGTCATCGGCGGCGCCCAATACCCGCACGAATTCCCATGGAGCGACAACATCTTCTTTGTCAGGCACCTTCCGCCTGCGGATCATCCGGCCTTCTTCTGCTCATCGCGTCTGACGCTGAACGTGACCCGCGAGGCGATGGCCAAGAGGGGCTGGTGCCCTTCGGGCAGGCTGTTCGAGGCGGCAGCCTGCGGCGCAGCTATCGTGAGCGACACCTGGCCCGGGCTGAGCAGTTTTTTCCAACCTGGCAGCGAGATCCTCCCGGCGGACACCACCGACGACGTGGTTGCGGCAGTCTGCTTGTCGGACAGCGAAATTGACGCAATCCGGCGCCGTGCGCGCGAGCGGGTGTTGGACGAGCATACCTCTGCGCAGCGCGCCAGGGAGCTGGACCGCCTCCTGTCAGATTCATTGCAGACGGCGAGCGAGCCGTTGAAGGAAGCAATCTGATGTTGGGCATCGTGCCTGCTGCCGGCCGCGGCAGCCGCATTCAGCCACTCGGCTTCTCGAAGGAACTCCTGCCGGTCGGCAGCCGCATCGACGGCCAAACCGAGCGTCCCTGCGCGGTGAGCGAATATCTGGTGCGTCGCATGGTGCGCAACGGCGTCGACAAGATCTGCTTCGTCATCGGATCGGGAAAATCGGACATCCTCGAATATTATGCCGCCGGCTATGGCGATGCCGCAGCACTGTTTGTCGTGCAGCCCACCCCTGTCGGTCTTTGCGATGCGATCTTCCGCGCTGCGCCGCTCGTCGCGCCGGACGAGACAGTCCTGATCGGCCTGCCCGATACGATCTGGCTTCCCGAAGACGGTTTCTGCGCCCTGCGGAACGATTGCCTGTCTTTCCTGCTGTTCCCCGTGGACCGTCCGGAATTTTTCGATGCCGTCATTCTAGACAACGACAGCCGGGTGAAGGAAATCCAGGTCAAGCAACAAGACGCCGGATCGAATTGGATTTGGGGTGCATTCAAGATGCCTGGCCGCATCTTTCATCAGCTTGCGACGCTCTGGCGCGAGCGGGATCGCCATGACGAATACGTCGGCACGCTGATCAACGCCTACCTGGCGGCCGGCGGCGAGGCTTACGGCGTCAAGGCAGGCACAGCCTATGTCGACGTCGGCACGTTCAACGGCTACCGCACGGCACTTCGGCTGCTAGAGAACAACGACGCTACGTCGGAGGACCCGAAAAACCTCATGTTCGTGCTGCCAGGGGAGTCGCAAATACCAAGCCATCCAGGCGAAGGAGGCTAGCCATGCTGCATTCCAACGCCGAAATCCGCCGCCGCATCGATGCCCTAGGCCCCTGGTTCCACAACATGGAGTTAGCAGGCGTCGAAACCGCCCCCGACCATTTCCTCGGCAATTACCCATTGATCAAATGGCGCAAGTTCGCCGACGCCATTCCTGCCGATCTGTCCGGCAAGGCCGTGCTCGACATAGGCTGCAACGCCGGCTTCTACTCGATCGAGATGAAACGCCGCGGCGCCCGCCGTGTCCTCGGCATCGATTTCGATGAAGCCTATCTGGCGCAGGCGCGCTTCGCCGCCGAAATCGCGGACTGCGACATCGAATTCCAGCAGCTGTCGGTCTACGAGGTGGGCGTCCTGCGGGAGAAATTCGACATCGTCCTGTTCATGGGCGTGCTGTACCACCTGCGCCACCCCCTGCTCGCTCTCGATCTGATCCGTGAGCACGTTGCCGGCGACCTGATGATCTTCCAGTCCATGCAGCGCGGCAGCGCCGACCTGCCTGCACTCGATGAGAATTATCCTTTCTGGACCCACGATCTGTTCGACCGACCGGAGTTTCCGAAGCTGCATTTCGTCGAGCATCGCTATGCCGACGACCCGACCAACTGGTGGATTCCCAATCGCGCCTGCACCGAAGCGATGCTGCGCAGCGCCGGCTTCGAGATCGTGCTGCACCCGGAGCAGGAGGTCTATTTCTGCCGCACCGCCGGTGAGCCGGCCGGCGGCGGCGCCGTTTACCCGTCGAGAGGACAACTTCATGATTGAAGCTGCAATGATCTGGAACGAGCCAAACAACAAGTCCCATTGGGATCCCGAACTCGACCCCGACTGGAGCCGCTTCGCCAATATGGCAATACTGGCCGCCGATGCGATCGCAGCTGAAAACCCCGCCGTGACCAAGATCCTCGGCGGCATTTCGCCGATCGATGCCGATTTCATGGCGCTCATGAAGCAGTATGGTGTGCTCGATCACGTCGATGCCGTCGGCGTGCATGGTTTCCCGCTCGACTGGAACCTTTGGCAGATTCAGGAATGGCCGCAGAAGATCGGCGAGATTTCGACCGTCACCGATCTGCCCGTATGGGTCAGCGAAGTCGGTGTGTCGAGCTTCGGTGCCGAGGAGGTGCAGCGCTGGGGCTTGCGCCGGACCGCCGAACTGCTGCTCGGCAATGCGCCGCGCATACAATGGTACAGCCTTTACGACCTTCCGCGCGAATGGGGGGCAACGACGCGTCACCGCGAAGCGGAAGGCTCCTCCTACTATCGCCATTTCTACATGGGCCTGCTGCGCGAAGACGGTACGCCCAAACCAGCGCTCGAGGAATTCCTGCGTTATGCCCCGGCCATGGGACTGGCGCAGTGGTTCCATTTTGAAGATCCCCGGCTGGACGACGCCGTCGCCTGGATGAAACGGCTGGGCGTCACCAATCTGCGCACAGGGCTTTCCTGGGCCGACAGTTTCAGGCCGAATGCGCTGGATTGGTACGACCGGCAGATGGAAGCACTTGCCGATTTCGACGTGACCATCACCTTCTGCTTTACTCCAGAGCACCGCGGAGTGATGCCGCATCACACAAGTCCGCCGCTAGTGCCGGAGGAATTCGCGGAGTTTTGCGCGACGATGACCCGCCGCTACGCTCCCGCCACGGCTGCCCCGCCGGTCAGAGCGGTGCGGGCTTCGGCAGCATGAGGGTGTCATGCAACACGCACCTGAGAGGTCCGGACCGCTTGCCGAATTCGCGGCCCTCTTGCTTGGTGCTGCTCGGCACGGCTTAAACGGTGCTGAAATCATGATCGTTGTCGCGCATCCGGACGACGAGGCCATCGGCATCGGCGGGCATCTTGCCGGATTGCGCCGATCTCGCATCGTTCATGTCACTGACGGTGCGCCGCGAGATCTTGATGACGCGCGAGCATACGGTTTCGAGACGTGGCAGGACTACGCCAAGGCCCGCCATAGGGAGTTGGAGACGGCGGTGGCGGCAGCGGGTTTGCCGTCGACGGCCCTGATCAGTCTCGGTTATCCCGACAAGCAAGCCGCCGGAAATCTTAGCTCGCTCGCACGGGAGCTGACCGGCCTTTTGGCCGATCGCGATGTCAGCTTCGTCTGCACGCATCCTTATGAAGGTGGTCACCCTGATCATGACGCGACCGCCTTTGCCGTCCATGCGGCCTGCCATTTGCTGCGCCGCGACGGACGCCAGGCGCCGGCCATCGTCGAAATGGCGTTCTATTGCGCCGGACCTGAGGGCGTGGTCCTTCAGGATTTCAACAGCCGACCCGGCAGTGAGTGCATCGAACTGCACCTTACGGAAGCGGCTTTCGAACGAAAGCAGTGCATGCTGGCCTGCCACCGGACACAGCAACGGACGCTGGCGCCGTTTACGGCGCGCGCCGAACGTTTCCGGGTGGCGCCCGCCTATGATTTCCTGGCCCTGCCGAACAACGGCAAGCTCTATTACGAGGCGCTGCCGCTCGGCTTCGAGCCGGCGGTTTGGCTTCACGCCGCGGCGGCTGCGTATCAGGAGCTTCGGCTCGACCGGCCATGACCCTCACCGTCCTGAACGTCGCCTACCCTCTCGCGCCAGTCGGCCTGGATGCGGTTGGCGGTGCCGAGCAGGTGCTATCGATGCTCGACCAGGCACTGGTGCGCGCGGGGCACATTTCCATCGTGATCGGCTGCCAGGGCTCCAGAGCGTCGGGCGTCCTCATCGAGACACCGGCTGAACCAGGTGTGCTCGACGATGCGGCGAAAACACGGGCACAGCGCTCCCACCGCGCCGCGATAGACGCGGCACGCTCCCGTTGGTCGATCGACGTGATTCATCTGCACGGCATCGATTTTCATGCCTATCTGCCTGACCATGGCCCGACACTGGTAAGCCTGCACCTGCCGCTGGATTGGTATCCGGCCGATGCTCTGCGCCCGGTGCGCAACGATCTATGGCTCCACGCCGTCTCAGTGGCGCAGCAGAAGACAGCACCGCCGGGCACCAAGCTCGTTGCACCCATTCCAAACGGCGTCGATATCGATGCGCTGAGCGGCCCGCAGTCCAAGCGCAACTTTGCATTGGTTCTCAGCCGCATCTGCCCGGAAAAGGGCATCCATCTGGCGCTGGACGCCGCCAAGCAGGCTGGCGTGCCGCTGGTCATCGGCGGCAAGGTCTACCCCTATGAAACGCATACGCTGTACCTTCGTCACGAAGTCCAGCCTCGCCTTGACAAGCACCGCCGCTTCCTCGGTCCGCTCGGCTTCACCGCCAAACGGCGCTTTCTCAACGCCGCCCGTTGCCTGGTCATTCCCAGCCTTGCCGCGGAGACCAGCTCGCTTGTCGCGATGGAGGCCCTCGCCTGCGGCACACCGGTTGTCGCCTTTCCAAACGGCGCGCTGCCGGACGTGGTCGAGCACGGCAAGACGGGCTTTCTGGTGAATGACGTCGACGAGATGGCGGAGGCCATTATCGCAGCATCCGGCCTGGATGCCGAGACATGCCGGGCCGAGGCGCGGCGGCGCTTTTCGCTCGACCGCATGATTTCGTCTTACATGGACGCCTACCATGCGCTGGCGGGGCTTGGTGGCGGCCGCAGGCGCCTCGCGGCGGCGCAGTGAGTGCATCCATGCTCCGCTCGGAGATCATCGACGATGCGGCCGCCCTTGAGGCCCTGGCGCCGCGCTGGTGGGAACTCTGGGCGCATAGCCGGACGGCGACGCCGTTCCAATGCCCCGCCTGGCTCGTGCCGTGGTGGCGCACGTTTGCGCCCGGAGAGCTGGCTACGATCGCCGTCTGGCGTGGCGACGATCTGGTGGGATTGGCGCCGTTTTATCTGGAACACACACCTTCCGGGCCGAGACTGCTTCCGGTCGGGATTTCGTTGAGCGATTATCTGGATGTCCTGTGTTTCCCCGGCATCGAAGCGACTGTCGCCGCCGAAATCGCCGACCAGGCTCTCGCGATCAATTGGTCGCAATGGATTTTGCCGGATTTGCCGGCGGGTGCTGCGGGTCTCACTATTACGCACCCTGCGCTGGAGGCGGGTCAACTCGTCGATCACGCCGCTTGTCCCGTGCTCTCGATCATTGGAGCCGATGCGCTTGCGGTCTGCGTTCCGGCGCGGCGAAGGCGCCAGCTGCGCCGCGCGCATAGAGCCGCAGGCAGGCGCGGCTGCGTCTCCGTCATGCCGGTGCAAGATAGTCCCAAAGCATTCTTCGAGCACCTGATCCGCCTTCATGGCGCACGTTGGGCCGGGCATGGTGACGGCGTGCTGGCCGATCCGGCTGCGGAAGAATTCCATCGGCAGGCGCTTGCCCTGCTTGCCGCACAGGGTCTTGTGCGATGCTGGCTTGTTGCTATCGATGACGCGGTCGTCGGCGCCTACTATGGATTTCACCATCGCCACCGCGCCTACGCCTACCTTGGCGGTTTTGATCCGGCCTATGCCGAGGAAAGTCCCGGCGCAATCCTGATCGGTCACGCGATTTCCGAGGCGGCCCGCGAAGGGGCGCGGGAGTTCGATTTCCTGCGCGGCCAGGAGACCTACAAATATGGCTGGGGTGCCGTCGACCAATGGACGATGCGAAAGGTCTGGACGCGGAGCATGGCTCAATGAGCACGACTGGACGAAAACCGTCGTTACAGGCGTCGACAGCAAGAATGGTGTTCGAAGAGTGCATGGCCGACGGCGCCTGCGTCGAAGCCGTCGTTGCCAGACTGGCGCTTCGCTTCGAAACCGGGCTCGATGCTGCGGAACTCGCTGATGTGGCGCTGGATATGTGTTCAGCCGACCTGCGGAACGGGGACAGACTGGAGCGGATCGCCGAGCTGCTTCGTCGCAGGCCTGACATCTTTGCCATGCTGCGCGAAACAGGCGCGGCCGTTCGCCACGAACGCAGTGAATGGGAAACGGATGCCGCTGTCGTCAGGCGGCTGGCCGCCGGCTTCGATGCGGCGGCGGCGATTTCCCTGGCGGCGAGCGTTCAGCTGTCTTCGTTGGGAGACGAGGAGAAGCTCACCGCCACTACCGACGAGATCGTCGCGTGGCTGGAAACACAAGGCTTCACCGGCGCCCACCGGGACATACTGGACATTGGTTGTGGCATCGGGCGTTTCGAAAGCGCGCTTTCCAGCGCGGCGCACCGGATCGTCGGCATCGACATATCCTCAAAGATGATTTCGATCGCTCGTCAGCGATGTGCCAGTCTGCGCAATGTAGAAGTGCGGCCGACCTCCGGTCTCGATCTTGCCGATTTCGGCAATGCAAGTTTCGATTGCGTGCTGGCTGTCGACAGCTTCCCCTATCTGGTGCTGGCCGGCTTGGCGGAGCGGTATTTCAAGGAAATCGCGCGTGTTCTGAAGACGTCGGGCATGGCAGCACTTCTGAACTACTCCTACCGCGGAACGCCGGCGCTGGATCGTGCCGATGTTCACCGCCTCGCCGGAGCCCATGGCATGCAGGTCGTTGTCGACAGCGAGAAGCCGTTCCGGCTGTGGGATGGCAATGCCTTTCTTCTTGCTGCATCCGAGGGAACATTACGGCTCAATAACTGTTCGGGCGTCACATAGAAAAGGCGCCTGTGAGTGCCCACAATCCTAAGGAGGACTAGGTGGCATACGGCGGCAAGGGACATCACCTCGGCCGCCAGAACAAAGGATCCGGCGACGGCGCGATGACCGGGTTGCTCAAGGACTAGTCCGAGGAAAGCGGTTGCGTCCACCAGAGCCTAGAAGCAGCACACCGAGCAACGCAGGTTCGATGGCAATCGGATCAACTCCGATCAGTATCATGCCGCAGATCGGCTCGCCTAAGGCCGAATGTTGCAATCGCAGACGCGATTATGACCAGCGACCAGCTGAGGTCGCGAGAGTCGAATTTGTCGAGCGCGCCCGGGAATATTGCCCGGGGAGGATTGGAGGGAAGGCACAGGCTTTCCTGACGATACCAGCGGCTTCGAAACAATGCTGTGCAAGGGTCAGCGCTGACTGTGAGAACGGCGCGTGAATCCTTGCAAACTCTGATTGCTGACACCACACTGGTGAAGGGACCAATTCGTTAAGAGAACACGATGTCTCGCTCGAGCGACGATACGATCAGCCCGCGACTCCGGCTGGCAATAGACCGGAAAATCGCATCTCTGCTGACTGCCATCGAGCAGGAGAAGGTCCCCGACCGGTTGACCAACCTTGCGGTTCAATTGCAGAACGCGCTTGTCGACAAGCGTCGATGCAAGGCAAAGAAAGAGGACTAGCTATCGACGCCTGTCGACTGCCAAGTTTCCCTGTGCCTCGGACAGGTGATTGCGTCTTTCCACCAATGTCTGCAGCGAACATTCGCCGAGGTATTCCAGGACGCCGGCGCGCGCTCGGTTAAGGCGGCTCTTTACCGTCCCCACCGCGCAACCGCATATTTCGGCAGTTTCTTCATAGCTGACGCCAAGAACCCCGATCAGCATCAGGACCTCGCGCTGATGTTCCGGCAGCTTCTGGACCGCGCCATAGACTTCCTTGCTCTGAACGGACCACTCCTGTGTAGCTTCCGAAATCGGGATCAAAGAGGCACAGTCGAGCAGGCCGGGTTTTTCCCGGTCGGCGGCCTTGGCACGCGTGTAGTGGGTATTGCGCATGATGGTGAAGAGCCATGACTTCATGCGTGTCCCAGGCTCGAATTTATCGATGTTGGCGAGCCCTTTGGTCAACGTCTCCTGGACCAGGTCATCGGCGTCGTCAGGAACACGGCAGAAGGTGCGGGCGAAGGCTCGCAAGGCAGGTATCAGGTCAACGATGGAAACTTCATCCGTTTCCTGGTTGGCCAAGGCATAGCCCCTGGAGGACAATGGTCCAGCTCCCAGCAAGAACGAGTTGATGAACAAAGACCTAGCTAAATGCATGAAGGTTTGGATCGTTCCGGACATCGAAATGAGTCGCTAGAAAATCTCGGATTGCGCGGACGCACATCGCGTAACTGCGCGGCTGAACTCCTGTTGCGGGTGAGTGCCGCCCGCCCGGAACACGGCCAAGGTCGCTCCATTGGACAGACAGCGACGTCAATTCGCCATTGTTCCGCAAGCAAAGGCGCCAGTCCTTTTGCGGGAACAAAGCGGCGCGCCGGAAGTTCGACGCCCTGAGCCGGTGGTTCCGGCCTTCATTCATCGAGGAGCAACAGTCATGGCGCAGTCCCGGCAGCGTTCAGAAAGACGGCCCGCAAACGGTCGCAACCAGAATGTCGAGCGGGGAAACGGCGGTGAGCTTCACCAACTGGCGGAAGGCGAGACGCCTGTCCTCACCACTGCGCTCGGAACGCCTGTCTCCGACGATCAGAACACTCTGAAGATCGGCGAGCGTGGCCCGTCGCTGATCGAGGATTCCCACTTTCGTGACAAGATTTTCCATTTCGATCACGAGCGGATTCCCGAACGGGTCGTTCATGCTCGCGGCTACGGCGCACACGGCTATTTCGAAACCTATGAATCGCTAGCCAAATACACGCGCGCCGACATTTTCCAGCGTGCTGGCGAAAAGACGCCGGTTTTCGTGCGCTTCTCGACAGTCGCCGGCAACAAGGGCTCGTTCGACCTGGCCCGCGACGTGCGCGGTTTCGCCGTCAAGCTTTACACCAAGGAAGGCAATTGGGATCTGGTCGGCAACAACATCCCGGTTTTCTTCATCCAGGACGCGATCAAGTTTCCCGATCTGATCCATGCCGCCAAGCAGGAACCGGACCGCGACTTCCCGCAGGCCCAGACCGCGCATGACAATTTCTGGGATTTCATCAGCCTGATGCCGGAATCGATGCACATGATCATGTGGATCATGTCGGATCGTGCGATCCCGCGCTCCTTCCGCTTCATGCAGGGCTTCGGCGTCCACACCTTCCGCTTCGTCAGCGCCGACGACGAATCCACCTTCGTCAAATTCATCTGGCAACCAAAGCTCGGCATGCAGTCGGTGGTCTGGAACGAGGCAGTCAAGATCAATGGTGCCGATCCGGATTTTCATCGCCGCGACCTGTGGGAGGCGATCCAGTCCGGCAACTTCCCGGAATGGGAACTTACCGTGCAGCTCTTCGATCAGGACTTTGCGGACAGCTTCGATTTCGATGTCCTCGACGCCACGAAGATCATTCCCGAAGAAATCCTCAAGCCGATCCCGGTGGGACGATTGGTCCTGGATCGTATGCCCGACAATTTCTTCGCCGAGACCGAACAAGTGGCGTTCATGACGCAAAACGTGCCGCCCGGCATTGATTTTTCCAATGACCCGCTGCTGCAGGGACGCAACTTTTCCTATCTCGACACCCAGTTGAAGCGGCTCGGCAGCCCGAATTTTACCCACCTTCCAATCAACGCACCGAAGTGCCCGTTTGCTCATTTTCAGCAGGACGGACACATGGCTATGCGCAATCCGGTAGGCCGTGCAAATTATGAGCCAAATTCGTGGGGCATGGGTCCGCGCGAGGATCCCCAGCGCGGCTACCGTTCCTTTGCCGATGCCGAGCAGGGCCAGAAAGTGCGGCTGCGGGCGGAAAGCTTCGCCGACCACTACAGCCAGGCGCGGCAGTTCTTCAACAGCCAGACGCCTCCGGAACAACGCCACATCGTCATGGCTTTGACATTCGAATTGAGCAAGGTCCAGACACCGGCAATCCGCGAGCGAATGGTTTCCCATCTGCTGAACATCGACGAGGCGCTGGCGGCCACCGTTGCCGACAAGCTTGGCATTCGAAAGATGCCAAGTCCGGCGGACGCTGCGGTGCCGCCGCGAGACGACCTGGAGCCCTCGCCGGCGCTCAGCATCATCAATAACGGGCCGGAGAGCTTCGGAGGCCGTAAGGTCGGCGTGCTGGTCAGCGACGGCGTGGATGCTGCGCTGTTCGAGCAACTCCGAACCGCGGTCGAAAAGGAAGGCGCGGTGATGGAAGTCGTCGCCGCAAAGGTCGGCGGCGTAGATGCGGCCGATGGCACGCAGATCGAAGCGAGACACATGATCGACGGCGGTCCGTCGGTCCTGTTCGACGCGGTCGTGCTTATGCTCTCGGAGCCGGGCGCCGAACTGCTGGCCAAGGAAGCCGCCGCAAAGGACTTCGTTTCCGATGCGTTCGCTCATTGCAAATTCATCGGTTTCACGTCGGGAGCCGAGGCGCTGCTGGCCAAGGCAGGCGTCGATGCGGATGCGGATGAAGGGCTGATAAGGCTGGAATCAAACAAGACGGCTGAGAAGTTCGTCCAAGCCTGCCGGAAGTTGCGGCTGTGGGCGCGGGAGGCGGCCGTCAAGCTCTGACGCCGGTGCATGCTGGCCGTCTGTTCGCATGCTTGACTGGAGCCGTAGAACCAAGTGGGCGAAAGCATCCGTCACTAGGACCGACTGTCTATGAGCGGCTGTTGTTCTTAGCCGCCTCCTCTCGCTGCTTTTTCAGGACTTCGTCAGTCCCGACCAGCTTCTTCGATCCGCCGGGGATCGCTGTAGACACCACAGCAGGCGGGTCGCTTGCGGGGAAAGAATCCTCGAGGCCGGCCTGCAGCTGGTCTTCCAGGGTTTCCGGCTTTTGCGACCGACCAGATGTCCGTCGGGTTTCTGCTTCCTCCAGTGGCTGTTTCATGTCAGGTGAAGACTTGACCTCTCGAACGCAGGCGTAAAGCTGTTCGATGGCAAATTCCTTCAGTGTTTCGAAGTTGGCCCTATCATCATCTTGCATTGCCTCGATCTGATCGACCATGTTTTTCTCGAACCGCTCAAGGCTATCGCTTCCGCACACCTGGCAAAGTCGCAATAGTGATTCTTTGAGCATTTTCGGGCCAAAGTAAGCCGACGCTTCGAGCTTGAGCCGTTGCAAATCCTCTGGAGTTGCCGCCTGAAGTTTTGACATGTGCGCCCCTTTCGCCTGATGAGCATATCAACGGCAATTGTCGGCAGATGTTCCATTCATCCGGCCGGATGCATCGCTCTCGTTCAGAAAACCAGGGCTGCTGGGGGTAAGCGACCGCAGCCGCCTCGTTTTTCCGGGTTGGATGCGACCAGAAGGCTATCGCCGGGGCCTATTGCGATCCAAGCCCGGCGCATACTCGGACTCCTTCTTCCGATCGTCTGGGTCGGCGCTGGCCGGGCTGTTGCCGTTGCTGGCAGGGCGGCGGAGCCGAGGTGAAGGAACGGCGGAAGCTCCGTCGTGATCCTTGCTCCTGGCTATAGCTCCCGGTCGTCGCGATGATCGGCGAGCCCGCTCGCCTCGCGCTGGGTGACCTTCTTCATGTCCATGTCGACGCCGATGCCGGACTGTCGCTGCAGCCCGTAGACCTCTTCGGCAAAGTTCATCTTGGCGAGGACGGCGTCGATCTTCTCGTGCTTGTCGGGCGGGAACATCTCAGCGGGATCGCCGACCGCCACCCATTTGATCGGGACGAGCGAGTTCGGCGGCAGGACGCTGCGCACGTGGACCACGCCGTCGATGCGAACCTCTGTGCGTCGCCTAATGACCGCGCCCTGATAGATTTTGACGCCCGTTGCCAGGAAGCACTCGTCCGCGACGATACAGCCCTTGAGTGAACAGAGCGGCCCGATCAGGACATTATCGCCGATCTCGACGGCGTTCCGACTCGTGCTGCGGATGTTGAGGTTCTCGCGGACGACGCACTGGGCGCCGATCCGTACCGGCGCGCCATGCGCCTCGATCACCGCCCCGAACAAGACGTGCGTGTGTGGACCGATCGCCACGTCTCCGCAGATCACCGCTGTCGGAGCCACATAGGCGGTTGGATCGATGTTCGGCCGCTTGCTCTGGTGCTCGATAAGCATGGCGGGCTCCTGTGCGAAGGATGTCGACTGAAAAAAGCTAACGGGCGAGAGCAGCGCGAGTTCCGCTGCGCCCAGCCGATCTGCTTCAGCCGTTGGGTTTGCTGATTGCGAAACTTGGTCGAGCGCTTCTTCAACAGATCGCGCGATGCCGGCGTATCGCTAGATGAACCAGGTCGCCACTAGCCCGACTGACGCAGCAAAGGTCGCCAATGTCGTCACGCCGCCAAGGACGTTTGTGCCGGGGCTGTTCACCTTGTCGCCCATGATCTTGCGGTTGTTGGTCATGATGAGGATCAGCAGCAGCAGAGGCGGAGTAGAAAAACCCTGCACAATACCGGACCAGACCAGGGCTTTCATCGGGTTGAAGCCGATGAAATTGAGCCCCACCGCCAACAGTGTGATCACTCCGGTCGCGATGTAGAATTTGGGAGCCTGGCGAGGTTTGTCGTTCATGCCGTGCTTCCAACCCATCGCCTGCGCAAGATCAAAGGCGGCGCCGGTCGTCATGACTGGAACGGCCAGAAAGCCGACGCCGATCACGCCGGCTGCGAAGACAATTCCTGCCGCATCACCGGCAAGCGGCCGCAGCGCTTCGGCTGCCTGGGCGGCTGTCTCAATCTGGGTCTGACCTGCCTCATAGAGGGTTGATCCCGTCGAAAGAATGATGAAATACATGATCAAATTGGAAAACGTCATACCGATCAAGATGTCGCGGCGAGACCGGCGAAGTTCGCCTTCCGTCGCTCCCTTCCGCTCTTTGAGAGTCGTCCTGCCCTCTGCAATCTCTTCCTCGACCTCCTGGTTGGACTGCCAGGTATAGAGATATGCCGAGAGCGTCGTGCCGATGATGGCAACGAGGATGGACAGGTACTCACGGCTGAACTCGATTTTTGGGATCAGAGTGCCGTACAGAACAGACAATGCGTCCGGTTTCGCGAGGACGGCGGAAACCACATAGGCAAGCAGCGTCAGCGCCAGCCACCGGAAGGCGTTTCGGATCAGTTTGTAGGAGCCGAAAACCTGCAGAGCGAAAATAATGGCGGCGACGCCAACCACGATCAACGGAACCGGCAGCGGGACGAACAGATTGAGAGCCGCAGACATCGCCCCGAGATCCGCGGCAGCCTCGATGGTGTTGCCGATCAGCACGCCCACCAACACCGACCACAAGAGCCATCGCGGGTAAAAGTCGGAAATGACCTGGAAGAGCCCGCGTCCGGAGACCTGGCCCAGCTTCGATGAGAGATACACGACAGTGTACATCATCGGCAGGGTAAGTGGCGCGGTCCAGAGCAGGTCGGGACCGAACCTGGCCCCGGCGCTGGCGTAGGTTCCGATGGCCGAGCAGTCGTCGTCGGCCGCGCCGGTGATCAGCCCGAGCCCAAGGGCCCGGCCGATGCCGCTACCCTCCCGTCGCGGCTCTTTTCGGCCGGGGTCCTTGCGAGCCAGTTCGCTCATTGGGCACGCACTGCCGCTGGCGTGACGTGGAGGCCAATGGAGACATCCATCGGATTAATCATCCTCTATGGAAACAAGCTGCAGCAGGCGATCATCGGACGGCTCTCGTGTTCGGAATCGAACAGCCAAGCAGGCGCTTTGTTCCGTCGGCAGGCCATGCCGCATTAATGGCGGCGGGCAGTGCCGGATGCACAGGACGCCACGCGGACTGTAGAAAGCGCCGATCGGGCGGCCTGCCGGCAAGCGGGATAGGAACCTTTTCTGAAACACGCCGTTTGCCAGCAGGCGGTTGCATTAGCAACCTTTGAACAACGGAAAGGGTCTTGCCATGAACTACAAGATGATCTGTTTAGGCGCGATGGCGCTTTCTTTGGTAAGCGGCGTTTCTCTCGCGGCAGGCGCCGACACAGGCACGTCTGCCTTGGATGACCCTGCAAAGATGGAGCCGTTCTACACGGACTCCAGCATGAAGACTCTGCGGTCGGACGACGCGTTCACGACGGCGTGGAAAGCGCTGACGGACGAGGACCGCATGGCAATGACAAAAGTCTGCGATGAGGAGATGGCAAACCCCAACGCCGCCAAAACCCACCCTGAATTCTGCAGCAATGTCAAAAAGCTCGGCGGCGAGTCGAAGAACTGAACCATGGGAAGGCGGGCAATCGCCCGCCTTTTGGTTAGCGACTGTGAAGGCAAGAGGGATACGATAGCCGCGGGGTCGGCTAGTTTAACGGGTCGCTCCGCCACTCACGGCCATGCGAATGCCCAGGCCAATGATAAAACAGCCGGCGATGCGCTGCTGCCAGAGCCGTATCTTTGGCTGCTTCAGGATCCACTCGCCAACCGCACCGGACGCGAGCGCGTACGCGCCCAGCACCAATACACCTGTGATTTTCTGTGTCCCACCCAGCAACAGCAATTGCAGCGTCACCGATCCTCGAGCCGGGTCAACGAATTGCGGCAGGAACGCAACCATGAACATCATTGGCCAGGGATTTATGAGGTTGGCGATCATTCCTTCTCGTGCAGCCGCTAGCGGACCAAGATTTCTATGCTCTTCGATGGCAACTTCCGTGGCTGACGAGAGCAATAGGCTTATTCCGAGCCAACACAGGTAAGCGGCGCCGGACCATCGGAGCAGACTGAATGCGAGGGGCGACGCCCCAACCAATGAAGACACGCCTAACGCGAGGAGAGGCAATTGAACAAGCCCCGCTCCGACGGTCATGCCCAGCACCGTGAAAAACGCCGTACTTCGTCCGTGAGCAATTCCGCGTGCTGTCACAAGCATGCTGTCGGGGCCGGGCGGGGCCTGCATCGAGATTACGGTCCCCAGGAAAGCTATCCACAACACGGGATCCATGATCCTGCTCTCTCCGCCTGACAACTGCGCAGTGCCTTTCCTGCAACTGACGGTCAGTCAGGCCGGTTCAAGAATTCCGGATGGCAAGCCCGATACCCGCCTCTTCGGAGCGGAGCCCTGGCGATCCCTGCCGGGGCTCCGCAACCCGATGGCACAAGCAATTATGCGGCCGCTTGAA
Organism: Mesorhizobium sp. M6A.T.Cr.TU.014.01.1.1; assembly: GCF_004022765.1. Taxonomy (NCBI): domain Bacteria; kingdom Pseudomonadati; phylum Pseudomonadota; class Alphaproteobacteria; order Hyphomicrobiales; family Phyllobacteriaceae; genus Mesorhizobium; species Mesorhizobium sp. M6A.T.Cr.TU.014.01.1.1. The sequence goes on from NZ_RZPG01000001.1 coordinate 37,133, forward strand.
GAGCGCGTTGGTTGACACCCCCCTCGCCTAGACCCGTCAGCGCTTCGTCCGTTGCGACCTCTTCCTTGAGCGTCGCTTTGAGAAGGGCGGCAACGTCGGCCTTTCCCATCTGTTCTGCCCAGGCGATCAGAGTGCCGTACCGGGCGATCTCGTAATGCTCGACGGCTTGCGCCGCTGCGACCAGTCCGGCGTCGAGCGCAGGAGCACCTTCATAGTCTTCGAGGATCTCGGAGCCCTCTTCAATGATGCCGTCGATCGCCGGGCAGGTCTTGCCGCGTGCTGCCTTGCCGAATTTCTCGAACACTTCCTCGAGGCGGTCGACGTGACCTTCCGTTTCCATGCGATGTTTTTCGAAGGCGGCAGTCACCTTTTCCGACTCAGCACCTTTCGCCATTTTCGGCAGGGCCCTTAATATCTTCTTTTCGGCATAGTAAAGATCTTTGAGCCCGTCGAGGAACAGGTCCTCAAGACCCTTGGTTGTCGCTTTCGTGGATTTCTTCGCAGTGGCCATGGTCTTCTCCCGCTGGGGTTGGAGCTAGCCTTCCTAAACGTGAAGGCGTCCGATAACCCCACCGGCCAGCAACAAGTTCCACATCAATTCAGCATCGCCGGAAATTTTCCGGCGACTCGCGTCGCATGGTCAGGCGCTGCAAGCGTTACGCTGGTGAGCAGAGGCCGCCGAGGCGATGGTTGCCTCGCTTGCGGCTCAATCGATCCGCCTGATGCGGCCCTTGTCGAGACGGAATACTCCATCCTGCCCGCCCTGCCTCTCAAAATCGGTAAGCAGATCGTCCCAGGTTCCCAGGAACTCGCCACAGTCGTCGCAAAAGATCCGGTCGTCAGGACCGGCGTCGGCCGGAATCCTCAGCCTTATTGTCAGGCAATAAGGGCACTCCAACTGATGGTTGAGATACTGCTTGGTCATGGACGATGGCGAGAATGCACTGGAAATGTGGTCCCTGCAACCTCGCTCGTGCTGGCCCGACGAACTCGGCAAGCAACGTACAGCGATGGGGGCATTACGGCGATTGTTGCGATCCTCCGGGAATAACGAGCGCGCCTGCATTAGGAGCCGAATATTCAAAGCCTATGAAAAACGCAGCAAGAATTAGCGCGCAGATAAGTGCGATTGCTGCCAGTGCGGTTCTGGACAACGGCTTACGCGGTTCGCGATTTTGCAACACTGAATCGGTCCGCTCTCTGTTCGAAGACGACGGAGGGATCAAGACACCTGAACCCATTATGTGCCGTCTTTAGCCGGAGGCCACCCGGACTGAGCCGTCGGGGGAATATTGTCGGACGTCAGTTCGCCCCGCTTGAGCCTTCTAATGGCTTCGTTGGCTTCAACTTCATCCAGCCCGGAAAGCGGCATGCCGTCAACTATGACGGCTTCCTCGCTCTCGCCGTCATAGACTTCCCACAGGCCTTCCGAATCCTGCCGCTTGTTGTAGGTGGTTGGCATGGCGACTCCCTAAGGCGGTCTGAAGATCAGCTAGATGCTGCTATTGGACACCTGCTACCCACTCCAGAGCCTGGGCCTTTTCGTCCTTCGGGAACACCCTCGCCTCGATCTGCGGGAAAAGCGCGCCCGTCATCTCCGTAGCTGCCTTGATCCACTGTTTTTCGGACACCACTGCGGCACGCTGGAAGCGGTGGAATTCGCCAAGTTTGCTCAAACCGTACTGCAGATCGCGGCGCAAGGCGTCGCCCGTCATGTCCTCCAAATCCGTAAGGTCGGCCAGGACGCCGATCTCCTCATGTTCGCTCAGCTTCTCTTCGATGGCCGGGATGACTTTGTCGTAATCCTGCGCGGTCACGGTACCGGCAACGCGAAATGCGGCGACATTCTCAGGAGCAGAAATAACCTCGATCACTTTTTCCTCCTTTCGAATTGGCTTCAGGGGTTATCCCGAACAACTCAAGCCGCCCATGGATGTTCCCTGGTTTAAGCGTTTTGCGATCTTAATTTGACACTCATGAGCCGGCGAAATTGGCGGGCTCCCGGATCGCATGGCTGATGACGGTATAGCGCGTAATCGGGCCCTCATCGGGATCTTCTCCGTGAAAGTGAACGTCCGCGTTCACCGGTGGCCGGCTGTTGTTGCCGAACTCCTTAACTGCGGACGCACGGACGAGTTGGATGTCCGGGTCCTGCTTCATGATCTTTATTGCTGCAAGCTCGGCAGTACTGCCGCCGCCAATGCGCCAGCTGGCTTCGAGCACACCGGATCGCCAGATGCCCGACGAATCGACGCCCTGGCCGATATCGTAGTTGCGCCGCGAGGCGAAAAATCCAGGATAGTCAGCCATCGCCGTGTCATAGGCCCTCGCCTGCACCGTTGCCAAAGCCAGTGCGCGAGGAAGCTGAAGGTCTTCGAGCGCTTCCCATCCGCCGCGCACTACAATGAGATCGGATCCGCCATAAACGGATTGTCCCGCATTATCGGTGGTCGTCCTTTGAGTGCCGTAATAGGCGACAATGATCTCATCGATTTCCGTTCTGCCGACGCTCAGCGTGACGATGTCGCGGAGGTCCGCTTCGAGCACCAGACCGCACTCGTCCAAGTCGGAGGAGCGGTACCGCTCAAGCAGCCTCTCGACGTCAGCAACCGTCAGAACAATGTGTTGGTCTTGGCCTCGCGAGGAAAGCGGCGGCTTAAGCCGGGCAACCCCGAGCCTCAGCAGACGTTCGGCCGCCCGCAGCGCATCGTGCCGCGAAAACACCGTGTAGCCAGGCAATACTGCTGCGCTGACAGTTCTGCCGAAGCCGGTTGACCATTCTTTCGGTCGTTCGGCCAAGCCGTCCACCAGTTCATGGGTTATGGCCTTGGTCATTGCGAAACGCCAAGGCACCACGCCGCCGAAGAGGTCTTGCGGTCCGCCGATACCCAGCCGTGCCGCATCGGTGACAAGCAAGCTGTCGTCGGGCACGAAATACAAGCCGCCGCCATTGCGGATGCTGTTGCCTAGGCCCCGCCGGAAGGCAAATCCCTTGAGGGTCGCAATCGTGCGGGCAACGGCAGCCACGGCTTCCCGTTCGTGAGCGTAGAGGGGCTCGCAGCCCGGCGCTGAGAATGCGATCACCGTCCCCTTTGCCTCGCTCGGCTGAGTGCCTTTGTGCTCGGTCATGTCGCTCGTTCTTGGTGCTACCTCGTTGTGACCGCGGGTTGCCCGCGTTGCGGTCTGCTCCTCGCTCCGAACCGAGACAACGCAGAAGGTGGCAAAAACGTTCAGTCTGATTTGGCCGGCTCGCCGCCTTCTGCATCATTTCGAACGATATCCATGGGAACCGCTACCCAGAGCGCACGATTAGAGAGGATAGACCTCAGGTTCAGGTCGTGTCTGAAGGTGAGCGCCTAGTGGCGAAATTCGAAAACGGTATCGGGTGAATTCCGTGACGTTGCTGGTTCAGCCGCGCCTGGTCAACGATCCCTTCTCGGATGCGGGGCTTCTTCTGGACTTCCGATTCGGCAACCGGGCGATGCTCTTCGACATTGGTGATCTGTCGCCACTTTCGCCGCGCGAAATCCTGCGCGTCAGCCACGTATTCGTATCACACATGCACATGGATCACTTCGCCGGCTTCGATCGGCTCCTGCGGTTATTTCTATACAGGAATAGAACAGTGCATTTCTTCGGCCCGCCTGGGTTGACCGAGGCCGTGCAAGCCAAGCTCAACGCATACACGTGGAATCTCCTCGACGAACAGTCCCACGACTTCATGATAGCGGCCTGCGACTGGACGCCGGCCGGATTTCGTCATTCCCGCCTCTTTCGGGCGCGATCGGGCTTCGCACGGCAGGATACGGCCTCAACCCCAGCTGAGGGAAATATCCTGCTCGATGATCCCGATTTCCGTGTCGAAGCAGCAATGCTCGACCACGGCGTTCCGTGCCTTGCATTCGCGTTTCAGGAAAAGATCCAGGTCAATGTGCAAAAACCACAACTGGAAGCGTTGGGTTTGCCTGTCGGAGCTTGGTTGAACGAAGCCAAGCGTGCGGTCCGGCGCGGAGCTGATCCCGAAACGATACTCGCCCCGACCGCGGATCGGCATATCTCGGTCGGCGAACTCCTCGGTGCCGGAGCCCTGAGAACCGGTCCCGGACAGAGGATTGTCTATGCGACCGATCTCGCATTCAACGAGGCAAATCTCGCGCGTGTCGTTGCGCTTGCGCACGGCGCGAACCAACTGTTTATCGAAGCGGGCTTCCTGCAGGAAGATCGGCGGCTGGCCGCCGCGAAGCGGCACCTCACGGCGGCCGAAGCCGGCACTATCGCCCGGCTTGCGGGTGTTGAACATGCTGTGCCGATGCACTTTTCTCCTCGTTATCTCGGACACGAAGATGAACTGCATGCGGAGTTCGCAGCAAATCTAGCCGCCGGAAGCATTCCTCACTCGGGGACAATGAATACCAACATGTAAGCAACAGCCGGATGATCCGCGTTTTTGATCACTTGCGTTGAATATCGCGGCGGGCCGTTCGCCGACGCCTGCGGGCAAGGATGACGGAAAGGGTGACCGGTCGAAAATCCCAGCTGTCGACGCCGGCGTCGTACTGGCGTGTAACCGGGGTCAATTTGCCGTGGGAATGGCCATGCAGATCGATCGATTTCTTGCCGATCTGATTCCAGGTGCGAAAAGGATAGTGGCAAAGGATCAGCAACCTGCCGTCTATCGTCAGCTCCTTATAATGTTGTGTGCTGGCCCAACCTGCGGCGCCGATAGTCGCTGCGCCATCGTTGTTGCCTATGATCAAGTGCTTCCGGCCATGAAGAGACGACAGGAGCGATGAAACGAATTCGGCCGATCCCTTCGCGAAATCGCCGAGATGCCAGATCTCGTCGTCCGGGCTGACGGTTTCGTTCCAGAGCGAGATCAGCGTTCGATCGTGTTCTGCCAGCGAGCCGAACGGGCGACGATCGATACGCAATATGCGGGGATCGCTGAAATGTGTGTCGGCCGTGAAATAGATCATCGAGCAGCTCATGGCTTAAGCCTGTCTTCCCCAACGCGACGCGACGATGGGCAAGCTAAAGATCGTCGGTCACCCGCAGGCAATCTCGACAATTATCCGAGTGTCCTCATCGTAGCTGATGTTCATCCGGGCCCAGCCGAGATCGGAGGTGCGGGCGCATGTCGAGCAGTGGGTGCGCCAGACAGCTTCCTTCGGCGGATCCGGCATTTCAGTGAGCGGTCGACCCAGAAGATGCTGGTAACGGGACGCCTGACACTGATCTCCGTAATAGTATCGCTGCGGCTGGCCGGCGACTTGCGCGACCCAAATCGCGGGATTTCGCGGATGGTTGCGTATCGTGGAGCCTTCCGGTGCCCAATATGTGAACGGAGGCGCAGGGTCGGCCTCGATCACGACCCGCGGCTCCGCCAATTTCACCGGCGGGCTCGAGATACCCAGTTGTTGTTCATCGGATGAGGTACATGCCGACACGAACAGAGCCAAGCAGCCCCCAATTGCAGTCAATGATTTCATAACACTGCCTGGCCCCCTTGAAGCACAGCGTCGGGTCTGCTCCTAAGCTGGCAACTGATAGCCAAATCCAGCCGACAATATGGCTGGGAGATCACCTTCGCGGGGTGACCTTGTATTACGCCAAACTGCGCGGCGTGGTGAGGTCGCAAAGCCTCGCATGGACAGGGCAGCAGCAAGTCCGACAGCAATCAACATCTGAGGTGGCCAAGAAGATCAGACGCGGCTAACATATTGCCACTTTGGAGAGTGTCGTGCGTACGAGACGTTTCAGAAAGCCGATTGTTGTTCAACCTGGCCGGATCGATCGCGACAGGGTTGTTTTGTCGGTCTCCGACGCGGCTGAAGTGCTGCTGAGGGACTGGCCGGCGCCGGCCTCCAAGACGCGACTCGCTGCAATCGAAGCCTGCCTTGCCGTTATTCGCGGCGAAAAGCCGCCGAGGGTCGCGCGCCAGGCGTTCATCGTCGCGGCCAAGGATGCGAGAATCCTGCTCGGCGAACAAATCTAGATCGGCGCCGTCAGGCAGAGCCTCGTTGAGGCAGCTCGATCTCTTCCTCGACCTGCTGCTGCAGATCGTCACGCGCGCGCTTCACCTCGCCGCGAGGTGCCTCCGATTGTTTCTGTCTGTCCAGTTCGTGCTCCACCGTGTCGCGCGAACCTTCTGCCGGATCCTCTTGCGGACGGTTGTTGTCCGGCTCGGCGGCTTGATCTTGTCGCTTGTCCTTTCTGCCCTGATGACCATCGGGACTGCGCTCATCGGCGTGCTCGGTATTGTCTGTGCTTGAGCCTATCCGATCTCCGCCAATTGTTTCGTCTGGCATGTTGGTCATACTCCGGCTCCCCGATTTTGGTTGCGCGAAACCTTGCGTAGTGCGTCTCGCCTTCTGCACGTGTTTCGTTGATGAGGCCAACGGCAGATTTGCAGCTTGGTTCCATCCAACCTGCTGCGGACTAACAGCCACCAGACATCGGCTGAACCAAGCGCTTCCAAGCCTGCGATTAATGTAGCGCCCGGCCGCGACAAAACCGTCCCTGAGGGAACTTTCAATTTCCGCGTGGGTTAAGGCCGAACAGCCAAATTCGAGGGAGAAATGATCATGGCTAACGCCCAGCAGGAACTGGCCGAATTCGTCATCAGCAAGGCCTTCAATCCGGTCATGCGAGCGAAACCGGGTGGAAAATCCGATGCCGATCGCAAAACCTTGGAGCACGTGCAGCAGGCGACCAAGGCCGAGATCGAGCGCTATCGCAATTACGACTCCGCTCAGCAGGTCGTCGTCAATTTCAAACGCGACCTGAGCTCCGACGCCGCCAAGAAGGTGCACTCTCAGCTGCGGCGCCTGCATCTGCCGACAATCGAGGACATCAAAGATGACTTCGAAGATAAGGCCCGCAAGCTCGGGGTCAAAGCCTCGTCGTGACGGACCTGGTCACTGCACCCGTGACGATATCGGCTCAGATCGCCAGGTGCTGAAGTCGAATTGCTCAGACAATCGCTCGATCCCAACCGCCATAATGTTGGTCGCTGCGCGTGCCGCGCGGCAAGCTGAGCACGATCAGCGCCAGACCGATCACAACGTCCGCCGCGATCGCGATGGTTCCACCGCTGGCAAACACGAAGGGTGACACCGCGATCCATGCACCAAGCACTACATTGAGGAAGCGCAGCGGCCGGACAATTTCGGCCATGGCCGTGACTGCGACCATGATAATGAGACAGCCGACGACGTGATCGCTGAAATAGAGCGGCGGTTGCGTGCCAAAGATCAATGGCGTTGTCATCAGCAAGGCGCCGAGCAGCGTGCTCGCAACCAGCGTCCACGGGAAGTTCACGCCGCCGGTGACAAATTCCTTCAGCAACGCGGAAGCTGGACGGTCTAGGTCGGTGTCAGGCGTCTGGTTCTCCGACAGCGCCGGTCCGCCCCTCCAGAAGGTACGCCAGAACGGCTCGCCCGCCCTCGTGGCGCCCCAGAGATACTGGATGGTCGCCAGCACCTCATCGACCGAGTAGGGGATCAGCACCACCGTGACGGCGGCCTGGAGGATGCAGAGCGTGCACAGCGCACCAATCAGCGGTGGCTGGATGATGATGAAGGAGACGCTGACCACGCCGAGCGGAACGATCAGCAAGCCGAAGAGGAGCACCATCCACGGCATGGTGCGCCAGCGCCGGCGGTCGCCGATCGCGCCGGCGAGGATATCGAGGCAATAGGCGAAGGCGCCGAGCCCGGCATCGGCTATTGGAAAACCTTGCGAGACCCATGACGTCACCACCGCTTCGCTGCCGTTGCGCACCGGTGCGCCGCCGGGGCCGAAGAACGGATCCCATAGCCCATCTATGTGGCCCATCTGGTAGGCGGCGAGATAACGCGAAACGAATAGGCCGACGAAGGCCAGCGTCACGATGGGGATCCGCTGCGTGAAGGTGGATGGCGAATAGGTCCAGCCCAGCGGGCGGTCGTCGTCGGCCGCCAGCGCGCGACGGCTGATACCTGGGGTCGGCGGGATCATCACCGCGAAGGCGACGATCAGCATGCCGACAAGCGTGTCGACAGCATAGGCGGCAGGGCTGGTCGTCCAGAACAGCAACGGCGCAAGCATCACCCAAAGACCGAGCGACGCCGTGATCCACTGCACCCAGCGCCAGCGTTGGAGCATGCCCAGCAACGCAAAGACCGTCACGAGCAGGCCGGAAACGATTTCGCTAACACCGAGACCGGCGTTGCGGAATTCGGGCTCCGCAATAGCATGTCCCAGAGCGGGAGGTATTGCGGCTGCGACGGGATCGAACAGGCCAACCGTCATCGGCGACGTGACCAGCCACAGTCCGAGCGCAGCGTTGGTCATCGGCGCCCAGAGCGTTCTGAACCGATGCCGTTTTGTGGCCGCCTCGACGTCTTTCTTGCTTCGCTCGAGCGGTCCCTTGAGGCGCCTTTCCGCCTGCTCGATCTCGGGATCCGAAGCCGCGACAACGGGCGGATTGAGCTTGTTGGCCGCGTACCAATCCGTTGGGTCCTGTTTCAGCCGCCGGATCATCTCCGGCAGTGTGTCCAGCAGGCTGTGTCGTGGTGCCCAACCCAGCAGAGCCTCGGCCCGCGAGATATCGATCTCGTAGTGATCGTCCGAGTTCTCGATCATCCACGGCTTGATGTCGGTGTCCTGATCGAGCACCTCCGTCTGCAACCAGGCGCCCAGCTTCGTCAGCTCCTTCGGCAGCGCCAAGGTTCGCCAGTCCTCGCCATGGATGAGCCGGCCGATGCGCTTCTGCATCTCCTCGTATGAGGGTGTGTCTTCTTCGCCGATCAGAAGCACGGTTTCGACTGGAAGTTCGGCGCGCCGGTCGACGGTGCGCACCACCGCATCGACGAGATCGTCCTTATGCAGATAGGGCTGGCCGGCGGTGATATCGCCGGCGAACAAATAGGCGGTCGGCAAGCGCTCGAAGATGCGAGCGATCTGCTGGGCAACGAAGGCCGCCCGGCAGTCTTCGTCATAGACGCCGGCGAACCGCAGGATCACCGTTTTGATTTCGCCGCGCTCCCTCGAGATCAGCGCCTCGGTTTCGGCTTTCGATTGGGGGTAGGCCCAGGCCGGGTCAAGCGGCGAGTCTTCATTTATTTTCGTGCCCTTCCCCGGACTTGGCGCATGAACGAGAAGCGTGCTGGAAAACACGAACTGCTCGGTCTTGATCGCCGTCAGCGCATTCAGGAGCCGGCGCGTGCCCTGCACGGTGACGGCATCATATTTCGGATTGTCCTTGCCGGTCGTGTCGTAATAGGCAGCAAGATGAATGACTGACGCGATGCGACCGCCGCTGCGCTCTCGCGCCGCCTCCACAGCCCTGCTCACGCCCTCATCGGAGGTGAGATCGATCTCGATCGTCTCCATGTTGGCGGGGGGATGTTTCGGCATTGCTACGTCGAGGCCGATGATGCGGTAGCGGTCAATCAAGCCTCGCGCAATCGCCTGCCCGAGGAAGCCGCTGCTACCGGTGATAAGAACCGTCGGAAGGGTCGTGCCGTCATTTGCCATAGGTCAGGCCCGTTTCGTGCTTTAAACAAGACCCGATGGCCCGATGCGCTTTGGCCATGGTGCAGCATCGCACTCGCTGGGCTCGCGATTTCAGCTAGCCCCTCTTATGGGTGGCTTGTCCGTGTCATTCCATTCCGCCTTGCGTGCCCGCGCTTCTTCGGCGATCAGCTTGAACTCCCGCATCATCGCGCTCTCAATGGCGAATGCACTGCTTGGCAAGGCGCCGGGGTCTTCCTGATTATTCTGGAATTGAAAACGGGCCTCCAGTTCTGCCCATATTCGCTCGGAAGTGGCGTCGGGGCCGGCAAGCAGCGCGACGACTAGCGACAAAGTCTCCCGCTGGGCATTCAGCCGCCCCTCGATCTCTTCATTCGTCAACTCGGACATGTGGGATCGCTTCCAGTTTCAGGCCAAACGGCAAAATCGCGCCCTTGTTCCGGAATTTAGCTCGTCGGCTCGCCCAGAGACGCAGCCTACTCTTCCCTGAATGCCCGTTGGACTTGGTCCGCCAAAGGTTTCACGAGATAGGACAGCATGGTGCGGCTGCTGGTCGAAAAGAACACCTCGACGGGCATTCCAGGCGCCAAGGTCAGGCCCTTGAGCCTGGTAAGCTCTGTGCGCGGCAAAACAACATGCACGGTGTAAAAGCCGGCGCCTGTTTTCTCATCGAAATTCAGGTCGGCGGAAATCTTGCCCACGACACCGTTCAGCTCCGGTGTTGTTTGCTGATTGAATGCCGACAGCCGCAAGGTCGCGCTTTGCCCTGGCGTCAATTGATCGATATCTTGGGGTGCCACATGCGCCTCGACAGTCAGGTCGTCGGTCACCGGGACTATCAGCATGATGAGTTCTCCCGGAGAAATCACACCACCGACAGTGTGCACGCCGAGCTGATGAACGACGCCGGTCTGCGGACTGCGAACATCGATACGCTTGAGCTGATCTTCAGCCGAGACCTTGCGCTCGACGAATTCAGAGATTTTTGCCTGGACGTCACGCAGTTCGGTCGCCACCTCGCTGCGCAAATCCTGGTCGATCTGAATGATCTGCAATCGGGTCTCCGACGTACGTCCTTTCGATTGCGCTATGGCCGCAGTCAGTTGCCCGTGCTCACCTTTAAGCCGCACGGCATCGCGTTCAAGCGCAGTTATGCGATCAATTGAAACCAGCTTGCGTTGCCAAAGTCCGCGCATGCCTTCGAGCTCAAATCCGATTAGCTTGATTTCCTGGCTCTTGGCATCTCTTTGCTCGGTCAGGCCGGAAACTTCTTCGGCAAGCTGCGCAATGCGCTCTTCCAACTGAGCCTTCTGACCGGCGCGTGCCTGTCGGCGAAATTCGAACAGTGATTGCTCGCCGGCCATCGCCCGACCAACCTCAGGGGCATCCTGCCGTGACACAAGCGAAGCTGGAAAGGTGATGCTTCCTTTGCCGTCGCGCTCGGCCTCAAGGCGAGCCAGTCGCGCCTCGAATTCGTCCAAGCTCTTCGTGACGATCGCCAAATTGGCCCGAGTGATCGTCTCATCGAGGCGGATCAAAACCTTGCCTGATTGCACGGTATCGCCTTCCCGGACGAAGATTTGACCGACCACGCCACCGGTTGGATGCTGTACTTTCTTGACGCTGGAATCGACGACCAATTTTCCCGAAGCGATAACGGCTCCGGAGAGCGTGGTGACGGCAGCCAAACTCCCCGCCCCGCCGACCAGCAGGATGCAGGTTGCGACACCGCCAAGCAGATAGCGTCGAATAGTGCGATCCGCCGCGAATATCGTGGGTTGCGCCATCAGGATGCCGTCTCTTCAAGCCCGGAAACGACCTTCAAGGGAACGCCTGCTGGGCGAGTTATCTTGTTCAAGATCTCATTCTTCGGGCCAAAGGCCTGGATGCGGCCGTTCGCCATCACAAGAACCTGATCCAGGCTTGCCAGCGCGCTCGGCCGGTGTGCGACCACGATGGCAACGCCGCCTCGAGCGCGGACCCTTTGAATTGCTTCCGTCAACGCGGCCTCGCCTTCCGCATCGAGGTTGGAGTTAGGCTCGTCGAGAATAACAAGAAACGGATCACCGTAGAGAGCCCGTGCAAGCGCAACCCGCTGTCTCTGGCCAGCCGAAAGTGCCGACCCGGCCTCGCCGATCCGCGTCTCATAACCTTCCGGCAGGTGGATGACGAGATCATGGACGCCGGCCGCGCGCGCAGCCGCCAGTATCTTGTCCGAGGGTGCTTGTGGTTCGAAGCGCGCGATATTCTCGGCAATGGTGCCGTCGAACAATTGCACATCCTGCGGCAGATAGCCGACATGGTTGCCCAGCTCTTCCGGCGACCACTGGTCGAGCGTTGCGCCATCCAGCCTGACGGTCCCACGAACCGGGAGCCATATACCGGCAATAGCGCGCACGAGCGATGACTTGCCAGAAGCGCTCGGCCCGACGATGCCGAGGCCGACGCCCCTTTCCAATGCAAAGGTGGCGTCCTGCACGACCAAACGGCGCTCTCCCGGCGGTGTGACACTGATATTTTCGACCGAAAGAGCAGATCTCGGTGCAGGCAGGGAGACACTTATCGCAGTTTCGGGAAGCAGGACCAAAAGCTGGGTCAACCGGGTCCAGGCCTGGCGGGCGGTGACGAAACCCCTCCAGTGCGCGATAGCCAGTTCGATTGGTGCGAGCGCCCGGCTCATCATGATCGAACTGGCGATCATGATGCCTCCGGTCGCTTCCTGATGGATGACCAGATAAGCGCCTATCGCCAAGATACCCGATTGCAACATCATGCGCAGGATCTTCGAGATCGTTCCGAGTGTCCCGGCAAGGTCACTCGCCGTTGCATTGGTGTCGAGATAGTCAGCATTGATCCCTGACCAGCGCTCGGCGATGCGTGATCCAAAGCCCATGGCCTGCAGAACCTCGACATTGCGACGTGTCGCTTCGGCAAGCGTATTGCGCGCTGCCGCTTGACTGTTTGCCTTTCTGGCGGGCTCTCTCGTGCGAATTTCGGCAAGCAATGTCAGGCTGAAGAGAATCACCACGCCGGCCAGCGCCGTCATGCCGATCCAGAAATGGAACAGGAAGCAAATTGCGAGGTAGAGCGGCATCCAGGGCAGGTCGAAAAGCGCGGTCGGACCGGCGCTCGACATAAACGATCGCACTTGGTCAAGATCACGCAACGATTGGAGGCCGTCGCCTGCGAGCTTGGTGCGCAACGGCAAACGCATGAGAGCGGCATAGACCTGTCCGCTCAAGCGCGCATCCAGCGCCATTCCGATGCGCACCAGCAAACGCGACCGGATGAGTTCGAGAACGCCCTGAAAGACGAAAAGTGTGCCGGCAAACACGGCAAGCCCGACGAGCGTCGGCACGCTGCGGCCGGGTATGACGCGATCATAGACCTGCAGCATGAAAAACGAGCCGGTCAGCGCCAAGACATTGACGACGCCGCTCATCAAGGCAATTCCCGCCAACGCCCGCCGGAAGGAAGCCAGAATCGCTGCGAGGGTCGTTCGCGGCGGCTCGGATGGATGGGGATGCGACATCGCCTTCACATCAGTCCCGGTTCAGTCTCAGGCGGCAATGACCGCGCCCGAAATCAGGCCTGATGACGAACGTGTCCGTGCAGAGCCCACCGTCAGGAGTTACGCCTAGATAATCCAATCGTTCAACGCATAGGCATGGATGTAGTCGATCTGCATTTCCGCGGGCGTCGCAAGCCCGTCGGCAGGCGCTCCCGCGATGCCACCAACCGCCAGATCGACCAGCATATACATCGGCTCGTGCATATCGGCAGGCGTTGCGGCACGAGCAACTTCGACGTCATCGAAATACCAAACGAGTTCGTCTTCTGTCCACAGCACGCCATATGTGTGGAACCCTTCGGTATCCGCGGCATACGCCGTCGAGGTCACTGTCGTCTGAGTCCCCGTCTCGTTCGAGTGGCTTGTCAGAATGAGCTTGTTTGGATCCTGACCGACCATCTCCACGACGTCCAGTTCCGGTGGCCAGGAGCCGTCCGCCGGGAGAAGCCAGAAGGCCGGCCATACACCCTGTTTTTCGGGCATGTCGGCCCGAATTTCGAAATAGCCGTAGGTCTGCGCGAAGGATTCGTAGGTCGTCAGCAAACCTGACGTGTATTGGTAGTTGTTTATCTCGGGCCGGATCGCCGCAGGAGCCTTGGCGGCGGTAATCGTAAGAATACCGTCATCAACGCTGAACGGGTTGACGGAACGCGTCGGGGCGTAGTTGGTATCGATATACCATTGAAGCTCTTTGTTGCTCGTGAGCGAGCTGCCGTTTGCGGCTCCCCACCAGAAATTCGAGTCCCAGGTGCCGCTCGAGCCATTCCACAGGTCCAGCGTGTCGAACTCGTCCGAAAAGGTGAGTTCCAGAGCCGACCTGTCCACGGCCATCTTGAACTGACTGGCGGTAAACTCGCCGATGGTCTTGTTGGCGAAGACGAGAAACTCGTTGTCGGACAGATTGAGTCGGACGTTCGCTCCCGACTGGACCATGTTGGCGCGCACCTCCTCGAAGGAGGTGAAGCCGTAGCTCCCGACACGGACGGTATCCTGAGCGCCAAAGTCCAGGATCAGATCACTGCCGTTGCCGGGGGTCACGATGAAAATGTCCGCCCCGGATCCGCCCTTGAGCACGTCATCGCCCTGTAAGCCGTCGAGCGTCTGTTGGCCGGAGCCGCCGGTAATGATGTTGTTCAGCTCGTTTCCAAAAGCATAGCGTTTGTCGCCCGTGACCGTCAGGTTCTCGAAATTCGCTGGGAGCTTATAGCTCATCCAGGTCGAGATGGTGTCGACACCCTCGCCGGGCCGCTCGACCGCCTTGTTTTTCGAGGAATACAGATAATAGATGTCATCGCCCTTGCCGCCATACATCGTGACGGTGACACTGCCGTCCCCATATATCGAGTCGTTGGACGTGCTGCCATAAAGTGTTGGGCCGGAATTCGTCGCCGAATACCACTTTACGGAGGACCCGCTATAGGGAAGTGGAACGCCCTTGGCGTTCAGTACCGTGGCCATCCCGGTCTTTTCTCCTTTTGTCTCGCCCCGATGTCAGCCCTAACACCTATCGCGGGCAAAAGGAGCCAATACCTTTTGGCTTTCGACTTAGGAGAGTTACCAAACGCTTAACACGTCGTGGAACCTGTGTGGGAAATCCGGATCCCAGTCCCAAGCACCAGGTTGCAATTCTCGGTCTCGACATCCGGAGGAACCGACCTTGCCGCGCAATACCTGAGCAGCGCGGCAAGGTCAGCAGTGACCTATTTAGCTGAACCCAATAGGACGTCGAGATCGACCGCGTCTGCCATCGCCTTGTATCCCGCGTCGTTGGGATGAAGATTATCGCCGCAGTCGTAGTCGTCGCGCAGATACCCCGGTTTGGCCGGGTCTTCCATCACCTTGTCGAAGTCGATCACGCCATCGAAGCCGCCACCGGTGCGTATCCATTCGTTCACTGCGACGCGTATCTTTTCCTTCTCGCGTGTGTAGTAACCCTCGGTGGGAAGTCCCTTGAAGGTGTCGGCGAAGGGGGTCAACGTCGCGCCTACAGTGCGTATGCCATGGGCATGCGCGCGGTCGATGAGCTGTTTGTATCCGGTGATGATGTCTTCGGCAGTCGGTTCCTTGTCGTCCGGCGTGATTGCATTTTCGCCGGGCCAGCCGATATCGTTGATGCCCATCATTACGACGACGGTCGAGACTTTCGGATGGCTCAGGATATCAGAATCGAAACGCGCCAGCGCATTGACACCCATACCGTCGGTCAACACGCGATTGCCCGAAAAAGCTTCGTTAATCACCGCGACCTTGTGGGCGGTTTCCTGCAATCGCTTGGCAATATGGTCTGGCCAGCGGTTATTGGCGTCGGGGGTCGAACAATTCCCATCCGTGATGGAATCCCCGAAAAACACGATCGCCTGGGATTCCGGCGCGGCGTCAACCCATATATCGCTCAGAAAAAGGCGTGATTTGAGTGTGCTGTCAGCCTTGAACGCCGCCTCGTTTGTGAAGTTCCCCGGGCCGGAAATGTAGGCGGTTTGCACACCATCCCAATGCACCGACGAGAGCGCCGTCTTCTTGGGCAGGAAGATGCTGACCGAGATTTCGGAAAGCGCTTCTGCCGGCAGGTCGACGGGGTCGCTGAGGATCGGGGCTCCCGGCGGAACGACCACAGAACTCTTGCCGCCCCAGGTCAGGGGCTTCAGGGTCGCCTGATCGACGTCGCCGTTCTTGCCTGCTATTCCGACGCTGCCGGCCCCGATAGTCAGCGGCCTAGCGCCGAAAGCATTCGATAGGACGACCCGGACGGTATTGCCGCCAACGCTGATGCGGGCAACTTGGCGGACGGTCTGATTCTCCAATACCTCCGGCACTCCAAAAGGCGCAGGAAGATCATCCAACCAGCGCGGAGCAGGTGTGGCAGCCCAAGTGGTGATCCAGGCTCCCGTTTCGGCGCTTTGTGCCCCGAAACCAACCGTCGCGGAACCGGCGGCCACAGCTGCACATATCAGGATAGTCTGACGCAGACGCCGTTTCCTCCCTGCTGCGGGAGAAAGCACCGATGAAACCTTACCTGCAAAATTGAAACACCTATTGAGCCGCATTTTCATCTCCTCCTCGAGACATGCTGGTAATGCCGCCGCCGGCCTAATTATGACGGGCATCAGAGGAAATGAAATTGAACTTCCGTTGCGATCTTGGACCAGCGCCAGGAGCAAGATGTCCAACCGTGGCAGAGAGATGCCGCCTGCCTGTTTCCGGCGAGCGGCGGACTGAGCAGGCTCTCGATCGTGACCGCGGTACTATATCAAAGTCATCGCTGCGGTTCGAGTGAAGGCCCCCAGAACCAGACTTGGCGTGCGGAAGGCATCAGCTTTGCCCCAAAAGTGCACGCGCTAACTCTTGCCATTCCTCATCAAGCGTCAAGGTCGACGGCGCGGCGCCGCAGCGACGATACCAATATTCCGCATTCGATTGATCGCCTTCCTTGCGATGGAGGTAGGCATGAACGCGCATACCCGCCGTATCGTCGCGCGCCTGCGCGCGCTCGTGCGCCTTATCCCAATCGCCCTTTGCATCCCACCACAGCGCCTGCAGGGCGGGGCTCAAGCCGGCGGGCGGCTGTGATTGCGCAATCGAATCTCTGAAGGCTTGCAGATCCATTTTTGCTACCGACGTGATGTGTATGGGCGGCGCCGATAGTGTAGCCCCGGATTCTCCAACAGTGAAGTCGCACGGTGCACAGCAGAGAGGCGGTCCTCTTTGTGCGTGCCACCATCAACTGATCGTTATCTCCGTGCCGAGATGGTGACGAGGCCTGTCACAAGCCGCTCGTATTGATGGCCATAATTCTCGCCGAGAATTACAGAGAGGACTTTCATGCGCATTCCAGCCAGCGCCGCCATCTTCATCACCATAACGACATCGGCTCTCGCCCAGGACCCCGGCGCGACCGCCTCCGGTGCCGTCTATGGCCCTCGACTGGAGGGCTTCAGCTATGCCCATCCGGTCAAGATCCACAGCTTCACGTCGCAGCGCCAGCCCATCGAAATGGCTTATCTCGATGTTCCGGCGCGCGGGAAGGCGAACGGCAAGACCGTCGTGCTATTGCACGGCAAGAATTTCTGCGCCGGAACCTGGGAAGTGACCATCGACGTGCTGACGACAGCGGGTTACCGCGTCATTGCGCCGGATCAGGTCGGCTTCTGCAAGTCGACCAAGCCGCCGAAATATCAATTCTCGTTTCAGCAACTGACCAATAACACCGCTGAGCTCATCGAATCCCTCGATGTATCCGACGTCATCCTTGTCGGCCATTCCATGGGCGGCATGCTGGCAGCACGCTACGCTCTGCAGTTTCCTCAAACCGTGGAGCGCCTGGTGCTGGTGAATCCGATCGGTCTCGAGGACTGGCAGGCGAAAGGTGTTCCCTATGCTACCCTCGACACGGCATACGCCAGCGAACTGAAAACCAGCTTCGCCAGCATCAAGGCCTACCAGCAGCGCGTCTATTACAATGGCGACTGGAAGCCGGAATACGACCGTTGGGTGAGCATGCTGGCTGGCATGTACGCTGGCGAGGGCAAGGAGATAGTGGCGTGGAATCAGGCCCAAACCTCGGACATGATCTTCACCCAACCTGTCATCCATGAGTTTGGCAATATCTCCGTACCGACAACGCTGATCATCGGAGGCAAGGATCGCACCGCCCCGGGCAGCAATCGCGCCAGCGCGGAGGTCGCGAAGACGCTCGGCCAATATCCAAAACTCGGACGCGCTGCAGCCGCGGCCATTCCAAACGCGACGCTCGTCGAGTTCCCAGAGCTTGGACATTCACCACAGATAGAGGCACCCGGCGAGTTCCACTCAGCACTCGTGGAAGCGATAAAGTAGCGGCATCCCCGGGGCTTTGGCTCGACGTTGTGGGAACGCCCGTCGTGGCATTCCGCTGCCCGAAGCCATGCAGCAGTCGCAGCATCGCTCGGTGAAACCGGCGTCCACTACTACAACGACGACGTCCCGATCGAGATCGCCGGCTGCCCACGCATGCGGCAATTCAGCCGTTCGTCGTTCGATCACCGCGAGCTAGGACATACCGTTATGGTGACATGGCACCGGATCTCCAGGGCTGCCGCCGGTATATACCAGACGCAACGCTAAAATTGCCTCCGGTCGCGGTGGCCACCCGCAACTGGAAACCATGACGGGCATTGCTGTGACGAACAGGATATAAGCCTATTTGGCAGCAAGCTGGTTGAGGAAAGCCCCACCGTCATGAAGCCAATGAACGAACAACATCTCGCAGTTTTACGCCGACACATGGTTGAGATGATTGCGATCCATACCGACCTTGCAAGCGACGAACTCGGCAAGGCGGCGCTCGATGAACGGGTGATGGCAGCGATGCAGCGTGTGCCGCGCCATCTCTTCGTGCCAAGCTCAGTCGCTCCTTATGCTTATCAGGACATGCCACTGCCGATCGGCTTCGACAAAACCGTCTCGCAGCCGTTCATCGTCGCTCTCATGACCGATCTCCTTGCTCTTCAACCGCACGAGGCGGTGCTCGAGATCGGCACTGGCCTGGGCTACCAAACCGCAATCCTCGCGGAACTCGCCGGGCACGTTTGGAGCGTCGAAATCATTGAGGAGTTCGCGAGCCATGCCGAGGCTCTCCTGCAGGGCCTCGGTCTATTCAATATCAGCATTCGTGTCGGAGACGGGTCTCGCGGCTGGCCCGAGCACGCCCCGTTCGACAAGATCCTAGTCACCGTGGCGGCTGGGCGGGTGCCGTCGGCTTTGCTTGAGCAGCTCAAGCCGGGGGGCCGCTTGGTTATGCCTATGGGACCCGAACAAGGGCAGTTGCTGACGGTCATCGACAAGGGTTCGGTAGGGCAACTGAAGACCCGCAAACTCATCCCAGTTCGGTTCAGCCGGCTCGAAACGGTCTAACGAGGGTGCGGATATCGGGCCACAGGGGTCAGCAACTTCGCTATGCCAGAGGACGCAGGTCGCGCGTGGATCGTTTTTAACCCGACTGCGCCCGTGCCAGCGCCTCACGTTTTCCACCGGCCAAACCGTTGTCATGACCACCTTTTCTGGGTCAGGGCGCGGGAGCAGGTCGACCGGACGGGTCCCCCCAGGTGAGGCGGCCGTTATCGATGCTTGCGTTATGGATTTCACCGTCTCACGGCTGCTTCGCGTCCGCTCGTTTGAGCATCGCAAATGCGCGATTGGTCCGTTGCAGCGCTGTGGCGTTTGCCAGCAGCGCGTAAAACGCGAACCCGCCCGTGAGAATCCAGGGCGAAGTGGCGCCCATGGCGATCGCGATTCCGTCGGCGACCAATAGCACGCAAATGAACACCAGACGTTCCATCCGTTCGAAGAAATCCGGCCACGCCTGATTTTCTATGGGAATTTCGATCGCCGTCCGCGCCTTGGCGTAGCTGGTGAGGATTCCGCCGGCGAACGCGATCATTGCGATCGCCCACAGATCGGCGACCCAGCCTATTGCCGCAAACACGGCAAGTTCCTGATATCGGTCGGCCATCGCGTCGAAATAGCCACCGGCCTTGGTGCTCATATGTCTCCGACGGGCAACCGCGCCGTCCAGCGCGTCGAAGGTAAACGCCAACGCGAGGCAAAGGCCAAAGGCAAGGGTTGACTGGTGGTACACATAGGCGGCGCACGACAAGGCGACGAGCACCAGCCCGCCTGATGTAACCTGGTTCGGGGTCATGCCGATCCCGATCAGCGGGGAAGCGGCGTGCTCCCATAGCGGGTCGATGCGACGTTTCATGAGACCGGCGATCATGATGACTTGGCTCCTCTGATGATGTCGTTCCGCGAAGCTTAACCGGCAAATTGTGGGTTCGTTCCAGCCCGTCGGCGCCGATCGAGGTGGTCAGCGCGGTCGAAACCGGATCAGGCTCTTCCCCGGCTCAAGTCTTTGGCGAATGCGCCCATGGATTAAGGCAGTCAGAGAACTGTCAAGCCGACGGCGAAAGCTCCGGTCGCTGCGATAACCTCCGATGTTGTTTCGAAGTTTCTGCAATGCCCCTTGTGTCCGCCGTCGCAAATCGACCGGCGGTCTAGCGGCAGTAACCCGAAAGATGTGATTATAATGCCTATTTACAATTCACGGGGAAGCGCCCGAAACTGGATGCGTAAATTTCTGCCTAAGTTCGCTTACCTGCTTGCGACCTCGGCCGGCGCAGGATTATCTCCGTTATGGCCGGGCACGGGCGGCGCGGCAGTTGGAGTGGTTCTTGCCGCGGTGCTAATACCTGCATCGCCTTGGCTGGTCGTGGTTGCCTACATGGCCGTATTCGCCGTGGGAGTATGGGCGTCGTCGCATGTCGTCTCCCATACCGGAACGGAGGATCCGCAGATCGTCGTCATTGACGAGACCTTCGGTACCGCCGCAACACTTTCCATGCTGCCGCTCGACCCGGTCTGGTGGGCAGCAGGTTTCCTTGCTTTCCGGTTTTTCGATGTCGTCAAACCCTGGCCCATCCGCGTCATGCATGACAAGGTAAGGGGTGGTCTCGGCATCATGCTGGACGACGCGGCTGCGGCTGTGTTCGCCGGGGCGTCGCTGCTCTTGCTGAACGATTTGATTCAACGTTTGTCATAAGGGCGACATTTCAGTCTTCACCTGCCACAGTCGAGCTCAAGGCGGCGAATGGGATAAAGCGAGACGATCGGCAGGCGATCCCTCAGCCCTCGCACAGCCGCCGCCAGTCCGCTGCCCACGCGGCTCAGGCATCTCTCCGCTAAAAATCTGCCAAAGCCGTGCTAGACCGCAGCATCGCGCGGCCGCGCCAGATCGTTCGTTCCCTCCGGATCCGGCGCTTGGCCATAGCTCATCTTCTTCATCTGCTCGATCACCCGCGCCATCTCCTCGTCGGAAAGGACAGGCGGCTCGCCAAGGGTAAGCGCCTGGACATACATGCGCGACAGGGTTTCGACCTCGTTCGCCAGCCACAACGCGGCTTCCATGGTCTTGCCGAGCGAAATCTGACCGTGCTGGCCGAGCAGGCAAGCGAGGCGATCCTTGAGAGCAACCAAGGCATTGTCGGACAAGGCCTGCGTGCCAAAGGTTGCGTAGCCCGCGCAGCGGATGGTCGTACCGCCCGCCACTCCTGTCATATAGTGGAAGCTCGGGATCGTCTTATGATGGCAGGCCAGCGTCGTGGCATAGAGCGAGTGGCAATGCAGCACGACGTTGATCTCCTGCCGCTCCCTCAAGATGTCACGGTGGAAGCGCCACTCCGAGGAGGGTCGTCGGCCGACATAGGTGCCGTCAAAGCCCATCTCGACGATGTCTTCGGGCGTCATCGTTTCGTAGGGTAGCGATGAGGGCGTGATCAGGAAACCGTCGCTGGAGCGCACCGACAGGTTGCCGGCATTGCCCTGGTTGATACCGCTGGAGTTCATCCGGCGGCAAACATCCACCATCTCGCGGCGCAGAGCGCTGTCATCAGTCATCGGTCAGTCCTTCTGTCTTGTCTCGGAAGAATGTGTCTGTTTGCCAGTTCGCGCCACCGCTGCGCATAGGCCGCGAGCGCCGCACGATCGCCGGCAAAGGCGGCCGGCAGGCTGAGCGCGATCGGAGCCGGCGTGTCACGGGCTTCATGTTCGCCAAGTAATGCCGCACCCGAAGCGGTGCCGTAGGAGTCAAGATTGTAAACCGTTTCGGCGTTTGGCCGCAGCGCGGCAACTAGCGTGGCGTAGAGCGGGTCCCGCAGGAAGGTGCCATCCAATGCAACCAACCCGTTTTCCTTCAGCGCATCGATACATTCCGCTGTCAGCAGCGCGGCATAGAGCACCGCGAGCGCCTTGCGCTCCTCAGGGGTTTCTGCAGGCGGCCCTTCAAACCGGCCGCGCCCAGCGCTGCCGGGAAACAGTCCGTCATCGTCGCCGAACGACGGCAATGCGAAGGTGCCTCGCCCAATCAACGAACTGACCAGCGCGGCGTCGGCCGCATTTCCTTCTTGCCCCTGCCCTGCCACATGACTGAACTCTCGTCCGCCCATGGTCAAAACACCGCCAACCGGGCGTCCTGTCACGTCGCTGTTCAGCACCATTCCGCGATTTTCATCGAGTTGGTCGAGAGGTGTCGCGGCGCACATTCCGACAATCCAGGTTCCGGTAGAGATCACGCAGGCGTCGCGCATGCCTGCCGCCTGATAGCGGTAGAGGTTCAGGCTGCTGTCGTGGCCGCCGGTCAGAACAGACAGCTTTTCCGATATGCCGTGCCGGCGCACTAGATCCTGCCGGATTGGCCCCAACGTCTCCCAGGCCGGATGGAATGGTGGCATGAGGCGCTTCCAGCCCTGCCCCGCCACAATGGGCGACCACTCCTTGCGCACGTTGTTCCATAGATGTGATTGCGCCGAAAGAACCGTCGTTTCGGCCGATGGCACGCCTGACAGCCGCCAGGCCCAATATTGGGGCAAGCCCAAGTACCAACGAGCTTGAGCGACGCGCTCCGGATCAACCTGCTGCATCCAGTACAGCTGGCGCGCCTGGTGGGCGGCCTTCAGCATGATCGAGCTGCTGCGATCGAAGAAATCGCCCGAAAGGGGCGCGTAGCCATCGCGAATTGCAGGCGGCAGGTCCTGCTCGTAGTCAATCATCGGCAGGGCGGAAGTGTCGTCGGGATCTGCGTTCACCAGAACCCCCGCGGAGCCATGTCCGGTGCCGACCATTTTTTCCAACGGATGACGACGGCACAAAGTGGCGAGCGAGCCGAACAGCCAGTCGCTAATGCCATTGAGATCGTGGTGCCGCCAAGGTGGACCGGGCCGCACTTCGTTGCGGACGCAGAGGCTCTCCGCGAGCATGCCGTCGAACGTCATCGCGGAGAGCTTTATATTGGTCTTGCCGACATCGAGGACGGCGATCCTTGCGCCGTCCACCTTCTGCCTGTCACCCATCGTTTCAGATCAGACCGTATTGGCGAGCCTTGTTGCGCAGGAACGGCAAGCCATTGCCCATCACTTCGGCCTCGTCCTTCGCGACTGGCCGCCAGACTGAGAGACCGTAGGAGACTTCCGGCGGCATGTTGATGAAGCTTTCCATGGCAAGTCCGCCCTTGAAGCCGATCGCCGCCAGCGTCGCGTAGATCTCGTCCCAGGAGCAGTTGCCGGTACCTGGTGTGCCGCGATCGCTCTCAGACAAGTGGATGTACTTCAGATAGTCGCGTGCGGCCAGAATGCCATTGGCGGCCCCCTTCTCCTCGATGTTCATGTGGTAGGTGTCGAGATGAACAAAGATGTTGTCGGCCCCGACCTTCTCTACCATCCAGACGGCCTGCGCGCCGGTGTTGATCAAATGGTTCTCATAGCGGTTCACCGCCTCGATTCCGAGCTCTATGCCGCGCTTTTTGGCGTGCTTGGCGGCGACGGTCAGCACATGCGCAATATTGTCGTATTCCTTCTCGGTCGGTGGCAGGCCGGTGCGTTCGCCGATACCGCCGAAAATCACGCCGGAAAGCGCCAGCGCGCCCATCTCGGCGGTCTTGTCGATCGCCACTTCGAGATGTTCGATGGCAGCATCTGGCCGCACCGAGGCCCAGGCGTGCTCCGGCAGGCCAAGCGAGCAAACGGCAGGAAGATTGTGCTGTTCGAGCAAGGCGCGCGTATGCGCGGCATCGACCGCCGGCGCGTTCAGAAGCGCGATCTCGATAAAGTCCATCCCGTATTTGACGGAAGCCGCGATCGCCTTCTCCGCGCCGGCCCGGTCCCAGTTCATCGTCCACATCGAGGTGTGGACCCCAAAACCATGCATCTAACTCACCCTCTGTTTGTGTTTAGGAATTTGAGACGCCCGGCAAGCCAGCGCAGGATCATAACCGTGATCATCAAAATGCCCCAGACCGCCGTCGCAAGATGCTGGTTTGCGCCCATCAGATTGAGCCCTGAGGACAGAAGCTGGAGCACGACCAGCGCAACGAAGACCGGGATCACCCGACCGAAGCCGCCGAACGGATTGACCCCGCCAAGAAAGCAGGCAAGCACGGTGATCAGCAAGTAAGACTCGCCGTGGCCGACACGCACCGAATTGAAGCGCGCCAGCATGATGATACCGGCGACCGCGCACATCGCGCCGGACAGTGTGTAGACGAGAACCTGTACCTTGCGCGTATTGATACCGGAATAGCGCGTGGCTTCGATGTTGGAGCCGATCATGTAGGTGTTGAAGCCTAGCTTCATGCGTGTCAGCAGGATGTGCCAGATCAGCACGCTAGCGATGAAGATGAGCAACGGCACCGGAATGCTAAAAATCGAACTATAGCCGATCCGCGCCAGGAACCCGGGAATGCCGGACACGTCGCCGCCCCGCGTCAGGAATTCGCCGAGACCGCGCAGGAAGATCATCATCGACAGCGAGACCAGGATCGGGTGAGCCTTGGTGTAGGCGATGACGAGCCCCATGATCAGCCCACTCAGTGCTCCGACCGCGACGGCAAGGACCGAGCCAAGGACAAAGGCGCCGATGCCCGCGTCGACGCCTCCCTGGCTTTGCAGTACCCAAGCCAGCGTCAGGCCGGCCATGTTGGCCGTGAAGGTGATGGCCAGGTTCAGGCCGCCGGTCAGGATCGGCAGCAGCATAGCGAGTGTGAGGAGGCCGAGCTCCGGCAGCTGGAAGGCGACGGATCCAAAGGTGGCGCGGGAAAGGAAGTT
This sequence comes from Mesorhizobium sp. M6A.T.Cr.TU.014.01.1.1, assembly GCF_004022765.1. Classification (NCBI taxonomy): domain Bacteria; kingdom Pseudomonadati; phylum Pseudomonadota; class Alphaproteobacteria; order Hyphomicrobiales; family Phyllobacteriaceae; genus Mesorhizobium; species Mesorhizobium sp. M6A.T.Cr.TU.014.01.1.1. The sequence goes on from NZ_RZPG01000001.1 coordinate 61,847, forward strand.
CGGCGCGGCAATGCCGAACACGACCATGACCACCGCGAACGCGGCAAGCGGACCTGCCAGTTCGGGGCCAAGCGCATTGCGGGCGCGGTCAATCAAAACCGTCATGAAGGCACCCGTCGGCTTTTCAGGAACGGCAGCAGGCGTTCGATGCTGGTGTTCGACAGGGTGATGGCGGCAAGAATGATGGCGCCGACGATCATCTTGAACGCGAAAGGCGACACACCCATCAAATTGAGTCCGTTCTGGGTGATCGAGACCAACAGAACGCCCAGAATGCAGCCAAGCACGCTGCCTTTGCCGCCGCCGAGCCGCGCACCGCCAAGGACTGCCGCTGCCAGGACGTCGAGTTCGCGCCCATAAAGGGCGTTCGGCACGACTTCCTGCGCGTAATGCGCTTGGACGAGACCGGCGATGCCCGCCATCATGCCAAGCCAGCCGAAGGCGATAAATTGCATGGCACCGATATTGATGCCGAAGCGGCGCGCGCCCTCCGGATTGTCGCCAAATGCGTAGAGCTGGCGACCAGTGGTGGTGCGCGTGATCAACGCCCAGGTAGCGAACACGCATATGGCCATAATGAGCACAGGTAGGGTGATCTCCGCCCAGGTCCCGTCAGCCATCTCTCGCTCGAACAGCACGACGCGGGTGGTGAGCCAGTCCGGCAGATTGTAGATCGACACGCCACCTGTGAAGAACATCAGCAAGCCGAAGAAAATGTTGAAGGTCGAAATCGTGGCGACGATCGAGATGATCCTGAACCCGTGGATCAAGAAGGCATTGATGCAGCCCAACGCGACGCCCAAAGCGCCAGCGATGATGAGGCCGACAATCCAATTCCCGCCGCCGACCCAACCGAGGACAGTCGCCGTCAGATATTGCACAACGGAGGCAGCAACCGCGAAGGAGATGTCAATGCCGCCGGCAATCAGCACAACGAGCAGGCCGACAGCGAAGATGATGTTAACCGAGCTGGTGTTGAGAAGGTCAAACGCGTTGCCGAGGGTGAAGAACCGGTCTGTCGCAAACGAGAGGAAGACGCAGATGACTGCGATCACGGCGAGCAGAGCCAGTTCCGTTGCGTGGGAGCGGACAAACCTACGCATAGACCGCCTCCTCGATCGCCTGGAGGGTCGTAGCGCACGGTGCATATTCGCCGACAATGCGCCCCTGAGCCATGTGCAGCACACGGTCCGCGTTGAAATAGACTTCAGGGACCTCATCCGAGATCAGGATAATAGCCAGGCCGCTGTCCGCCAGCTTGGAAACGATGTCGAAAATGCCGGCGCGCGCGCCGACATCGACGCCGACTGTCGGTGCGTCGAGGATAAGCAGTTTCGGATCGGTCGCCAGCCATTTTGCGATGGCGACACGTTGCTGATTTCCCCCAGACAGGGTCGAGATCGCGTCGTCCTGCTTTCCGATCTTGACGCCGAGATCCCTTATCCAGCGATTGACCAGAGATCGCTTGCGATCGCTCGAAATGAAACCGCGCGAAAGGATCTTGTCTAGCGACGCGACCACCATGTTATCGGCGATTGCCTGGGGCTGAATGAGACCGAGCGACAGCCGGTCTTCCGAAAGATAGGCGACGCCGGCGGCGATCGCGTCACGGTTGGAACCGAAGCGAACGGGGTTGCCATCCAGGACGACAGAGCCCGACTTCGGCTTGCGCATGCCAAACAACGTCAGCGCGAGCTCGGTGCGCCCTGCCCCGAGAAGCCCGGTGATGCCGAGCGTCTCGCCGCGCCGGACCGTCAAGGACACATCCTGGAATTCGCCGGGCCGCGACAGCCCCTTGACCTCAAGCATGACCGGGCTCGTGCCTAAATCCCGGTGCAGGACGGAATAACCGAAGGTCTTGCCCGTCATCAGTTCGGTGATGCGCGATTGGGTCAGGCCTTTGGTTGGATAGACGCCAACGAGCGCGCCGTCGCGCAGCACGGTCACGCGGCTGGAGATTTCAAGAACCTCCGCCAGGCGATGGCTGACGAACACAACGGCGACGCCCGACGCCGACAGATTGCGCACGATATCGAGCAGATAGTCGGTTTCGGATTGAGTGAGCGACGCCGTCGGCTCGTCCATGAAGACGAGCTTCGCCTGGCCGACGAGGGCGCGCGCGATTGCTACGATCTGCCGCTGTGCGATGGGAAAATGGTGTAGTGCGAGATCGACATCGAGGTAAACACCAAGACGTTGCAAGGCGTTGGTCGCGACACGGCGCATTTCGGCATAGTTCACCAGCCGCGGCCAACGGCCGATGACAGTCTGGAACGCGATATTCTCGGCGACAGTCATCTCGGGAAACAGGGCGAGGTCCTGCCAGATGACCTGAATCCCGCCGGCTTGCGCGGTTACCGGCGACATATGGGAGTAGCTCTGGCCGTCATAGTCGATCACGGCGCCCGCCTCGGGCTTGTACACGCCTGTGATGACCTTGATCAGCGTGCTCTTGCCGGAGCCGTTCTCGCCGGCGAGGCAATGCACCTCGCCCGGCAGCACCTCAAAGCTGACATTCTTCAGCGCCTTCACGCCGCCGAACGTCATGTTGACGTTGCGGAGCGACAGCAACGGCCGTGATGCGGCGCCATCGAGTGCCTGATCAGCCATCGAGTTGAACCCTGGATCCAATCGGTTGCAATCCTGCAGCCGGGCGGCTCGAGGCCAGCCCGGCTGCCATAGCCTTGGGAGGCTTTACAGGCCCATCGCCGCGAGATCGTCGACAGTATCCTTGTTGATTGGGACCAGCTGATCGACGATGATGTTACGGTTTTCGAAGTCGGGCTTAACTGTCCCTAGTCCTTCGATCGTATCACCATCCTTGATCTCGTTGCCCTTCATGAGATGGTCGGCCAGCGTGACGAAAACCTCGCCCGCCTGCTTCGGATTCCACATGAAACCGCCGGAGATCGCGTCGTTTTTGATGAGCTTCTGGCCCTGGCCTGGCGAGAATGGCCCGAGCACGAAAATTTCGCCCACCTTCCGGCGCTCTTCGATTGCGCGGCCAGCGCCGATTGGCCCTTGGCTGCCGAAGGCGAGAAAGCCCTTCAAGCCGGGATTGGCGGAGATCAAGTCAAGTGCAGTGCTGCGGCTCTTGTCCACATCCTCGGCGACGCCATAACGTTCGCCGACAAGTTTCATGTCGGGATTGTTCTTCTTCAGATACTCGATTGCCGCATCGGCCCAGGCATTGTGTAGCGGCACCGTCAGCGAGCCGACGAACACTGCATACTCACCCTTGCCGCCCATCTTCTCCGCCAGGAGCTTGGCATGAGCTTCGCCGAAGCCGGTGGCGGACGCGAGTTCGAAGTCCCAGTCGGCGCCCTTCTGGCCAGGCGATTCATGCGTGATGACGATGATGCCGGCGTCCTTCGCCTTCTGCAGCACTGGTTCGAGCACTTTTGCATCATTCGGCACGACACCGATGACTTTGACGCCCTGAGCGATCAGATCCTCGATTGCGCGAACTTGCAGTGCCGGATCAGCGCTGGTCGGGCCGACCATGAATGCGTCGATCCCGAGCTTCTGGCCGCGCTCCTTGATTCCCGCCTCCATAGCGTTGAACCACGGAATGCCGCCGATCTTGACGACGACGCCGACCTTGCCGGCCTGCTGTGCCATCGCAGCGAATGAACCGCCAAGCATAAGGGTCGCGGCAAGCGCCGCGATCATGAGCTTTTTCATCTGTACTCCTCCCATAACGTTCCTAGTGGAAACACACTCGAGCCGTCGAACGACGGCGGCCGTTAGAAACCTCCCCGAAAAGACGGGACATTCCCCCATCGATCATGCAGCGGTTTTCGCTTGCACAATCGATGGTGCAGAAACTATTGTGCATCGAGAAGCTCTCGTCAAGCGGGATGTTGCTCTAAAAAGACGCGCCGGAGGCGCCAGATGGATCAGCGGGTCAAGAAGAAGGCGACGATCTATGATCTGTCCGTGCTATCGGGTAGTTCGCCGTCGACCGTGAGTGCCGTGCTGAACGGCACTTGGCGCAAGCGCCGTATCAAGGAAAGTACGGCGGAAACAATTCTCGGCCTCGCCGAACGCCACCAGTACACCACCAATCTGCAGGCGCGGGGTTTGCGACGCTCGCGATCGGGCCTGGTCGGCCTTATGCTGCCCGTCCACGACAATCGCTACTTCTCCTCCATGGCGCAGACGTTTGAGGGGCATGTGCGTAGCCGCGGTCAATGCCCGGTGGTGGTCAGCGCCAGTCGCGACCCGGAAGAGGAACGGCGGACCGCGGAGACGCTGATCTCTTATTCAATCGACCAACTCTTCATCGTCGGCGCCACCGATCCGGACGGCGTGCATGAGGTCTGCGAACCGGCGGGGCTGAAGCATATCAACATCGACCTGCCGGGAGCGAAGGCGCACTCGGTGATCAGCGACAATTATGAGGGCGCGCGGATGCTGACGGAAGCAATCATCCGCCACTTCGGCAATGACGATCCCCTACGGCCGGACGAGCTGTTTCTGTTTGGCGGCCGCAACGACCACGCCAGCCGCGAACGCATCGCCGCATTCCATGCGACCAAGAAGGCACTGCTGGGCGCCGACCCTGACGACGGTGTGCAGTCCTCCGGGTATTCGCCCGATATAACTTTGCGTGCCTTCGAGGCGTTTTACCAACGCCATGGCAAGCTGCCGCGCGCGCTGTTCGTCAATTCGTCGATCAACATGGAAGGTCTGCTGCGTTTCATGGCAGGCCGTCCGGCGGAGATGTTTAGCGAGCTTGTTGTCGGTTGCTACGACTATGATCCGTTCGGCTCATTCCTGCCCTTCCCGGTAATCATGGTGCGGCAGAATGTTGAGGCGATGATTACGAAGGCGTTCGAGCTTATCGATGAACCAACGACGCCGCCGCAGACATTCCTGATTACGCCAGAGTTGATCCAGCCCAGGTCTGCGCTGAAAGGGCCGCTGGACACGCTCAAGGATATGGCCTGAGTGTGAACGGCGCTACAGGGTGACCCCGCCCGCCCTGAAATTATCGTGCCGGTCGGCATTGAGATCCCTTGCCCAACCACATCTTGCCGCAGAAGACGCAGAATCTGTTCTCCGGAAGTGCCATCGCCCCTTTCTCCTGGCGGCTTCGGCCCACAATGATCCTACATTGGAGCCACGCTCGCCATCTACCGTGCAAAGCGTTCACGAGAGTGTCGCCGTTCCCAATACGGGAGCACGCGGGCGCCTGAAAAAGGTCTACAGCACCGGGCGCTAGAAGCGATAACGGATTCCAAGAGTGTTCGCATTAGAACCCTCTTTCATATTTCCAAATGTACCGTCGGCGCCGGATCTATGGTGGAGTTGGTAGACGAGTTCGACATTGGGTGCTTGCCTAGCTCTGAAAGAAAGCTCCGCACCAACGAAGCCGAGGAATGATGCATCGCCATCGTCGCGGATTTCGCGATTGCGCTCGATCTCGGTGGGGCCCGTAACGGCACTAAATCCAGCCGTCACTGCGGGCGCGATCGCCAGATCACCAATGACAAGGCCCTGATGGCGAAGTCGCGCTCCGGCCCAAAGTTCGCCAGACGTATCATCGTCCTCGCCAAATCTTATGGCCGCGCCGGTGACGCCACCAAGAACAAAACCAGCGCCTATATCGACGAGATCGCGACCATATGCGGCCCCGATTATGTAGTTGTCTGTGTAGTTGGCATCAAAAAGGTCGATCGTATCCCCGAAGGACCCGCGAGCAAAGACGCCACCGAAGACATAAACATCGTTCTTCGTCGGCAGACCGTCTGTGAAAGGATCCTGGGTCGCTAAATAGATAAAGGGAGAGCTGTCATCGGCGCGTCCAGAACTGACTGAAGTGCTCAAGATCACCGCAGCCAGGGCCGCTTGCAGTCCGCGCATAGACAAGCTCCGAATCGATCCCTCAGTCGACCATCCATCCTTCGTGAATTTCACGAGGAAGAACAAGGTGCGAATTGGTTTATCGCCAGAATGCTGAATGCGGGTACGTTCTGGTAGCTCGAACCCTTTGCCAGCCGGCGCGCAACGACAATGGCCGCAGTCAGACGGCCGGTCCGGCGAAACGGGCTTTCTTGAGAAGGGCGGAGCGAACTCGAAACGCCGCCCATCTTCTGTTCTTATTGCGACGGCCAAGGAACCCGCCGCCGACCAGTTCGTTTCGCGATATCTGACGCAGACTAACCGGAGGCAAACATGCTCGACATGCCGCATGCTCGCAATCGCAGCGTCGACGCGCATATAACCCGGCGGGACTTCGCTCGGGCCGGAACATGCCAAGACCGGAGCACCCGTACTTATCCGTTAGAGCTTTAGATCGCGGCTATGCTGCGCGACGTTGACTATGTCTTGCGAAAGCTCGACTGGATGCGCGCCGAAGGCATCTGGCCCAACGGTCTGCGCTACCTTTGGACCGATGCTTTCGGGGTCGTACTCTATGTCTCGCTTTACAAGGAGCTCGGCGAGGAACGTTGGCTGGGTGAGGCCGAGCGACTGGTGGCGGAGGTCAAGCGTGTGCTCGGTCGTCTGCGCGGAGTGAGGATCGGCGAAGCGGCAGATCGCGACGGACAGTATTTCCATTACCTGGCGATGTGGCTGTTTGCCTTGGCGCGTCTCGGTGATCTGAAGCCGCGATACCGCACGCGCGGCATTGCGCTGGCGCGGGACATTCATCCGGCCTTCGTGATCCCCGGGCGCGGCGTGATCTGGAAGATGCAGGAGGATTTGAGCAGCCCCTATCCCGGTTACGGACTTGGCAGCATGGACGCCTATGATGGCTACGTCTCCTACCGGATCCTCGACGAAGACGCACTTGCGCCCGAGATCGCACAGATGCGTGACCTGGTGGAGCGCGACTGGCGCACCCTCGACATCGAACAGGACCTGGGCCTCGGCATGATGCTGTGGCTCGCGCACTTCTTTCCTACCGAGCCATGGGCTGAGGCGCAGACGAAACGTTCGCTGGCAACGTTGGAAACGATGTGGGTCGACCCGCCGGGTTGTTTCAGCCGCGCGCCGTGGCTGCGCGATACGAAGTTCGCCTTCACCAATTACGGCGTGTCGCTGGGCCTTCAAGCCGCCGGCGTCTGGCCGGAGCGTGTCGAGAGGCTGAACGCTTTCTTCGAGAACTGGCGCTCCGGCGACGAATACGATCGCGAGGCGATCACCTGGGTGATGGCTTGCACCTCGCATCTTCCCGGTGCGTTTGTAGCTTCCGGACGGCCAAGGACCGATTGAAGACGGTAAATCCCGGGAACGTTCTCGCGCCGGCGCGGGTTGTCGATGACAAGTGCATCGAAAACGCAAAGGATGCAGGTGAAATGGCCATTCTTTCGGGAAAACCGGGAAGCTGTTGGGTGGCTGCCGCCACCGCTACAAACTATCCCCCGCTCGATGGCTCGATCCATGCGGAGGTGGTTATCGTGGGCGCTGGGATTGTCGGGCTGACGACGGCGCTTCGCCTTTGCGAGGCCGGTCGGTCGGTAATCGTCGTCGAAGGCTTGCGGACAGGCGGCCAGGTGACCGGCCGCTCGACGGCCAAGATCACGACGCAGCACGCGCTGATCTATCGCCATCTCATCGACACATTCGGCCGGGACATGGCGCAAGCCTATGCCGATGCGAATTCCGCCGGCGCCGTCCAGATCCGGGAATGGGGTCGCAACTATGCCATCGCCTGCGATCTCGAGACCAAGGACGCCTATACCTACACCTGCGACACAAGCCGGGGCGCGGAGATCGCAGCCGAGGCAGAGGCCGCGCGCCAGGTTGGGCTGGACGCCGATGTTCTCGAGCGCGCGCCGCTGCCTTTCGAAACGGCCGCCGCTTTGCGTTTTTCCGACCAGGCGCAGTTCAATCCGGCGGCGTATCTGGTTGGCCTGGCTCAGGCGGTGACGGCCCGTGGCGGACGGATTTTCGAAAACAGCCGCGCGATCTCGATTGGCGAGGCAAGCCGCTGGCGCGTCGTCACCGACGGCGGCACCGTTCACGCCGAATATGTGGTCGTCGCCACCAACATGACAGTGAAGAGCCCCATCGGCATGGCGAACCGGACCCAGCCGCGCTGCCACACTGCCATGGCGTTTCGGGTCGATGACCCTCTTGCTGTCGACGGCATGTTCATCGGCATCGACGATCCGACGCACTCCATCCGCACGGGCCGCGATGCCGAAGGCCCGCTGCTGGTCACGCTCGGCCCCAAGTTCGATACAGGCCAGGACGGCGACGTCGCGAAACGGTTTGTCGAGCTGGAGCAATGGGCAAGAATTAGTCTTCCAGTTGGAGACATTGCGTGGCGCTGGTGCAACGAGGACTATGACACGGCCGACAGAGTTCCGTATGCCGGCGAGCCCGATCCGGACAAAGCCTCCGGTTTTCATATCGCCACGGGATTCAACGCCTGGGGCATCACCAACGGAACGGCCGCAGGCACGATGATTGCGGATTTGATCTGCGCTCGGCCGAGCCCATGGCAAAAACTCTACGATCCGGCGCGGTCTTATCCTGAGGACTTTCACAAGAATGGCCGCAGCCAATCCATTGTCTCAAGCGTCGACGACATAGCGCCGGGCATGGGCGGTGTGATCGTCAGGAGTGACGAAAAGATCGCGGCGTGGAGAGACGCTGAAGGGGTGCTCCATCCCGTTTCCGCGGCATGCACCCACAAGGGCTGCACCGTGACCTGGAACAACGCTGACAACACCTGGGACTGTCCTTGCCATGGCTCGATCTTCGCTGCCGACGGTTCGGTCATCCACGGCCCGGCTCGAAAATCGCTATCCCCGGCCGCGCTGTGGAAAGGCGACGACTGACACGGCCCGGCGTCACGGCCGGGATCGTCGAGATTCCCGAGTCATCTCACGCCGCTTGCTGCGCTTCCGCGACGCGCCTGATTTCTGCTGGCAAGGATTCCCAAACCTTGATCATCTGCCCCTCTCCCACGTGGTGAGCGAGAACCTTGGATACGACCTTGAATGCATCCTTGGAATCGACCGGTCGGGTGAACTCCAGCTCCGCCTTGATTTTGGCTAGAAACTCATCGAGCGATCGCAACTTCTCGGGCGTCTTGGAGGGCTGATATTGGTCATAATATGCACCGCGCACGAGGATCGGCAGCTGCGAACCGAGATGGGCAGCAAGATCCGGCTGCATGCGATCCCGCAGGGCGTGGAGCACCGCCCCAAGAACGTGCCATGCGATCTGCCGATCCGGTCCGATCTCGGCCATGATCTCGTCAAGCCAGATGTTTGTGGTCTGCAGCGTCTTGTCGAATACGTCGAGTCCGGTGGCGCTCATCGAAGCCTCCTTTTTCTGCCAACTGTTCGAACAACTCATTGGACGAAACGACCTTGGTCGGCTGTTGTTCCCCTTGCCAAGCGTAAAGACCCTCGCCCGCAAAAGCGTGTGATCAGTCCGGCCAAGCTTACGCTCCATGCGTTCCTATCAAGATTTGGCCGTCAAGATTTGGCCATAGCCACGGCAACGAAAAGCGTTTGCCCTTGCCTGTTGATGCGGAACAAGATGGGCTTGTTCTGTTGACGGGATTTCGTCCACTCCGCTTCGATGTCGGACGGCTGGCTTACGTTCTGATTGTTGGCCGAAACGATCACGTCGCCCGCGCGGAGGCCGCTTTGGTCGGCGAGGCTGTTCGGCGCCACTTCTTGCACGAATAGCCCGGTGGTGCCCGGCGGGAGTCCGAGTTGCTGGCGCGCCTCATCGGGGATGGGACTGAGCGACAGCCCGAGACGTTGGTCCGCCGCTTCCGGTCCGGGAATGGCGCCGGTCTGTTGCTCTTCATCGTCACGCTGACCGATGGTCAGAGCTATTTCCTGCTGGCTGCCCCCGCGGTTTCTTGTGAGCGTCGTCCTTGTCCCCGGCTTTTGGCTCGCAGCCGCGAGCGTCAGGTCGTGAACGCTCTGGATGTCCTTGCCGTTAAAGCGCGTTATCACGTCTCCCGCCTGTATGCCTGCCTTCTCCGCCGGACTGCCGGGCTCGACCGAGGCGACGAGCGCTCCCTTGCTGCCCGGTATTCCAAGCGCCTCGGCAATCGAGGGCGTGATCTCCTGGAGACGCAACCGATGAAACCGCGCTCGATCCGACCAGTGCGGATCAACTGGTCGACGATCCTCTGCGCGGTCCGGGATGGCACGGCGAAACCAATGCCTATGCTACCGCCCGAAGGCGAGACGATGGCTGTATTGACTCCGATCACTTCGCCGCGTGCGTTGAACAGGGGACCGCCGGAATTGCCCTGATTGACGGAGGCATCCGTCTGGAGAAAGTCGTCATAGGGTCCAGCCTGAATGTCGCGCGAACGGGCTGAAAGCACGCCGACGGTAACGGTCCCACCAGGCCCGAACGGACTGCCGATCGCGATCGTCCAGGCGCCGGGCTGTACTGCATCGGAGTCACCCCAGGCGGTCGTTGTCATATTGGGCCGCGGATCGACCTTCAGCACCGCGATGTCGGTCGCCGGATCCCGGCCGACGAGCCGCGCAGGCGAAATCTGCTTGTCGGAGAATACGACATGGATTTCGTTTGCATCGGCAACGACATGGTTGTTCGTGACGATGTACCCCTCAGGACTGATCACAAAGCCGGAACCAAGGGCCTCTCGCACCTGTGGTTGCGCCGGCTCGAGGCCGGGACTACGGAAAGGACTAAAAAAATCGTCCAGCGTCGTCTGGCCCTGGATAATCTGTTTGGTCGTTATGGCGACCACGGCCGGAATTTTCTCGCCGTGAAGTCGTTCGGGATTTCCTGAGCTGCGAGCGGAGCAAGGCCGCCGGCCGGGAATATCAGAATTGCGGCAATCAGGCCGGCGCAGAGTCTTTTGTTCAACACCGGAAACATGGTCTGCGACTCCTTCAGCGTTCAGTGATCAAGCATATGGCCGCTCCAGCAGGCGCAAGCCGCTCACCAGCGGATTACGACGACCTTGTCGTTCCCATTGGTGAGTTCGACAGCTTCGGTGCCGTCCGGCTTGCGGCTTTCGATCCGGGCGCTTTCTACTGTTTCTATGCCAGCAATGTTGGCCGCAAAGGCCTCGTCAATCTCGGCAGTACAGACCAGGGTATCCGGTGGCAGATCCTTCACTTGGTCCATCAATTCGCGAAGCTTCATGGCGAATCTCCTTGGCACAGGCCCGGATTCTTTCGGCCGCACATTCCAACCATGTCCCTCCAGAAAAGTTCCAAGACGAGATTGCGGCGATGTTGCAGGATGATCTCCGCGCAAGCTCTCTCGTAGAACTCGAGAGAACGGTCTTTGAATGCCACGACCGACCTCGGAACTTCATTGGAACTTCCAGCCCGCAATCCGGTTAGGTGGGCAAGGATTTGAAGCGGATTGAGTGGAAGGTGATGTCCTCAGTGATTGGTGAAAATCCGCGCTCGACTGCCGGGATCGCAGGTTTCCCATTCACCCAATGCTCGTACTGTTTCCGGACCTGCGCTGGGCCCCGAAACGAGGAGGAAACCCATGGCGACCATGAAAGCAGTTCGTATTCATACTTTTGGCGGGCCAGAGGTCCTTTCGCTGGACGAGGTTCCCTTGCCTCAGCCCCGTGACGACGAGGTCACGCTCAAGGTCTGCGCAGCAAGCGTCAATCCTGTTGACTACAAGACCCGAGAAGGATCGGCGGGCGGGGATCTGCCCGTTACGCTCGGCCGCGACGTGTCCGGCGTGGTGGAGCTGTGCGGCACGCGGGCTCATACGTTGAAGAAGGGCGATCCGATGTTTGCCATGCTTGGCCCCAACCGCGGCGGGAATGCCGAATACGTCGTCGTCAAGGCGACGGAGGCGGCAGCAAAACCGGAACGGTTAAGCCACGTGAAAGCCGCCGCCGTGCCGCTTGCCGGCATTACAGCGTGGCAGGGCCTTTTCGACCATGGCGACCTCAAATCCGGGCAGCGGGTTCTCATCCATGGCGGCGCCGGCGGTGTCGGCCATTTGGCGATCCAGTTTGCCAAGGCTGCGGGCGCGTTTGTCGCGACGACCGTTGCTGCCGAGGATTTCGATTTCGTCCGCAAGCTTGGCGCCGACCAGGCCGTCGACTACAAGAACCAGCGCTTCGAGGACGAGGTCGAGGACATCGATATGGTTTTCGATCTGGTCGCGGGCGACACACAGGATCGCTCCTGGAACGTGCTGAAGCCCGGTGGGATACTTGTTTCCACCGTTTCTGAGCCCTCGGCCGAACAGGCACGCCTGCATCAGGCGCGTGGCGTTTCCTATCTGGCTGAGCCAAACGCGGCGCAGCTTGCGAGGATCAGCCGCCTCATCGACGCCGGCAAGGTAACTCCGTTCGTGCAGGCAACTTATCCTTTGGAGGAGATCGCCAAGGCCGAGGAACGGCTGGAGAGGGAACATACGCGCGGCAAGATCGTGGTTGAGGTGGCCGCCTGAGCCCGGAATGCTCAAGTTCAAAGTGAACCAGTTCTGCTGGCAAGCCATTCGGGAGGTGATCGGTGCGTGGCCGACAGGCAGCCCGCCTGCAGGACTTGGCGCTGATTCATCCGTAAGTGCCGATTAATTCCGCCTCACCCAGCATGTTTTCACGGGCAGCCTGCCACACGACCAGGGCATCGGGTTCCGGGCCGATGGGAAGGTTGGCAATGCCAAGGGCGGCGAGCCTGAAGCGGTAGGTGTGTGGTTTATCACCCGGATGCAGGTCGGGTCCATCATAGTGAAGATTGCCGAAATCATTGAAGCCATGAGGCAGGTCCTCGGTTCGCGCTTTGGAACTGCGCCCTTCGGCCAAATGACGCCGGTCGCCGCCGATGTCGTAGACGACCCAATGCCGGGACGCCTGTGACGGTGCATCCGTATCTTCCATGACGAGCACGTAGCTCCGAGTGCCCGGCGGCGGATCGCTCCATTCCAGAAACGGGGAGAGATTGTCGCCGCGCCGGGCGTGACGATCTGGAATAGGCTGGCCGTTCTGAAAGGCGGGACTGGTCAAAGTGAACGCCATCATTCTCCTCCTTGCTCGGCTAAACTCGTCGAAATAGACGCTTCGGGCGCGCCCGTCGCGGCCTTCTCTCCATCAGACGACCCCAACAACCACAACCGGCTATGGATCGTATCGGCGCGGGCCGTGCTCACTTGAAATTGGCGCCCCGATTGCTCCTCAATGTGCTCGCCGAAAAAAGAACCGCGCCCGGGCGAGCATGAGGTCTTCACCCGGCTGCTTTGAAGCAGTGCGTTGGCTCCACCATCCATGGCGTTGCCGGCGATGCCGCCGGCAGTTGGCGGCCAATCGCTAACGAGAACGAGCAAGACTTTTCGTCACCGTCCTGCGCGGGCCTCAATGCACAAACTTCGCCCTCAGCCAAGCCAGAAGTCTGTTCCCGACAATTGTCCGGCGGACTCTGGCGGCAGCCCATCGCGCTTGCATCGTAGCACCAACGTGGCAGTGACAGACGATGTTGTGCAACTGCCAGTCACTTAGCTCGAAGAAGCGCTTTGCCTCACCGTAGGTGTCATCTTTCAGACCCATGGCGCGCAGCACCGGATCCTCATAGGCAACGGTGATCGGCGATCCCGCGCCACGCGCTACAGCACGGGCTTCAGGACTGAGATATTCGGTGCCTGAAAGCGCTCCGAGGCAGCGCCGTGGATTTTGTTCGAGAAGATCTGCCCAACGCTCGATCCGCTGCGTCCGAGTCATGACAGGGTATGTCGCCGAGGGCTCAACTTTTGCAATTGTCTGCAGTTGGTCGAGTGTTTGGTGTCTCATGGTCGGCTCCTTTTGATAGGTGCACCCACGCCCTAACAAAAAATTATTGCGCTGCGACGCGCCGACAAGGCCGGGAAGTGGCAATGTGAGAAGTTCACCCCTCGCACGGCTCGTATCAGGAACCTTCTCGGGGGCCTGCTTGTTTTGGCTAGTGAAAGGAGACCGCCATGAGCACAAAACCACCACCTGTTCCGGCAGAGAACCAGAGCCCTAAGGGTCCGGGCGATAAGAAGTCGGTTCCTGTCGACCAAACGCAGCACAGCCATTCCGCCCCAAATCCCGACAAACAGGGCCAGCAGGGCAACACGAGGGTCAATACGACCCACCAAGGCTACCAGCAGGACCGTTAAGGTGATTTTCATGTCCACGTCGAAGAAGACCCGCGCCAGCATCCGCCACGGCGGTCCTGGCGCATCGCACGAAAATGCCAAGGAGCCGCTGGTGATAGAAAAGCCGCCAGCCGATTCCGATCTGCGCAGTCGCAGCAAGATCTCAGGCGGCGGAGGTGAACGCGACAGCCACCATACTCATGACCCCGAAAAGAAGGGCGGCAGCACCCGACCGGCACGAGAAGGAAGGTGAATGGTCGCTGAAGCCTGGGGCGTAGCGCCTCGCATTCTTTGCTGAAAATGCGGGGCGCGAACAGACCGTCTGATTGTGAGCACCGCCTGACGGCGCTGTGGTCTAGGCAGCACTTTGGTCCGGGGGGACGATCCGTTCTTCGGCCAAGCGCCACATGGTGCGCAGCTTTTCCGGTAAAGTGGCTTGGACCTTGGCGACCTGACCACGCGAGACATGCCGCGATAACGTGGCAAAGACAGAACGCACCGCATCGTTGGCATCCATGAGCCGTGCATCGGACACGCGATCCGTGACTTCGATGACGAACTCGTCCCAGTCACAATCGCTCGGCTGCCTTGCCGGCTCGAACTGATCGTAGTAGGCGCCACGCACCAAAACTGGCAGTTCTGCGCCGAGATGCGCCGCTAGCCCCAAAGGCAGCCGGTCACGCAGCATCTGCAGGACTGTCGACAACACCTTCCAGCAGAGCTGCCTGTCTGGGCCGAGCTCTTCCATCAAGTCATTGAGCCAGACGTTGGTTGTCTGAAGCGTCTTGTCGAACACGTCGAGGCCTGTCGCGCTCACTATACCGTCCTCCCGGTCACGTCCGCCGCGCACAGTTATTCGTGAACGGATTACGTCCATATGAGTTCCCTCAGGTCTTCAGATTCCAGATGCGGGACATATCACCGGCTCGGCAATGGCTGTGGGCTTTTTTGGCTTACCGTCGCAACTTCAACCTACGTCATGCATTCTTGCTTTAGATCGCCCGTCCCTCCAGGCGGTCCAAGGCTGAAAAAGCCTGTTGCCCGCTGGCTCCCGGCCGGCGGGCTTTCTCGTGGGCCCACCGGCTTTTCCCGCTAGACGAGCCACAACGATGCTACTTCCGGTGGAACAGGAAGCCCCCTCTGGGAGTTCATACCGTCATCAACAGGCGCATGGACGTGCCCTTGTATGGCGCGGCAGCGCAAGAATGGGAGAACCACCATGAGCCTCGGAACCATACTCATCATCATTTTAATCCTTGTCTTGCTTGGCGGGTTCAGCGGTCTGGGTGGCGGGCCGTTCTATGGCACCGGCTATTACGGCGGTGGCGGCCTCGGTCTCGTGCTGTTGATCGTGATTATCCTGGTCCTTCTCGGGCGCATTTAGGGCCCGCACGATTTAGCCGATAACTTCACCGGTGATCCTGTGTCGGCCTGGTACCTCGTCCAGGAATGTCGCCGCAGCCGGCGGGGCAAAGGGGGGATTGTCCCGACGGGGAACCGAAATTGCTCAAGCGCATTATAGCCGCTGCAGAAATCCACTGGAATGGCGCAATACGTGAACTTCGTGGAACAAGCCGATATCGGCCTCGGAGTTCCGGGCCTTCCCTCTGCCGACCTGCTGCAGGCACTGCCCGTCGCCGTCTACACCACCGACGAACAGGGACGCATCACCTTCTTCAACGAAGCCGCAGCTGAGCTCTGGGGCCATCGTCCGGTTATCGGTCGGGACCTATGGTGCGGCTCGTGGAAGCTTCGTCATCTAGACGGTCGGAATATGGCGCATGGCGAGTGTCCGATGGCCGTGGCGCTGCGCGAAGGGCGGGACGTCTCATGGGACCAGGCGATTGCGGAGCGGCCGGATGGTGAACTCGTCCCGTTCAGGGCTCACCCACGGCTGCTTCGCGACGAAGCGGGCAACATTGTTGGTGCCATAAACACGCTGCTCGACCTGCGCACGCAGGCGCTGGGCGATGAAGCCCGCATGCGTCTTGCCGCCATTGTCGAGTCGTCGATGGACGCCATCGTCTCGAAGGACATCAACGGCATCATCACCAGTTGGAACGATGCGGCAGAACGCTTGTTCGGCTACACGCCTGCCGAGGCGATTGGCCGGCCGGTGACGATCCTCATTCCGCCTGATCGTCTGGACGAGGAAGTCTCGATCATCAGCCGCATCCGCGCCGGCGAACGCGTCCCCTCCTATGAGACGATGCGCCTGCGCAAAGACGGCACGCACGTCTCGGTCTCGCTCACCGTCTCGCCGATCCGCGATGCCATCGGGCGGGTCGTCGGCGCCTCCAAGATCGCGCGCGACATCAGCTCCCACAAGGAGAACGAACGGCGCATCCGACTGCTCATGCGCGAGGTCAACCATCGGGTGAAGAACCAGTATTCGGTGATCATTTCGATGATCCGCGAGACCAGCAAACTGACAAGCACACCCGAGGCTTTCCTCGGGCAGGTTCGGGAGCGTATCGCGGCGCTTTCGGAATCCCATGATCTCCTGGTCAATGCCGAGTGGCGCGGCGCGACGGTCGGCGAGCTCATCCAGGCACAGCTCAAGGCCTTCGCAGCGCAGTCCCGCGTGTCGATGGCCGGGCCAATGGTTATACTGCAGCCGAACGCAGTGCAGTATCTCGGCATAGCCTTTCACGAACTCGCTACCAATTCGGCAAAACATGGAGCGCTGTCCTGCAGCGGTGGACGCGTCGAAATCGATTGGAATGTGATCTCTGCCGGCGACGGCGCGGGAACCTTTCGACTGGTCTGGCGTGAATTGGGCGGGCCGATCCTGGACGCCGTCAGGGGGCGCGGTTTCGGAACGGTCGTCCTGGAGCGAGTGGCGCCGCAGGCTTTCAGCGGCAGCGGCCGGCTGGACTTCCATGAGCAAGGCGTCACCTGGACGCTCGAGGCACCACTGCACTTCGTCCAGGCGTCAGTGGCGGACAACACGGCGGTTTGAAAGCGCCTGTGAAGATGAACCCTTCCCCTCCGACCGACTGTGCTGACGGCTCGGCCGGACCTATTGCGTTCGGTCCGGCTGGCGATGATAGAGCGAAACAGTCCTGCCCTCCAGAACATCGAAGCCGCCGCTGCCAGGCAGAGCATCACAATTCACTGAGTGCCGAGGGACGTCATGTGATTCAAGAACTGTGAGGCTGTCGAATTCCATGGCCGCCCCGCAGAACTGGGCCGCTTGCAGCACAAGGCGTTCAATGTCTTCAAGCGCAACGTTTTCTGCGAGGTTTCGCAGCCGCACGGCCTCGGCCACCGTAGTGACATTGACTATTCCCTTATACCGGGCGGCTGCCCGAACTTGCAGGTTAACGTCTTGACACAAATGAGCCGAATAACTGTATCTCATGGAAAACCCTCTTTTTCAGGAGCGGTTTGTCCCTCGTGGTAAGCATGTGCCATATCGATCCGAATGGCAAGGGAAATCAATAAAATTATACCGCAAAATCAATAAGTTAGCCTATTACACAGACTGCGCGGGCGACGCCTCACAGTAACTGTCAGCCTTTCACGCCGAGGGCCTATTAACCGATCTTGACGTTCTGCGAGGCTTTTCCTAATTCTTAGGTAAATACTAACTTTGAGCGGCTGGAGGCGAAAATGGCCGACCTGGAAAGACCCGAACGACTGCAGATCATGCTAACTGCCGACGAATTGGCTGCATTGGAAAATTGGCGCTTTGAAAGGCGCATGCCAAGCCGGTCGGCGGCCGTGAGAGAGTTGCTGCGGCGCGGTCTCCATGCAGACGGGTTTTTGACGGCAGCACAGGGTGCCAAGTCACAGGATTTTGGAATTCTGCCCAGTTCCGGGATTGTCGATGGGCCGTCCGACGGCGGCTAGCCGCCTCACACCGCGCATCTGGCCTGTCGCTCAAGGCTAGCAACCTATCCCGGTGTTCCCAAAGATCGGCGACGGCACGCTATACGGCAGGTTCGGTGACGCGAAGCTGGAGACCCTTCGGCAACATTCGGCAACAGTGTGTCGGAGCCCTGCCTGCGCTCTGGAACCTCAGGCAATCGTCGCGCGTTCGCTGACACGGGCTACGGTGCCACACGCTTTTTTTGAGGCACGTTCGCGCATCGGAGCAAGGCCGGTTGCATCACCACACACAGGCCACAAGGATCGAAGCAATGAGCGTGCTTTACCGCGCGGCAAAAATCGCCGAACAGGCTCATGCCGGGCAGACAGACAAGACCGGACGGCCATACATCGAGCATTGCCGCCGGGTCGTTGACGCCGTCGAAACGCTCGACCAGAAGGCCGTTGCCTATCTTCACGACGTTCTAGAGAAAAGCGACGATTGGGATCGCGATCGGCTCGAGGCGGCTGGTTTCGGAACCTCCATCGTGTCGGCAGTCGATGCCATGACACGCAGGCCGGACGAGGACGACCCCGCTTTCGTGCGCAGAGCAGCAGCCAACCCATTGGCGCTGCCGGTGAAGCGCGCAGATCTCGCCGACAATCTGTGGCAGGCACGGCAGATTGGCGCGTCGACATCGAAATATGAAGACGGACTGCGGATCCTCGACGAAGAATTCGCCGACTGACGGAAAGATCGCCGCCTGCGGCGCGAACCGGCCGATGTGGAAATTCAAGCGCCGCTCTACTCGGGGATGTGAGGCGTATGTCGCTTATCCTCGGCAGGATCGGCATCGATCCGCGCCTTGTCGGGATCGAAGCCGCCATGGCGGGCGATGGCCAATGCCGGGGTGTCGGGCGTTTCATAGGCCCACATGAAGTCATCAGCCGATCCGCCGACCGCGTGAACCCGCCAGTAACTCGCCGTGCCCTTCAACGGGCTGCTCGTTGTGGTGTTCGTCTTCTCCAGAAGGTCGAAATAGATATCGTCGAAAGGGATATAGAAGACAGGATCGTGTCCTTCTTCGTAAAGCACCTTTGCCCGCTCGGTCGATGCAATGATCGCATCGGAGAACCTGACCGTCACGGTTCCATCGAACGGGCTAATCGTAAGCGCGCCGGGATGGCGGGCGGAATTTGCGGCTAAGGGCTGCATTCGACTTCTCCGTTGGCTGCGCTGTCTCTCTGGAACGCCGTATCGCCCACCAGGGTTCCAGTTGGGCCAGTCATTGGCATTTGTCGCCGCCGCGGCAGGGCTTTCCCAGCCCTTCCGGCTGCAGGTGAAAGGCTGTTGCGGGCCATTCAGATTCAAGGGAACGTTACCGCCGAACAGTTCGTTTCCTAGATCAACACCAAAGCCGGCGGCGGAGCTTCGCAAATAGAAGGGAGATTGCCATGAAAATCGGCAACTGCATGACGAGGAATGTCCAGGTCGCGAACCCCGAACAGTCCATTCGCGAGGTAGCGCAGATTATGGAAAGGCTCGACGCTGGAGTGATGCCCGTGGGCGACCACGACCGGCTGGTCGGGATGATCACCGATCGTGATATCGCGATCCGAGGCGTAGCATTGGGTAAGGGACCTGACGCCAAGGTGCGTGATGTCATGAGCCCGGAGGTCAAATATTGCTTCGACGACGAAGACGTCGAGCATGTGCTTGAGAACATGGGCGACCTGCAGGTGCGTCGGCTTCCGGTTCTGAACCGCGACAAGAGGCTCGTCGGGATCATCTCTCTTGGCGATCTCGCGACGAATGGCGAAGCGGCAGAAGCGGGAGAGGCTTTAAGCGGCATCTCGAAGCCGGGCGGCGAGCACTCGCAAACCACTCACTGACTGACGCCGCGACACGTCGGTGCCGGCGCCCGATTTCTCGAACGATTGCAAGCGCCCTGCCAAAGCCTATGGTGAAGGCGGGGCCTCTCGGAGTGGATAGATTTGGGTTGGTCGCTGAACCTCGGGACGATCGCAGGCACCACCGTGCGCGTTCACTTTACCTTCCTGCTTCTGCTCGTCTGGATTTGGCTGACGCACTATCGGATCGGCGGGACGCCAGCGGCCTGGGAAGGCGTTGCCTTCATCATTGCCGTCTTTGCCTGCGTGGTCCTGCATGAGTTCGGCCACATCGCCGCCGCACGGTATTTCGGCATCAGCACGCCGGACATCACGCTTTTTCCGATCGGCGGCGTGGCCAGGCTGGAACGCATGCCCGAAGAGCCGAGGCAGGAGTTCGTGATCGCGGTGGCGGGGCCGCTGGTCAATGTCGCGATCGCCGCGCTGATCTTCGCCTTGCTCGGCGGGTCGGCAGGTGTCGAACAGATGGCGGGGATCGAGGATCCGCGTACGAATTTTCTCGCCAGGCTTGCAGGGGTCAATGTCTTCCTGGTCCTTTTCAACATGATTCCAGCCTTCCCGATGGATGGCGGCCGTATCCTGCGCGCTGCCCTCGCCGCCCGCCTTTCCTGGTCGCGCGCGACCCAGATCGCCGCCACGATCGGGCAAGGATTGGCCTTCGTCTTCGGTTTCCTTGGGCTGTTCTACAACCCGTTGCTGATTTTCATCGGCATCTTCGTCTATCTCGCCGCGGCTGCGGAAGCCCAGAACGCACAGATCCGGGAGGTCGCCACAAGCGTCCTTGTCGGGGACGTGATGATCACCGAGTTCGCCCGGCTGGACCGGTCGGCGACGCTCGACGAGGCAATCGAGATGCTGCTCGCGACCACGCAGCATGAATTCCCGGTCATCGATTCCGCTGGCCATCTTGAAGGATTGGTGACACGCAACGACATGATCCGGACATTGAAGGAAAAGGGCCCCGCTGAACCGGTCGCGAGCGCAATGCGCAACGATATCCCGAAAATACATTACCGCAAAAGTCTCGAGGAAAGCCTGCGCCTCATGCAGCAGGCAGATGTGCCTGCCGTTGCCGTCGTGGACAATTCCGACCGACTGGTCGGGCTCATGACACACGAAACCATAGGCGAGATGCTTATGGTCCGCTCAGCCGTTTCAGATGCCTTCCGATTTGGTCGTTTGCGTGGGGGCAAGCCGCGACTTACGCAAATCTGAGCACGAGGGAATTCTTTCTACCGCCGGATCGAGCAAATGCGCCCCAAATCGGCCGGAACAACGTTGTTCCGGCCGGTTCACTTTTTGCGTCTTAAGAGTCCGCGACGTGAGGCAGAAGCTCGAGCGTACCGCGGTAGATCATGTCGCCAGCTACGTAGAGGATGACTACAAGGCCGACATAGGCAATCCAGCGATGCTTCTGAAGCAGATTGGCAATGAAATTTGCTGCAATGCCCATCAGCGCGACGGAGAGGACAAGGCCGAAGATCAGTACGTTCGGATGTTCGCGCGCAGCACCCGCTACCGCCAGAACATTGTCGAGCGACATAGAGACGTCGGCAATGATGATCTGCCAGGTTGCCTGCGCCAGGGTCTTGCGAGAAGCTTTGCCAGCTACGATGCCGTCGTAGTCGACATCACTTTCCGAAAGCGCTTCGATCGCCTGTGTTTCCTGCGCATGGTTTTGCCGGAGTTCGCGCCACATCTTCCAGCAGACCCACAACAGCAATATCCCGCCGGCCAACAGTAAGCCGACGATCTGCAGGAGCTGGGTTGTGGCGGCCGCAAACCCGATGCGCAGAACGGCCGCTGCCACTATACCGATGACGATCGCGTTTCTGCGCTGCTCTTTGGGTAGCCCGGCCGCGGCAAGGCCGATAACGATGGCATTGTCGCCGGCCAGCACCAGGTCGATCATGATGACCTGCAAGAGAGCGGTCATTGCTTCAGGACTGAAAAATTCTGTCATACGGCACCCTTGCGTTCAGCTAGGGGTGACGAGGCTTGCGAGCATAACCGTAGAGCAACGCGGACACCGCGTATGATGAGAGAAATGCCGCTACAGCTGAAGAAACTCAAAGCCAGGCCACCCGGATTGGAATTCCAGTCCGACATCACAGTCCTGATGGACTGCCAGAGGGGCCCGGCCTGGTAGCACCTAGCTATTGCCGGAAGCGTGAAAACTCAAGGCTTAATTGTGATCCGGCCTATGCGGCATCGAGCTCGGCCAATTTCGTTACGCCAAGTCGGTCGTGCACGCGGCCATTGAACGGGCCGGCAGCCGCAAGTAGACTGACACCATGGGCTTCGGTCAGTCTCTGTAATACCCAGTCTGCGACCGTCGATGCGATGAAGGAAATCCGTCTTGGCTGTTCATCGACGACCGATCGGCCAATATCTGTTCCCAATCGGCTCCTTGGGCCTGGCCGCATTAATTCATTTCGGCGGCGCGTCGATCGAGCATTCGCTGCTTTCGATCAAGATCCTGGCGTTGATCGTGGTCGCTATCTTCATCTTCGCGACCGTGTTTGTGGTTTTGCATCATGCCGAAGCCGTCGCACGGCGGCTCGGTGAACCTTACGGCACGCTGCTGTTGACGTTTTCGGTCACTGCCATCGAAGCATCGGTCATCGTTTCGATGATGCTGCACGGCGCGAACAATCCGACGCTGGCACGCGAGTCCGTGTTTTCGACGGTCATGATCGTGTGCACTGGTGTGGTCGGGGTCTGCCTCACCCTGGGTGGGCTGAAGCATCGATATCAGGACATCAAACGACAGGGCACCAACGCTTCCCTTGCCGTTATTATGGCGCTGACGGTTCTTACACTGATCCTTCCAAACTACACTCTTGCAACAGTCCCCGGTGCGTTCTCCGCATCGCAACTCGCATTCGTGAGCGTCCTTTCAGTTCTCCTCTATGGTGCGTTCGTCTTTGCACAGATGGTGCGCCAACGGGGCGATTTTATCGAGGATCTGACGTCCAGAGCCGAACATGAGGAGCATGTATCTGAGGGTGGGAAAGTGACTACCAACGTGCTCCTTTTATTTGTCGGGCTGGCAGGGATCGTTCTTCTGACCGAGCAGGTGGCCGGCAGCATCGAGGATGGGCTCGCATTTCTTCAAATTACCCAGGCGGACGCAATCGTGGGCTTCTTCGTCGCTGCGCTTGTGCTTATGCCGGAAGCGGTATCGGCCGTTCGGGCAGCGCTTAATAACGAACTTCAGCGAGGACTGAATGTCGCCCTCGGCTCCGCTTGCGCGACGATCGGCCTGACAATCCCGGCAATCGGGGTGGCGAGCCTGCTCACAGGACGAAGCCTGATGCTTGGTCTGGGTCCGGGGGATACTGTGCTTCTCCTCCTCGCGCTTGCCATTAGCATCGTGAGCTTTGGGACGGGCCGAACAACGATGCTGACGGGGCTCGTTCATCTCGTCGTGTTTGTCGCCTATCTGTTCCTTATCTTCGTGCCCTAGGATGCGGAACCGTGTCGTGTCGATTTTGCACGCACACGGCCGCAGCTACTGGATCTTCGAGCGCAAGCGATCCGTCGCGAACTCCATCAACACCACGACGACGAAGATCACGAGAATGATGGTCGAGGCGTTCTTGTATTGGAGAAGATCGAGCGGTCTTTCCCGCTCATCTCTTTCCCGACTTCGAGCAGAGATACGATGTGTGTCAGTCGGTGACTGATGTTTTCCGCACGTATGGCGCTACCGGCAACCGGCTAGTGTACGGGACCGGTTCGCTAGATAAAGGTTTCTGGAATGGGGCTCCAGCCGTCCTTGCCTAATGCGAATTGCGGGATATGCGCAAGGCTGTGGATCAGTGCCTGGTCCGGCCCAAGCGTTTCTTGCCAATCCCGCGCCTCGGTGAGGATCACACCGATGCCGACCACTTCCGCGCCCGCGCTGCGCGCCAACTCGACCGAGCCCTTTAGGCTTGAGCCGGACGCCACGACATCGTCAACCACCACGACGCGTTTGCCTGCTAGGAACGGTATCGCGCGGCGGTCGAGAAGCAGGCGCTGCTCGCCCTTCGAGGTGATGGAGGAGATGTGCTGGACGAGCGCGTCGCCCAGATGGATCTTTGGCGATTTCTGCAAGATCACGTAGTTATCGAGGCTCAAGGCGCGGCTCACTTCGATGGCGACGGGAATGCCAAGCGTGGCCGCGCCCACGATCACGTCGGGTTTGAGCGGTCGCAGTTTCTCGGCCAACTTGCGGCCGACATGCTCGCCGAACCTTACTCCGAGATCGATGACCATCATCAGCGAGATGGCGAAATCCGGCCTGATCGCGACGATCGGCAAGTCGACCTGCAAGCCGGCGACGTCGACCGGCCAGTTTTGCCCGGTTATCGGCGAAAAGGCGGTTTCCTGGGTCATTTTGTTTGTCCTTGATGAGCGAGTCGGGGTTCGATCAGCAGGCCCACATTGCGCCACGTTGTGCGCTTTCGGTTCATGTCGAACCCGTAGATGGAAAGCGAAAGCGAGATGGCGTGCGCCAAGCGGATGGCCTGCACTAGAAGCGGCACACCGCGTGCGAGCGCAAAGCGCAATCGAGTGGGTAGCGAGACGTCGTCGATCTCCATGCCGCGTGCGCGCTGCGCGTCGGCGATGCGCTCGAAATCCTCGCGCAGCATCGGGATGATGCCGAAGGTGAGCGACAGGATCAGAGTGACAATGGGCGGGAGACGAGCTGCACTGGCCGCTGCCAGAATAGAGCCTGGAGTGCTTGTCTCCATGACGAAATAGAATGCCGCGGTCGTCGTGATGAGGCGTGCAGCCATCCCGGCGGCGATCGGCATGGCATCGGCAGGCGAAAGCCCCTGCAGCAGGAGATTGCCGATCCAACTCGCCATGACCAGAAGCACGAGAAGCGCCGCACCCTTGAGATAGCCGCGCAAGCCGGGCACCTGCATCACGCTCAGGAAAACGGGAGAAAGCAGGGCCAGGGGCACGCCAAAGCGCCAGTCCGGCGCAAGCCAAGCCACCAGCATGATCGTGAATGCACCCGTCAATTTCACGAAAAAGTTGAGCTCATAGATCCGTTTCATGCCGCTGCTCCCGTCGATAGAACCGTCGGTGCAGGCCAACCGAGCTGGGAGAACGCACGCGACGCCCAGGCTTCCTGCGGCGCGCCGTCGAAGACGATCTGCCCTTCGTCCAGTATCAGCGTGCGCGAGGCGACATCTTGGACGAGGTCGAGATCATGCGAGATGAGCATGATCGCGCGCCCCGATGACTGCATGGACCCGATGAACAGGTCCAGCATGCGTCTGCCGTGCAGGTCGCGCGCAAGCAGCGGCTCGTCCAGGATCGCCACCGAGGCCTGTGCCGCATCGGCGCAGGCAAGCCCAAGCAGTGCCTGCTGCCTCGTCGAAAGCGCGAAGGGATTGGCTTCGGCCAACCCTTTAATTCCGTATTTCTCCAGCGCCGCATGCGCCTCCCTCCTTACTGAATCGCCGGCTGCCGCGCCTGCGGTCATGGAGAAGACGACTTCCTCGAGCACAGTCATGTTGAACAGGATGCGGCGCATGTTCTGCGGAAGATACGCGATCGCGCGGGCGCGGCGGGCAACGGTCCAGCCGTCGGCCGGTTCGCCGCCAATACGGACCGATCCTGCGGCGAGCTTCGCCAAGCCGAGGATCGACTGGAACAGCGTCGTCTTGCCTGCGCCGTTGCGCCCTATCAGCGCCACGTGCTCCCCGGCGCGAATCTGGAGCGAGACATCACGCAATACCGGGACGCCGTCGGGGCGCGCAAGCCGGGTACGGATGCCGGAAACCGAAAGCAGCACGTCGCCGACAGGGAAGGACGTAGTGCAGGTCGCCCGATGATTGGGCGGCAGGATGCCCGCCTCCAGCCATGGCTCTTGCTGTGTCGTTATCGTGCGCGCGGCGACGGCCTCCGAAAGCCTGCCCGACACGAGCAGGCGCACATTTTCAGCGACAGATTTGAATGCACCCGGATCCTGCTCGGCGACAAGCAACGAGGGCACCTCGTCGGCAAGCTTCGCGAGAATTCGAACCAGCCGCGCACGGGCAGTTGGATCGAGCCCTGTCGTGGGCTCATCGAGTACAAGCAGCACAGGCGCAGCCGCTAGGGCAGCTGCGATTGCCACCATCCGCCGTTCGCCGCCGGAGAGAGTAAGTACTCGCCTCCCCCGCAGCGGATTGATCTCAAGCTCATCGAGCAGAATCTGCAGCCTGCGGCGGATCAGTTTCTTTTCCACGCCCCGGTTTTCCAGCGGGAACGCGATCAGGTCCTCGACACCGAGGTCCCAAAGCTGGTCCTCGACATTCTGGGTGACGATGCCGATCTTGGTAAAAAGGGCATCCTTCGACAAGGTCGACAGCGGCTGGCCATCGAATGAAACCGAGCCAGAGAAGTGGCGAGGCGCAACGAGGCGGGGGATGATCCCTCCCGCCACGTTGAGCAACGTGGTCTTGGCCCCGCCTGCCGCCCCGCACACGAGCAGGCGCTCGCCACGTGCAACGGTCATCGTGGCTTCGGTGACTGCCATCGGCGCATCGCCGAAGCCCACCGTCACATCGTTCAGTTCAAGCACTTTTCAAATCTTACCTGCGCTCAAAAGCGCGTGAAACCGGCCGGATGCGCGCTCTTGAGGATCTTCAGCGCTGGGACAACAAGAAGCGGCGTGCCTATGATCATCGGCACGATGTCCGATAGGCCCAGATACATCACCGCCCACCAGAAGGGGAAAATGCCGAGATAAGCGAGACTGGCCGAGACCGCGACGACCATCACAAGGCCAACGATGAGGCACACTGCCGCAATTTTGGTCAGCGTGTTGCGATCGAATTTCGTCCCCGCTGGGTCGAATATCAGCCCGGGCAAGAGGCCAGTGAGGCCTACCATGATGCCGTCGACGATGAGCGAATGGGCGGGGATGAAGGTACCGGCCAGCAGCGACCAGACTATGGTGCCGAGATAGCCGCAGATGAAACCGCTTTTCCAGCCGAGCAGGATGCCCACCAGCGGGGGCAGAAAGGCGAAGATGCGCCACTGGATGACGCCGGGAACGAGTTGGATCGGGTTCGCATAGGCCCAGAGCACTCCGGTCGCCGCTGCAGCGACGATCGAAAGCACGATCGGGAAGAGGGTATTGCCCTCAGGATGAGTTGCAGTTGCTTCTTGCATGACGAAATTCCCCTGATGTGTCTCCCGTAACTGATAAGCAAGTTATATGCCGACCTTGGCGGGCACATCGGACTGGGCCGCGGTTGCCGCTTCTCACGGACTGCACACCAACTCCGCCAAACGTTGCCTTTGCCTCGCGTAAATGCCCGGGAACAAATTCGGTCCCTGAATGTTCGGCTTTCCGCGGACCGGCGGCTTATCCGTTCCGCACTTAAAACCAGAGAGACAGGAAATTCTTCGACGTATACGGTCTTTCTCACTGCAAGTTGAAGCCGTTGCTGAGGGAGCTGATTTCGCGTCGATGCGCATAGTTTCGGCCCGTGGCCGGTGGCCACGAACGAACCGGAGCCGGGTGACTATGTGATCACCTACCATAGGGACGAACATGAAGCGGGCTGGCTCGTCAGGCCTTACCATTCTCTTGCTGGGCACGGCCGAGCTCGCCGGCTGCGCAGGCGGCGTGCTCGACCCACAAGGGCCGGTCGGCGCCGGCAATCGGACAATCCTGCTCAACTCGCTGGCCGTCATGTTGGTGATCGTCGTCCCGACCATCGTCGCCGCGCTATGGTTTGCATGGTGGTTTCGCGCTTCCAACATCCGCGCCAAATACGATCCAGGATTCACCTATTCAGGCCGGATAGAGCTCATCGTCTGGTCAATTCCGACGCTGACGATCCTTTTTCTTGGGGGTCTGATTTATTACGGATCCCATCAGCTCGACCCTCGCAAGCCTCTATCGTCGACCAATTCGCCGCTTGAGGTGCAAGTCGTCGCGCTCGACTGGAAATGGCTGTTCATCTACCCCGACCAGCAAATCGCGAGCGTCAACGAACTTGTCATGCCTGCTGGCACGCCGGTGCGGTTCCGCCTGACCTCGGCGAGCGTAATGAACACATTTTTCGTACCGCAGCTCGGGAGCATGATTTACGCGATGAACGGCATGGAAAGCGAGCTCAACCTCCTGGCCGACAAGCCTGGCGTCCTGTATGGCCAGTCGGCCCACTACAGCGGCGATGGTTTCTCGGACATGAATTTTCGGGTGCGGATCGTGCCGCCCGAAGCGTTCGCCCAGTGGACGGCGGGCCTCCGCGGCGGCGGCCAGACCCTGATGCCGGGGCGTACCGCGAACTCGCCCGACAAAGCCAGGACGTGGCGCCGTTTGCGTTCTCGCATGTTCAGCCAGGGCTGTTTGATGCCGTGGTGCGTCAATACCTGCCGCCAGCACCCGGGCCAAGCGAAGGCCGCGGCGGCAATCCACGGGTCCACCCCGATCCTTTGGGTCCGGCCACGCCGGCGGACCCGAATGCCAGACATGAACGACACGGAGGCGGTTGAACCATGCTGGGAAAGCTCGACTGGTCCGCGATTCCCTTCGATGAGCCGATCCCCCTCATCGCCGCTCTTGTCGTCTTCCTTGCGGCTATCGGCGTGTTGGCCTGGATCACCGTCAAAGGCTTCTGGCCCTACCTGTGGCGCGAGTGGATCACCTCGGTGGACCACAAGCGGATCGGCGTCATGTACGTACTTTTGGCGGTGCTTATGCTGCTGCGCGGTTTCATCGACGCGATCATGATGCGCACCCAGCAGATCGCCGCCATACATGGGCCAGGCTATCTGCCGCCCGACCACTATGACCAGATATTTTCCGCGCACGGCACCATCATGATCTTCTTCGGCGCAATGCCGTTCATGATCGGCCTCATGAATCTCGTGGTGCCGCTGCAACTCGGCGTGCGCGATGTGGCCTTTCCGACGCTCAATTCCGTCAGCTTCTGGCTGACTGCGTCGGGTGCACTGCTTGTCAACATTTCACTGGTGATTGGCGAATTCGCCCGCACCGGGTGGCTCCCCTACGCGCCGCTATCGGAGCTCGACTACTCCCCGGGCGTCGGGGTCGATTACTATCTCTGGGCGATCCAGATCTCGGGCGTCGGCACGCTGATGACCGGCGTCAATCTGGTTACCACGATTCTGAAGATGCGCGCTCCCGGTATGGGCTACCTGCGCATGCCCATGTTCTGCTGGACCTCGCTCGCCGCCAACCTCCTCATAGTCGCGGCGTTCCCCATCCTGACGGCAACTTTGGCGATGCTCACGCTCGATCGTTATCTAGGGTTCCACTTCTTCACGAACGAGGCTGGCGGCAACCCTATGATGTTCGTGAACCTCATCTGGGCCTGGGGCCATCCGGAGGTCTATATCCTCGTGCTGCCCGCCTTCGGCATCTTTTCGGAAGTGTTCTCCACCTTCTCGTCAAAGCCGCTATTCGGTTATCGTTCGATGGTGGCCGCTACGCTCTTCATCTGTATCGTCTCGTTCATGGTGTGGCTGCATCACTTCTTCACCATGGGCGCCGGCGCAGATGTGAATGCCGCCTTCGGCATCGCCACCTCGATCATTGCAGTCGGCACGGGCGTGAAGATCTACAACTGGCTCTTCACCATGTATGGCGGACGCATTCGCTTCGACACGCCGATGCTGTGGGCCATCGGCTTCATCACCACCTTCACCGTCGGCGGCATGACCGGCGTGCTGCTGGCCGTTCCGCCTGCCGATTTCATGCTGCACAACTCGATGTTCCTGGTCGCGCATTTCCACAATGTCATCATCGCAGGCGTGCTGTTTGGGGCTTTCGCAGGCTTCACCTATTGGTTCCCGAAGGCGTTCGGCTTCCGGCTGCATGAGGGCTGGGGCAAGGCAGCGTTCTGGTTCACGCTGCTGGGGTTCATTCTCGTCTTCCTGCCACTGTATATCGTCGGCCTGCAGGGGATGACGCGCCGCCTTCAGCACATCGAAATCGACCCTTGGGTGCCTTGGTTGATCGTTGCGGCCTGCGGTATTCTTGTGATGATCGTTGGTGCGGCCTGTCAGATCACGCAGCTTGTCGTATCGATCAGGCACCGTGATGAGTTGCGCGACGAAACCGGCGATCCATGGGACGGCCGCTCGCTGGAATGGTCTACATCGTCTCCGCCGCCAAGCTTCAATTTTGCCAGACTTCCGCATGTGGGAGGCGAGGAAGCCTACTGGACCATGAAGCAGCGCAGGATCGAAATGCAGGATTCGGGCGAGGAGCCGGCCTATGAACCGATCGAGATGCCGAAGAACAGTCCTACCGGATTCGTCGCCGCCTTCTTCGCGACCCTCGTTGGATTCGCGCTCATATGGCACATCTGGTGGCTAGCCATTGTCGGTCTTGTCGGCGCCTACGCCACCTTCGTGGTCTTTGCCTGGCGTGACGTCGCCGAATATGAGGTGTCCGCCGAAGAGCTCGAGCGCATTGAACGCGCCGGTCAGCCTGCTTGGTCTAAGCACGGGGAGGAACTCGCATGAGCGCGGTTTCGGGAGCGCTGCCAGGCGCCATTTCGCCTGGCAGGCCAGATCCACATCGGCTCGGCCACGGCTCCGGCCATAGTCATGGTGCGACGGGGCACGGCGAAGGTGGACCGGCTTCGAAATTCGTGACCGTCGCCTACGGCTTCTGGATTTTCCTGCTGTCCGACATCATCATGTTCTCGGCCTTCTTCGCGGCCTACGCCGTGCTGGCGAAGGAGATCGCCGGGGGCCCGTCCGGCCGCGATCTGTTCGAGCTCCCCAGGGTCGCGATCCAGACCGGGCTGCTTCTCACCTCCAGCTTCACTTGCGGTCTGGGAAGTCTTGCCAGCCACCGGCGCGATATGGTCTGGACACAGATCTGGCTGCTTGTGACAGGGATCCTGGGCGCCGCATTTCTTGTCCTCGAGGTGCAGGAATTCGCCGGAATGATCGAGGAAGGTGCCGGTCCTTCGCGCAGCGCCTTCCTTTCTGCCTTCTTTGCGCTGGTTGGATGCCATGGCCTGCACGTGGGAATGGGCCTGCTCTGGCTGGGCACGATGATCGCGCAGCTTTGGGTGAAGGGTTTTCGCGCCGACATCTTGCGTCGCCTTCAGTGTTTCAACCTGTTCTGGCATGCGCTGGACATCATCTGGATCGCGATCTTCACTCTCGTGTATCTTCTGGGAGCCAGCGCATGAGCGATCGTGACCACCGCCCCGAAGAATTCGCCGACCTTGACGATTCCGCGCCTGGCGAAGAGCGCATCAACGAGCAGGAGGTGGCCGGCGGCCTGCTGGGCTACGTGACAGGGTTTGGCCTGGCCATCCTGCTGACCATCGCCTCTTTCGTCGCGGCGCAGAGCGGTCTCATCTACCAGCCGGCGATCATCTCCGCGCTCGTTGTGCTCGCCATTGCGCAGATGGGCGTGCACCTCGTCTTTTTCATTCATCTCACCACAGGCCCGGACAACACGAACAACGTCCTGGCGCTGGCCTTCGGCGTATTCATTGTCGTGCTTGTCGTGCTCGGTTCCGTCTGGATCATGACGCACCTCAATCACAACATGATGCCGATGAACGGAATCCAAATGCAGTAGTGCAGCAAACGAGAACTGGGCTATCTGCCTTCTCCGTCTGGGCGCCTGGCTATCTCCAAAGGTTCGGGGCGCCGATACATCCTCGCGAATTTGTGGCTCGTCGAATGCTGAGCAACAGAAGCATGAACGGCTTCAAATCTATCTATTTCTTCTCAAACTATTCCGCGGCCAATGCCGTGATCTCGCGACGGAAGGGCAGTGCGTCGCCAATATCGGCTTCATCCAGCTCGCGAGCAAAGCGGTGCCCCGCATAAGTTGCCCACGCGATCGGCCCCGGCGCCTCGGCATCGCCGATGACCTTGATCGAGCGAATGCCGTTATCGGCCCATTCGTCCCTCCGCGCCTTCAAGCCCTGCCAGACGCCATCGTCCTGTTGGCGCGATGTCACCAGCACCACAGCGTCTGCAGCGATCTCACGCCGGTTGCCCGTATATGCACAGGCGGTGGCAACGCCTCCCGACACGATGCGCGTCGCGATCCGGTTCAACACGATCTCGACGCCAAGCTCGGCCAGCCGGCGATGGATGGCGCCTTGCTCCAGTGTGTTGCGGGTCCAGTCGGACACATAGGCGGATGGCGTCACCAGCGTCACCCTCGCGCCCTGGCGCGCCATAAGCTCCGCCAGAACGCCACCCATGTAGTAGTGGTCGTCGTCGAACAGCACGACATTGCCGGTCGGCACACTGCCGCCCATCAGATCGTCCGGCGTGTAGACCGGCATAGCCGGATCGATCGGCATCGGCACGACATGCGCGCGCGCCACGCCGTCGCTGCGCCATGTCGAGCCGGTGGCGATGGCAACGTTTTGAAAGCCGAAGGGCAATATGTCCTCGGCAGACAACCGGCTTTCGAAATAGACGTCGACATTCGACATTTGGCTGAGCTGATACTGGCGATAGTCGCGCACGCGGCCCCATGCGGAGAGGCCAGGCAAGCGGCACTCGCGCGCCACGCGGCCGCCGAGTTCGGTGCCGGCTTCGGCAACGGCCACCTGATAGCCACGCAGGCCGAGTGCGCGAGCGGCCTCCAGCCCGGCAGGGCCGGCGCCGACGATCAGCACGCTCTCGCTGTCGCCCTTGGCCTGCATGCGCTCCGGATGCCAGCCCTTACGCCACTCCTCCATGAACGTTGGATTTTGCGTGCACCGCGAGACCGACATCGTCATGTCGCCGGCAATGCAGATGTTGCAGCCGATGCATTCGCGAATGTCCTCGATTCTCCCCTCTTCCACCTTCTTCGGCAAGAAGGGATCGGCAATCGATGGTCGCGCACAGCCGATGAAATCAAGCGTGCCGGACTTGATCATCTTCACCATCACATCCGGCGACGTAAACCGCCCGACGCCGACGACCGGCTTCGAAGTCAGCTTCTTGATGCCTGACACCAGGCTCTCTTGCGCGGCCTCCTCCTTGAACCGCGACGGCCCGGAGCAGTCCTCCCAGGCGCCATGAGCCAGATCCCAGAGATCGGGCAGGTCGGCGTGCATCTCGATCATGTCACGCACTTCGGAATTGGCGAAACCAAGCTCGCCGATCATCTCGTCCAGCGACAGCCGCAGCGTCAGGCCGCAGGTGTCGCCGATGGCATCCCGGCCCTCTTCGATCAGCTCACGCATCAGCCGCGAGCGGTTTTCCAGCGAGCCGCCATATTCGTCGCTGCGCTGGTTGGTGGCGGTAGACAGGAAGTGCTGGATGATGCCGAAGCCATGCGCGCCGTAGAGACAAACCAGGTCGAAGCCCGCCCGCCTGGCACGCTTGAAGGCATTGCGGTGCCAGCGGCGCAGGTCGCGGATATCTTGCTTGTCCATGGCGCGCGCCTGAACCGGATCGTTGGTGAAGGTCCGGATGGGCAGGGCCGACGGTCCGCGTGGCACTTCCTTGGTGTAGAGATTCGGGCCGTTGATGCCTGAATAGGCCAGCTGGATGCCGGCCAGCGCGCCATGCTGGTGCATGGCCTTAGCCATCTTGGCCAGTGCTGGGATATCGGCGTCGTCCCACAGCCTGAGCTCGATGAAGGGCGTGATCTCCGAGGTATGGTGCATCTCGGTCTGCTCGGTGAAGATGACGCCCCAGCCGCCTTCCGACTTGATGCGGCGCATCTCGGCCGCAGCAGATGGATCGCGGTAGCCGCCGCCATTGCAATGCGGAACCTGATAGAAGCGGTTCTTGGCGGTCACCGGACCGATCTTCATGGGCTCGAACAGAATGTCGTAGCGTGGATCGCGCATGGAGCTTTCCTCGAGCCGCGGCGCAAGCCAGTCTGGCAAGCGCCATTGGGTTGATGCCGAGAGACTACTCATAAGCTGAGGCAGGCGCCGGAAAACTACAGATTTCTTCCGTGCCGATTAGGACCCGCCTAATCGGCACGGCCTGGATTAGCATCCGGTGAATCCCGGCTGAGCCAAATGCGACTTCAAGGCCGTGGCCACGCGATGCTAGATAGCTCGCACGGGCAACGAGATTTAGACGCATGGACAGCATCCGGATCCTTGAAAAGCTGATCGCATTCCCGACGGTGAGCCGTGACCCGAATCTCGACCTCATCGGCTACGTAGCGGACCTGCTGGACGCATATGGCATTGCCTGCCAGATCATTCAAAGCGGGGATGGCCATAAAGCCAACCTCTTTGCCACCATCGGACCGGCCGGCACTTCCGGCATCATGCTGTCCGGCCACACCGACGTCGTTCCCATCGACGGCCAGAACTGGACGCTGCCGCCCTTCGAGATGAGCGAGCGCGACGGCAAGCTTTACGGACGCGGGGCGGCCGACATGAAGGGCTTCGTCGCCAGCGCGCTCGCTGCATGTGTCACGGCCTCGAAAATGACACTGCAGACTCCGTTGCACCTGGCACTCTCCTACGACGAGGAGATCGGCTGCATCGGCGTGCGCAGCCTGATCGACATGCTGCGAGGAGCCCCGCAACGGCCGTCGCTATGCATCGTCGGCGAGCCGACCGGCATGAAGGTGGCGACGGGTCACAAGGGCAAGCTTGCCGCACGCGCCATCTGCAAGGGACGCGAAGGCCATTCGGCGCTGGCTCCACTGGCGCTCAACGCCATCCATCTCGGCTGCGACTTCGTCGCCGCCTTGCGCCGGGAGCAGGACCGGCTGGCGCGTTATGGCGCCCGCGATGGCGACTACGACATTCCCTACACAACCGTCCACGTCGGCAAGATGAACGCCGGCGTGGCGCTGAACATCGTGCCGAACCTCTGTCAGATCGACTTCGAGATCCGCAATATTGCAGCCGACAACCCTCAGGAGATCCTCGACGGTCTGCGCGCGGAGGCAGCGCGCATTGCCGTCGAAGCTTCGGCCATCGCGTCCGAGGCGGCGATCGACATCGACATCACCAACACCTATCCCGGCCTGGATACGCCGCTCAGTTCGCAAGCCGTCGCTTTCGTCAAATCGCTGACCGGCGCCAACGACACCATCAAGGTTGCCTTCGGCACGGAAGGTGGCCTGTTCAGCAGCGATCTCGGCACGCCGACGGTCGTATGCGGACCGGGGTCGATGGCGCAAGGGCACAAGCCGGACGAATTCGTCAGCGTCGAGCAGATGCGCCGCTGCGACAACATGCTGGACGAATTGCTGCGGCGGCTTGCCGACGACCAACTTCGAGCTTAGCAACAGAGCAGTTCGGATTTGATTGGGTGGCTGATCTAGCCAATCGACTGGTGTTCCACCGCCCGCCCGGCGCCGAATACGCCTTGCTCAACCACAAAATGCCGGCAGTGATCGATGAACGCCTGGACGGATTGCGTGCGATGTTCGGAGTTGGGCAAGGCGACGCCCATGGTCAGAGGTCGCAGGTCACCATCCAGCGGCACAAAGACAAGTGGCTTGCCGTCCGGCGCCAGGGTGTTGAGCGGCCGCATATTGGCTATGCCGTAGCCGAAGCCATTGGCCACCATGGTGCGCATAACCGCAATGTCGCCTGTGCGCTCGGCGATGTTCGGTCGGATTCCCCGCTGGTGAAACGCCGACAGGAAATATTCGCGACTGAAAGGCAGGTCGAGCAACACCATCGGCTCGTCGGCCAATTCTTCCGTCGTGATCGACGCCTTTCCCGCAAAGCGGTGCCCCGCTGGCAGCATGACATAGGCCGGCACCAGGATCAGCGGCTCGAAGGTCATGTCCTGCGACAGCTCGAGATCGTATGTCAGGGCAAGGTCGATTTCGCCGCGCTGCAGCATCTCGAGCAACTGCCCTTGATTGCGCTCGAACTGCCGCACACGCACATCAGGATAGGCGCGCTCGAACTTCATGCGCAGAGCCGGCAGAACGATCTGCGCGAACGTCAGCAAGCATCCTACTGCCAGCGGGCCGCGCACCTTTTCTGCAATGTCGCCAGCGACGTCATGCAAGGCGTCGGCGTCGTTGAGCAGGCGGGCGGCTTCCTTCAGGAAGACGCGACCGCCGGCGGTGAGCGACAGGCCGTGCGAATGCTTGCGAACAAAAAGCTGGACGCCGAACTCAGTTTCCAGCTGCGCGATGGAGGCCGAAATCGATGGCGGTGACACGTTGACCTGTTCGGCCGCTTTGGCAATAGAGCCAGCCTCGCCAACGGCGACGAAATATTCCAGCTGTCTGAGCGTAAAGCGTAGCGGCATGGCTGGCTATGTTGCTGGTTTGGGTGCTTCGATCAAGCCTTGGCCATCCATCAGTATTTGATCCACGTCGTCTTGAGCGCGGTGTACTTGTCGAGCGCATGCAGCGACAGGTCGCGGCCGAAGCCGGATTGCTTGAAGCCACCGAACGGCGTCATCGGGCTCAGCGCGTCGACCGTGTTGACGGAAACCGTGCCGGCATGGAGCCGGCCGGCGATGCGGTGTGCACGCGACAGGCTGTCGGTCCACAGCGATGCGGCCAGCCCGTATGGACTGTCATTGGCCATACGGATCGCCTCCGCCTCGTCGTCGAAGGCGATGACAGAAAGCACCGGCCCGAATATCTCGTCCCGCGCAATCGGATCGGTATGCGCGACATCGTCGAAGATGGTGGGCTGGAAAAAGCTGCCGCGCCCGTTGACCGTGACCAGATCGCCGCCCGCAACCAAGCGCGCGGTTTTCTTGCCGGCCTCGACAAACCGCATGACATTGGCCGCGTGACGGGCATCGACCATCGCGCCCATTTTCGAAGCCGGATCGAGTGGATCGCCCGGCTGCGTGGCTGCCGCGCGCTGCACGAGCCTTTCCACAAGAGCGTCCTTGATGCCGCGCTGCACGAGCAACCGTGAATTGGCGGAGCAGACTTCGCCCTGGTTGAAGAAGATACCAAAGGCCGCCATATCGGCCGCTGCATCGAGGTCGCTGCAATCGGCAAAGACGAGGTTGGGGCTCTTGCCGCCGGTTTCCAGCCAGACCTGCTTCATGTTTGACTGACCGGAGTACTGCAGGAACATCTTGCCCACGGCAGTCGAGCCGGTGAAGGCAAGGCAATCCACATCCATGTGGCGGCCAAGCGCCTGGCCGGCGGTTTCGCCAAGGCCGGGCACCACATTGAGCACGCCAGCCGGCAGGCCCGCTTCAACAGCCAGTTCCGCCAGCCGCAGGGCCGACAAGGGCGACTGCTCGGCCGGTTTCAGCACGACCGAATTGCCCGCCGCCAGCGCCGGCGCGCACTTCCAGGTCGCCATGTCGAGTGGAAAATTCCACGGCACCACTGCGCCGATCACGCCAAGCGGCTCGCGCCGCACCAACACCAGATCGCCTTCGCCGGTCGGCGCCACTTCGTCATAGATCTTGTCGATGGCTTCGCCATACCATTGGAAGATCGCTGCCGAGCCAGGGACGTCGACCGAGGCCGCATCCCTGACGAGTTTGCCCATGTCGAGCGATTCAAGCAGGGCCAGCTCATGCAGGTTTTCGCGCAGCAACTGCGCCAGCCGCAACAACACCTCCTTGCGGTGCGCCGGGCTGGTCCGTGACCAGACGCCGGCGTTGAAGCTGCGCCGGGCCGCGGCAACAGCCAGATCGATGTCTTCTTCGCCACAGGACGCCACTTCGGCCAGCACTTCGCCGGTTGCCGGATTGACGCTGGCGAAGGTTCGGCCAGAACGGGCTGCAACCGGCTTACCGTCGATGAACGCCTTGTCGCGAAAACGGATCGCGGATGCTTTGCCGATCCAGTCCTTGTGGCTGAGTTCGCTCATCGCAGATGTTCCGTGGCTGTCTCTTGACTATTCATCGCCGGGCACGCCGTAGCTCGGCGCATCGGATGGATTTATCGCGCGGGTCACATAGGCATCGAGCTGTGGCTTGTAGAGTTCCCACAGCGTCGCCAGTTGCTCGATCGGGCAGTCGTCGGTCCAGTCGCAGCGCAGGTCGGCAACCGGCCACGCAACCTCGCGCACCAGCTTCATTCCGGCGGAATGGACCGGGCCTGCCTCGCCACCCGCTTTCAGCGCGGCGCGCATGGTCGCGGTGAGGCGGTCGCCCAGATGTCCTTCCGACGCCAGAAAGGCCTTGACCATGGCTTGCGGCACTCCGTCATGGGCCAGCATGTTGCCGCCGCAAGCAACATTTTCCGCGCGCGCTTCCGCCCAGATGCCAAGCGCCCTGGGGCCTGAATGAATCGCGGTCGTTCCAGCGGCATCGACAGCCAGCACCTGCCGGTATTCGCTATAGGCGCCGGTGCGTTTCAGGATGGCGACCGCCTCGGCGGCCGAAGCGCCGCGCGCCAGCAGTTCGAGGCCTCGCAGCCCAAGCGTCGGATCGGTGACGTTCTGGCTGGCAATGGCGCCGACGCCTGCCTGCGCATAGGCACAGCGCGCCGCGACCGCAGGCGACGAGGATGACACCGCGACCCCGAACATGCCGGTGCGGCTGCACCGCGCGACAATGGAGAATGTCATCGCCGTTAATCCGGGATGATCGAAGTGCGATCATCCGGAATGACGGCGGTGCCGTCGATCTCGACCAGCCAGTCTGGCCGCGCCAGAGCCTGCACGACGAGGCCGGTTGAAACGGGATGCACCCCTTTGATGTACTCGCCCATGGTGCGGTAGACCGCCTCGCGATGGCGCACGTCGGTGATGTAGACCACCACCTTGACCAGGTGCTCCATGGCCCCGCCGCACTCCTCGATCAGTTGGCGGATGTTCTGCATGACCTTGTGCGTCTGCTCGATGGGATCGTGGCTATCGATATTCCCAGCCGTGTCGAGGTCCTGCGGACACTGGCCACGCAGATAGACGGTTCTGCCGCCCCGCGTAACGACCGCCTGACACAGATCGTTGTCGAGCTTCTGCTCGGGATAGGTGTCTTTGGTGTTGAACTTGCGAATTCTGGTATGCGCCATCTTGGTCTCCGTCAGATCAGGCTCGAGGTCGGGACATCCGTTGCAGTTGCCGTTGGCTACGCCACCTTGGTCTCGCGCTTCGCGGACGCATGGTAGGCTAGGTATTTGCGCTGCGTGGAAATATGGTCCGCCACATGCTGGGCGTCGTGCCAGACGCCCCAGATGAAGCTGGATCCCCTGCGCGATTGCCACGGCAGGCCCAGGAAATAGATCCCGGGCTCGGTCGACACACCGCGCTGATGCCTCGGCTTGCCCTTTTCGTCGAACACATCGACTTTCAGCCAGTTGTAATCGACGGTGAATCCCGTTGCCCAGATGATCGAACCTATTCCTGCTTCTGCCAAGTTGAGATCGAGAATCGGATCGGTCACGCATTGAGGGTCCGACCCGATCTTGCGGGCCTCGGGCTCTTCGGGAAGGTCAAGGCCGTTGCGGGCAACGTAGGCGTCGGCCTCGTCCAGCACCGACATATAGTTCGCATCGCCGCGAGCGATATTCCTGGCCAGATCGGGCGCGAAGGTCATGATACCGTCCCTGTACAATTCCGTCCGGCCAACCAGCGTCATCCCTTGCGCGGCAAGACGCCGGAAGTCGATCGTTTGGCCGCCACGCGCACCGCTCACCGCGATGGTGACATGTTCCGTGCCGGGCGCCGGCGCCTGGGCGTCCCACTTGCCCAAAACCCCCAGCCACCAGCAGAAGTCACGCTCGCGATAGGCCCGCGGCGGGCGATCATGCGGCCCGACCGAGAGGTAGACGCGCCTTCCCGCACGCAAGAGTTCGTCCGCGATCTGCACCCCCGAGGATCCCGAACCGACCACCAGCACCGCACCGTCGGGCAGTTGGCCGGGATTGCGATAGGCGCTGGAATGGATCTGCATGAGCCCGGCATCCGCGGGAACGATGGCCGGGACAACGGGATGTTGGAAAGCTCCGGTGGCGGCAACCAAATTGCTGGCCTCGATCACGCCATCGGAGGTTTCGACCTGGAAACCGGGACGGCCGACGAGCCGGTGCACTTTCTTTACCTCGGCGCCGCAGCGGATAGGGGCCGCGATCATTTCCGCATAAGCGACAAAATAGTCCGCAACCTTCTCCTTGGAGACAAAGGCATCGGGATGGGTGTCCGGAAACTCCATGCCCGGAAAACGATCGTGCCAGGCGGGACCATTGGCAACCAAAGAGTCCCATCTTTCGGAGCGCCAGCGTTCGGCGATACGCCGGCGCTCGAGCACAAGATGAGGCACGCCGCACTTGCTCAGATGCTCGCTCATAGCCAATCCCGCCTGGCCGCCGCCAACAACGAGCGTGTCTACTTTTTCAACTGACATTTCAGCGGCCCTTTCTGGCTCTCCCTGAGAATTTCTGCGGATGCGACGGAGGTCTGATCGTTGGTTTACTGAAGGGGCCCGGTAGCGAAAATTACGATTTCATGTGGCAGTGGTTAGCTTGTCCCTAAATGCTGGATGCCATCGCCAAAGAAGTGAACGTGGGATCATCGCCGCTGCGACAGACGAAATTACCGGGAGGCTCAGAGATAAAGGCTTCTGGCCGCCTTGGACGAGAGTAGCTCCTTTGCCGGTCCTTCCTGGGCGACCTTGCCCTTGACCAGGACATAGCCACGATCGGCGATGCCTAGTCCCATTTCCGCATTCTGTTCGATCAGCAGGATGGTCGTGCCGCGGCGATGGATCTGCCGGGTGATCTCGAAATACTCGCCGATGAGCTTGGGCGAGAGACCAAGCGACGGTTCGTCCATGATCACGAGCCTGGGTTCGCCGATCAGCGCGCGCGCCAGCGCGACCATCGCCTGTTCGCCGCCGGACAGAGTGCCAGCCACCTGGCGCAAACGCTCCTGGATACGCGGAAACAGATTGCCCATTTTGTCCAGCTGCGCCTCGAAATCGGGACCCCGGCCGGACACCGCGTCGTAGCCCAGGCGCAGGTTCTCAATCACGGTCAGGCTGGGAAACAGCCGGCGCCCTTCCGGAACAAGGCCGACACCAAGCGACGCGAGGTTTTCCGTGCCAAGCGTCGCCATGTCCCGGCCCATCACCTCGACCTTGCCGCGCTGGGCGCGCACAACGCCGCATACGGTCATGAAGGTTGTCGTCTTGCCGGCGCCATTCGGCCCGAGCAGGCAGACCAGTTCGCCGGGACGAACGCTCATCGCCACGCCGCGCAGCATCGGGACCGCCCCGTAGCTGGTATCGACACCCTTCAGCTCAAGCATGGGCGACCGCCTTCCCGAGATAGGCTTCCTGGACGCGCGGGTCGGCGCGCACCGCCGCAAAGTCACCCTCGGCGATCTTGCTGCCATAGTCGATGCACGCGACGTGGTGCGGGAATGCCTCGACCACGCGCATGTCGTGCTCGATCAGGACCACCGACAGCTCGGGGTTTTGCGCACGCAGCCGCACAATGTCGGCCACCAATGCGTCCGTCTCCGTATCGTCCATGCCGACCGACGGTTCGTCGAGCAGCAAAAGCTTGGGCTGCGAGGCCAGTGCGCGGGCTATCTCCAGCCGGCGCCGGTCGGCCTGCGCCAGCGTTCCCGCTGGCCGATAACGCTGTTCGAACAGGCCGCCGGATCCGAGCTTGAGCAGGGTTTCGGCCTTTTCCACGCAGGCCGCCATCTCGCGGCGCGACGCGCCCGGCCGGAACAGCGCATCCAGCACGCCGGTCTTCGTGCGGGTGTGCATGCCGATGATGACGTTGTCGAGGACGCTGAGGTCCGAGAACAGCCGCGACGACTGAAATGTGCGGGCGATGCCACGATCGACGACTTCATAGGACGGGCGGCTGGTGATCTCGGCGCCGTTGAACGTCACCCGGCCGGAGGTCGGCCGGTAGACGCCAGTCACGACGTTGAACAGCGTCGACTTGCCGGCGCCATTCGGGCCGATGACGGCGAGCACCGCGCCCTTGTCGATCGAAAGGCTGACATCGTTGAGCGCGACCAACCCGCCGAAGCGCATCGTCAAATTCTCGACTTTGAGAAGCGCGCTCACAGATCGCCCCCGTATCGCCGCATGCGTTGCGGGAACAACCCCTGCGGCCGGATCATCAGGAAGCCGATGATGATGACGCCGAAGAACAGCAGGCGGTAGTCGGCGAAGGCGCGCAGTTTCTCGGGCAGGATGGTCAGCATGAACGCACCGACGATGACGCCGAAAATGTTGTCCATGCCGCCGACGATGACCATGGTCATGATGGTGACGGAGACGAGGAAGGTGAAATTGTCGGGGGAAATGTAGGACACGTAGAAGGCGTAGATCGTGCCGGCAAAGGCGGCCAGGAAGGCATCGACCGCGAACGCCAACACCTTGAACCACGCCACATTGATGCCTTGCGCCTTGGCGGCGATCTCGTCGGCGCGCAGTGCGTTCCAGGCCAGCCCGATGCGCGAGCCATGCAACCGATGCGCCGTGACGATGGCGACGACGACCAGCGCCGCCGACAGATAATAGAAGTTCGCCTGGCTCGGCAGTTTCCAACCGAAGATCACCAGCGGGTCGGCGAAGGAATGCCCGAACAGGCTGGGCGCAGGAATGCCGACCAGTCCGTTGGGCCCGCCGGTCCAGCCGAAATTGTTCAGCAGTTGCTGGACCACGACGCCAAAGGCGATGGTGACAAGCGCCAGATAGGTATCACGCGTGCGCATCGAAGGAATGCCGATGATGAAACCGAACAGTGTTGCAGCCAGCGCCGCGACCGGCAGTGTCAGCCAGAAACTGATACCGAAGTTGATCGCCAGCAACGCCGACACATAGGCCCCGATGCCGTAGGAAGCGCCGGTGGCGAAGTTCGGAATGTTGGCACTGCCGAGCTGGAAATTGAGCGCCAGCGCGAGCACGGCATAGAGCTGGGCGACAATCAGCAGATGCAGCATATAGGTATTCGAGCCGACGACGAATGGAAAAGCCACAACGATGACCGCCGCGGTAGCCATCGCCACAAGGGGAGCACGGGCAAAGCTGGCCAACGCGTAGTCGCCGATCCACGGCAGCCTCTCCAACAGGTAGAAGCCGAAGCCGAGCAAAGCCAGCAGGCCGACCACCTGCCAGCCGCCGTCAACCTTCAAAATGAGGTAGAGAAACGCTGCCCCGCAAAGTTGCGAGGCGATGGCGAAGACTGCGGCCGCCGCCTTGCCCGGTGCAGCAAGTGAAGCGCTACCCTGCATGCTAGACTTTCTCCATGACGGTGCGCCCAAGCAGGCCGGCCGGGCGGAAGATGAGCACGGCGATGACGAGCAGGAAGACGAACACCAATCGATAGGAAGCACCATCGGGCACAAATGTCTGCGCAAGCACCTCGATGCCAGCGATGATCAGTCCGCCCAGTATGGCGCCCGGCATCGAGCCGAGGCCGCCGATTACCGCAGCGGAAAAGCCGAGCAGGCCGGCCATGACACCGAAGTCGAACCGTGTCACGCCGGCATAGCTTGCGAACAAAAGGCCGGCAGTGGCGCCGATCGCTGAGGCGATGAAGAAAGTCGCCCGGAAGACACGTGCATCACGGATGCCCATCATCCGCGCCACGATCCGGTCCTCCGAGGCCGCCCGGATGCGCAGGCCGAGCGGGGTCAGGCGCAGGAAGACGAACAGCATGGCCACCAGCGCGATGGTCAGCACGACCACAAGCAGCGCGAACCAGCTGATGGCAACGCCGGAGACTTCGAAAGCCATGCCCGACACCAGGCGCGGGAAGGCATGCGGGTTCGAGCCTTGCGGATAGAGATGACGGATCAGCTCGCGGATGACGATACCCAGCGCCACCGTCGCGACCAGCGCCATCATGGCAGGGGCGTTGCGAAAGCGCCTGATAACCAGCTTGTCCAGCAAGACGCCGATCAATCCGACGGCGAACACGGCTGCCGGAACCGCAACCACCAGCCAAGCGGGGCTTGAAGCCCCAACCGCCGTCGCCAACGCCTGGGCGAGCGCCAGCGAGATAAACGGCGCCGTCGTTGCGACATCGCCGTGAGAGAAATGAATGACGTTCAGGACACCGAAAGTCAGACTGAATCCGATAGC
Organism: Mesorhizobium sp. M6A.T.Cr.TU.014.01.1.1; assembly: GCF_004022765.1. NCBI lineage: Bacteria > Pseudomonadati > Pseudomonadota > Alphaproteobacteria > Hyphomicrobiales > Phyllobacteriaceae > Mesorhizobium > Mesorhizobium sp. M6A.T.Cr.TU.014.01.1.1. The sequence goes on from NZ_RZPG01000001.1 coordinate 105,539, forward strand.
CAGCAAGGCATAGATGCAGCCAAGAGTTATCCAGTTCACCAGCTGCTGGACAAGCAGTTCCGTCATTGTGCTCGCCTCCATCGGGAGCAGACGGGTATCAACCGCCATGCCGGGCGGACAGAACGAATCTCCGAACTCACGAGTCACAATTTCCGAATTTCATCACTGAATACGCGCCAATACACTGATGATCAGCCGACGATCACGATCGGCCGGGTCGCTACGATGGCGGCAGATAATTCTATTGAGGTGGAACCATGCAAAACAGGCGCAGTGCGCTTATCCGCGTATCGTCAATTCTGGCTGGGTCTCTGTTCGCCATTGCGCTGGGTGCCGCCCAGGCTCAGGCCGACCAGATCAAACTCGGCTTCATTGGACCGCTCTCCGGCGGAAACGCCCAGCAGGGTCTGGGCGCCCGCAACGGTTTCCTGCTCGCGATCGAGCAAGCCAATGCCAGCGGTTATCCGCACCAGGTGGAAGGCATCGTCCTCGATGATGCCTCCGATCCGGCCGTCGGCGTTTCAGCGGCCCAAAAGCTGGTCAACGATCCGTCGGTGATTGCCGCGACCGGACATTGGAACAGCTCGGTCGCGCTGGCGACGATCCCAGTCTTCAATCGCGCGCAGATGCCGTTCATCGTTTGGGGCGCGGTCAGCCCGAAGATCACCGAGCAGAATTTCGCGAACGTGACCCGCGTGACGCCAACGCTGGTCAACGAAAACAAGCCGCTGGCCGAAGCCATTGCCAAACAAGGCAAGGTCAAGAAGATCGCGATCATCTCCGACACGACCGACTACGGCGCGGCCAACACCAAGTGGTTCGGCGATTTCTTCAAGGCTGCTGGCGGAGAGATCGTCTCGTCGGACGCAGCCGCGGTCGGCACCACCGATTTCCGTGCCATGCTGACCACGGCGAAGGCGGCGGCGCCTGATGCTGTCTACTTCGGTGGCGTTGTCACCGAAGCAGCGCTTGTGCGCAGCCAGATGGCCGACCTTGGAATGGGCAGTCTGCCCATGTACGGAATTTCGGGCATATACGATCCGAAGTTCATCGAGATCGCAGCCGCAGCCGCCGAGGGCACGATTGCGGGAACCCCGGCCGTACAGTCGAACCCGAAGCTCGACGAATTCAGTAAGGCCTATGAAACCAAGGGCTACACCGATCCTGCCGGTTCCTACGCCAAGTATGCCTATGAGGCCACGCAGATGCTGCTCGATGTCATCAAGGAAAAGGGCATCGACGACAAGGAGGCCCTGAGCAAAGCCATTCGTGACATCCATCACAACGGCATTCTGGGAGAAGTCTCGTTCGACGCGAACGGACAAACAAACATGGCCATCGACGTCGACATGTTCGTCGTCCGCAACGGCAAATGGGAGAAGATGTAGCCGCTGATCGACGCCGCGCCCACCCTTGGTGGCGCGGCGTTGAAATTCCTTCATCGCCCGAGCTCGCAAAGACTTACCGGAGCGCCCAGACCATGAATGACGAGGCCTGCCTGCGCGCACCTCGAAAGGCTGTCGAGATCAAGGGCGTGTCCAAGGTATTCGGCACCTATCAGGCGTTGAAGCCCGTTTCCTTCGACATCTACGACAATGAGTTCTTTACGCTGCTTGGCCCGAGCGGCTGCGGCAAGACCACCCTGTTGCGCATGATCGCCGGCTTCGAGCAGCCAACGACGGGGCAAATTTTCCTGCACGGATCAAATATACAGGGACTGCCGCCGCATAAGCGGCGGGTCAACACCGTGTTCCAGAGCTACGCCCTGTTTCCGCACATGAGCGTTGAACAGAACATCGGCTTCGGGCTTGAAAACCTGGGTTGGTCAAAGGACCGCCGCGATGCGCGCGTCGCTGACATGCTTCGTCTGGTCCATATGGAGGCATTTGCCGGGCGCAAGCCGCAGCAATTGTCGGGCGGCCAGCGCCAGCGCGTCGCGCTCGCCCGCGCATTGGCGCCCGAACCGGAAGTCCTTTTGCTCGACGAACCCCTCTCGGCACTCGACCTGAAGCTACGCCAGGCCATGCGCGACGAGCTGCGCATCCTGCAGCGCAAGACCGGTATCACCTTCGTCTTCGTCACCCATGACCAGGAAGAAGCTCTCGACCTGTCGGATCGCATCTGCGTTCTCGGCGACGGCGAAATCCAACAGCTTGGCACGCCCGCTGCGATCTACGAGGAGCCGTCAAACCGCTTCGTCGCCGACTTCATCGGCGAGACCAATTTCCTCGACGCCGAGGTGATTGCCGTCGACGGCGAGCAGGCGACCGTGACAACGCAGCTCGGCATGACCTTGACGGCTTCTCACAAGAAAGCAGTCGCCGGCCAGAAGGCCTTCATGTCGATACGCCCGGAGAAAATCAGTCTGCCTGCCCAGGACAACCCGATAGCTGTCGATGGCACGATCATGGGCACCAATTATCTCGGCGGCTACACATACTATCTCGTTGAAACGGGCGGCACCAGGCTGCGCATTTCCAAGCGCAATAGTGTCAGCCGCGGCCAGATGTTCGAGATCGGGCAGTCGGTGAAAGTCGGCTTTGCCGCCGAATCCGTGCGGATCCTCGGTGCATGAAGCCATCCACCAGAAATCCGAACTGGAATGTCCTCGGCTTGCTGCCGGCCCATCTCATCATGGCGCTGACGCTGGTCATCCCGATCGGCATCATCATCGTCGTGTCGTTTTCGACGCGCGGACCTTACGGCGGCTTCGAATATGTGTTCACCACCGCGCCCTACAAGCAGCTGTTGTTCAACGAAGGCTGGACCGGCGAGCTGGAGTTCAATCCGCAATATCTCATCGTCGTTGCAAGGACGCTGGTGCTGTCGGCCGTGACGACCTCGATCTGCCTGCTTCTAAGCTTCCCGGTTGCCTATTTCATCGCGCTCCAGCGACCGACGATCAAAGTCGTGCTGATCTATCTGGTCACGCTGCCATTCTGGGTTTCGATGATCGTGCGCGTCTATTCCTGGATCATCATCCTTGGCAAGGACGGGGTCATCGAAAAGTCGCTTCGGGGTGCGGGCCTCGTCGACAACATGGGGTCCCTGCTGTTCGGCAATACCGCCATGCTGGTCGGTCTCGTCTACAGCTACATTCCGCTTATGATCCTGCCGATCTTCGCCTCCATCGAGAAGCTCGACCCTGCGCTCATCGAGGCGTCGCATGATCTCTACGGCAATCGCCTCATCACATTGCGCCGCGTTATCCTGCCGCTCACCCGGCCGGGCATGATCGCCGGAGCGATCCTGGTCTTCGTTCCCAGCCTTGGCGCGGTCCTGGAGCCGACCCTGCTCGGCGGCGGCAAGACGATGATGATGGGCAATCTCATCCAGTTGCAGTTCGGCGGAGCCCGCAACTGGCCGCTCGGCGCCGCCATCGCCATCGTGCTGATGGCCGCGGTCATGATCTTCCTGGTCTTCCAGGGTCTGCGGTCCATGCGGATCGAAGGGCTGGAGCGCGCGTCATGAACGCGGACAATGATGTCAGACGCTATCCGGGCTTCGGCGTCTTTAGCGCGATCTTCTTCGCCTATCTCTACCTGCCCATAGCCGTCGTGGTATTCTATTCCTTCAACGCGAACCGGATCGTCTCCAGTTGGGGCGGGTTCTCCTTGCACTGGTACACTACCGCCCTGTCCAACGCGAACCTCCTGACGGCAGTGAAGACCTCCTTGCTGGTCGCCACGGTCGCCACCGTCGCCTCGACACTTGTCGCGTTGATGGCGGCATTGGTGCTGGTGAGGGGCCGTAATGTCAGGTTCCGTCGCATCTCCGAAACGGTGGTGAACCTCCCGCTCCTTCTGCCTGAAATCGTCGTTGCCGTCGCCGTCCTGATCCTCTTCTCGGAGGCCGGGCTCGCCAACGGATTGGTGAAACTGATGATCGCCCACACCACCTTCTGCATCCCGTTCGCCTTCCTACCGATACGCGCGCGCCTGCAGGGGATGGACCTCGATCTGGAGGAAGCGGCCCGCGATCTCTATGCGACCGGCTGGGTCGCCTTTCGTCGCGTCACGCTGCCGCTCATCCTGCCGGGCGTGTTCGCCGGCGCCATGCTCGCCTTCGTCATTTCGATGGACGATTTCATCACCAGCAATCTATTGAATTCCGGGGGCGCCACCACGCTGCCTGTCTACATTTTCTCCCTAATCAAGCAGGGTGTGTCGCCGCAGCTCAACGCGATCTCGACCTTGATCATGGCTGTTTCGGTGGTCCTGGCGACCGTGGCCTTCGTGCTCCAGCGGCGGCAGTAGACGCGGCGAAGTTTTTCCTAATCAACGCGTCGGGCAATTCGAATTTATCGAACCAGACGGTTTGTTATCGTTGCCGCTGGGAGAACAACAAACAGGGGAATGACATGTCGATGAGAATCCGTATTGCAGCGTTTGCCATGGCCGGTGCCGTGAGCCTTGCCTACAGCGCGCCGGCTCTAGCCGAGGGCAGTCTGGCCATCTACGCATGGGCCGATTCCATCTCGCCCGAGATGGTCGCAAAATTCGAGAAGGAAACCGGCATCAAGGTCACCGTCGACGCATTCTCGTCTAACGAGGATCTGCTGACGAAGCTTCAGGCAGGCTCCTCCGGCTACGACATCGTGACGCCCTCGCAGCATTTTGTGAAGATCATGATCGACAGCGGACTGCTCGAGGACATTGGCGCCAGCTCCATGGCTGCATACCAGCAAATCCTGCCGGAATGGCAGAAGCCATGGTGGGATCCGACCGGCAATCATTCGATCCCGCTTGCCTTCGGCAACGCCGGCTACACCGTCAACCGCGACGTCTACAAGGGTCCGGTCGATAGTTGGAAGACCTATTTTGAGCCGCCGGTCGAACTGCGAGGTAAAATCGCCAGCCTTGCGCAACCTGACGAAGTCGTTTCGGCTGCGCAGAACTATCTCGGCATCAAATATTGCAGCGAAGATCCTCAGGAAATGAAGCGCGTTCTGGATCTCTTGCAAGCGCAGAAGCCTTACGTCGCTGCCTACTCCAGCGACAATATTGAGAACCGGATCGGTGGCGGCGAGGTTGGCGCCCACTTCTGGTGGGACGGCAATACCATGCGCGTTCGCCGCAACGACAAGGCCAACGTTGAGTACGCGATGCCTAAGGAAGGCCTGGTCGGCTGGCTGGATTCCTATGTCGTGCCGAAGGGTGCGGCCAATATCGACAATGCCAAGAAGTTCATCGACTTTATGGCTGAGATCGACAACGCGACGGCCGAGTACAACTACTACGGTCATTCCTCCCCGGTGAAGATCGACGAGACGAAAGCGCTCTACTCCAAGGAAAACGCTCCCGAACTTTTCCCAACCGTTCCGGTGAAAATGGGCGAAGCGTGTTCGCCTGCAGCGCAGGAACTTGTCACGAAAGTCTGGACGCAACTCCTCCAGTAAGGTCGGCGGGTCGGTTACCAAGATTTCCGGCCCGTTCCATTTTCTTTGAAGGCGCGGTGAATGTCGGCCGATACTTATGATTATGTCGTGGTTGGCGCAGGTTCGGCAGGCTGCGTCCTCGCCAATCGCCTGAGCGCGAATCCCTCCGTGCGGGTCTGCCTCATTGAGGGCGGCGGAAGCGACAACAGCGTGCGGGTGAGAGTGCCGGCGGGAATCCTCTCGCTCTACGGCAATCCGAATTATGACTATTGCTTTGTCGGCGTGCCTCAGCCGCACCTCGATAACCGCAGGATTCCGGTCAATCGTGGCAAGGCGCTGGGCGGTTCGAGCTCGATCAACTCGATGGTCTATATCAGGGGTGCTGCGGAAGATTATGACGAGTGGTCGCGGCTCGGCTGCACAGGCTGGGCGTATAGCGACGTGCTTCCCATCTTCAAGAAGCTCGAGCGTAATCTGCTTGGCCAAAACCCCCAGTACCACGGCACAAGCGGAGAATTGCTGGTCGACAGCCCGCGCGATCCGAACGTGCTTTCAAAGATGTTCGTCGAGGCCGGCAACAATGCCGGCCTTCCCGCCAACGACGACTTCAACGCGGAAAGCCAGTTCGGCCTTGGCATCTACAATGTCACGCAAGATCGCGGCCAGCGCTTCAGCAGTTTTGCCGCGTTCATGCGCCCGGTGCTCGATCGCAAGAATCTCACGATCTTTAGCGAATGCGAGGTGATCGACCTCGATATAGCCGAGGGGCGCGCAACAGGGGTGCGGGTGCGGCACAAGGGCCAGCAGAAGACGCTGTCCGCCCGTCGCGAGATCGTGCTCTCGGCTGGCGCGATCAACTCGCCGAAGATCTTGCTGGCCTCCGGGATCGGCCCGGCGGCCGAGCTCCGAGAGGTCGGCATAGATCCGATCCTTAATCTGGCGGGAGTGGGCAAGAACCTGCAGGACCATGTGGACGGCATGATCACGGTCCGCTCCTCAAGCACGAAGACGCTCGGTCTGTCGCTGCTGAATCTCCCCCGCATGTTGGCAGCGCCTTTTCAGTATTTCGTCGGCCGAAAGGGCATGCTCAGCACGAACTATGTCGAGGCCGGCGGCTTTGCCAAAACGAAGTACGCAGATGGCATTCCCGACATTCAGTTCCACTTTGTGCCCGGCTATCGCAGCCATCGCGGCAGACTGCTGGAGTATGGGCATGGGTACGCAATTCACACCTGCGTCCTTAGGCCCAAAAGCGTTGGCGAACTCAAATTGTCCGGCCATGCATCGAGCCGGGATGTCTTGATCGATCACCGGTTCTTCTCCGACGAGGAGGACGCCAAGGTGCTGGTCGAAGGCATCAAGATTGCGCGTCAGATCTTTGCTGCACCCGAGTTCGACGAGATCAGAGGCAGGGAGATGCTGCCGGGCAAGGATGTGCGTAGCGACGACGAAATCCTGGCCTATCTGCGCGCCGAAGCGCTGACCGTTTATCACCCAGTTGGAACCTGCAAGATGGGGACGGATGCGATGGCTGTCGTCGATCCGGCAACGCTCAAGGTGCGCGGCATCGCAGGCTTGCGGGTCGCGGATGCGTCTGTCATGCCGAAATTGATCGGCGGCAACACCAATGCGCCCAGTATGATGATCGGACAGAGAGCTTCAGACATGATCTTGGGCCAGTAAACGCCGCTTTTGGTCTCAGCGTTAGAAAATACAACGCATCGGACTTGGCGCCTGCCGCGCCGCGCAGGTGCTAGCGTGCGCACAATGTGTGGTCCCATGCTGAACGGCAAAGCTGCCGACAGTAGTTGCGTATCTTGTTCTTTGGGGGGTGGTAAGAGTCAGAATTAGCGCGTATTAATAAGTTAGGGTTAACAAAGGCTTTCTCGGTGATGCTGTTTCAAATCACCTCTATCGCAGTCGAACTCGCGGTCTCCTACGTCACGATTGCACTCACCTATCTGGCCGCTGTGTACGCGATTTGCTCCCGCTACGGGTGAGCGCGGCCCACCAGACGCGGCAGAGGGTCCCGTTGCAACGCTGCCGGGAATCGTAGCGTCGAGCGGAATCGGCACAAATATCAGCCGGACACTAAAGCGCGTCGCGTTTGAACGGATTCATGCGACGCGCTTTAAGTTCTTGTTTTTATGCATGTCGTTATCGCAAAACCGCTGCGCACTTTTGCGCGACATGCATTAGGCAGCCAGGATTCATGATGCCCAGCGGATCGAAGGCGGCCTTGATCGCCGCAACAGCCTTCCGCTCTTCCGGCGTCAGCCATTCCCAGTAGACCGCACGTCCGCCCGACTCCGACGATCCACCTTTTCAGCGGCGCACTGACCAATAGAGATCAAAGACGATTGGGTCGTTGCGGCAGGGGAGCACCCGTGCAGAGCTTACGCGGCTTGATAGTCCCGCTCATCTGTCTCGCCATTGATCTCGCAGAGCAGTCTTTCGATGTCGGCTTTCGGAAAACTGCGGCGAAACCGGCGGTCGAAGGTCGTGAATATGCCGAAAAAGGAATTGGCGCAGTGCTCCAGCATCGTATCCGCCTCCTGCGCTGAGATGCCGAGCTGGCCTTGCAGAAAGGCGACGAATTTTCGACGTGCGATCGGATTTCGAAGCACGAAGACCGGCTGTGTGTCCCATTCGATGGGCCGATGTTCCGAGACGGAAGAAATGGTTCGCAGAGGCGCCACCAGCCGGATATCCCTCGATGACGAACCGACCTCGATCCCGATCGTATCGCTATCGAGCGTCCAGTCTCCGCGCGCCGGGTCGAAGGCGCAGAGATCCTGCGCTGTCAACTCGATGCTGACCCTGCGGCTTTCGCCGGGGCGCAGCGCAACCTTGCAGAAGCCCTTCAGTTCGCGGATTGGCCGTTTGAGGCGGGGCTTGCCGTAACGGGCGTAGAGCTGGCAGATTTCCTTGCCTTCCACCGCTCCGGTGTTGGTAACGGTAAAGCTCGCGGAAACGCGTTCACCACGCCGGATTTCCGACCGGTCCAGCGAGAGATCGGAGTAGGCGAACTCGGTAAAACTCAATCCGAAGCCGAACGGAAAAAGCGGCTCGATGTCGCGGGCATCGTACCACCGATAGCCGACATGGATGCCTTCGCTGTAAAGGTGGCGCCCATTCTCGCCCGGATAGGTGAGATAGGCCGGCATGTCCTCCATTCGTTTCGGGAAGGTCGTGGTAAGCTTGCCGCACGGGTTAACCCGGCCGAACAGGATATCGGCGAGGCCGCCGCCCATGGCCTGACCGGAAAAGAAGGTTTCGACCACGGCCTGCACCTTGTCGATCCACGGCATGACAACGGCGTCGGGGCTGGCAATGACGACAACCAGATTTGGATTGGCGGCGGCAATCCGTTCGATCAATTCGTCATGGCCGTGCGCGAGATCGAGCGTGCGGCGGTCGGAGCCCTCGCCGTCATAGCCGCTCTCGACATTGACGAACACGATGACCATGTCAGCCCCGGCGGCACCCGTCTCGGCTTCAGCAATCAGCGTCTCGTGGTCCTCAGCGATCCCGCTCGTGCCCCGGAAGATTTCGATCTGGATATCGGCGCCGGCGAGTTTGCGGATTTCGTGCAACGGCACGTCCACCGAGGTCGGTGGCGTCGTGGCGCAGCCGGAGCCCTGGATAACGGGGGTGCGGGCTCCCTCACCCACGATCGCAATACGCTTCACCTTCGCTGGCGAGATCGGCAGGAGTGCGCCCTCGTTTTTCAGCAAAACGATGGATTCGGCCGCCATCCGGCGGGCCAGCGAATGATGCTCGGCACGATCGAAAACCCGCCCCCGGGCTTCCCCGCGCTTGGCGCGCCGGATCAGACCGAGCATGCGTGCGCAGGCCTTGTCGAGCACGGCGCAGTCTATCCTGCCCGCCTTGATCGCCTCCAGCAGGTCGGCCTTGCGCGTCTCGCTTTCCGGCATGTCGAGGTCGTTGCCGGCCGCCAGCGAGGCGGGTCGATCCTTGATGCCGTGCCAATCGGAGACAACCACGCCGTCATAGCCCCACTCGCCTCGCAACACCTCGTCGAGGAGCCATGGGTTCTCGGCAGCTTGGCCGCCGTTCAAGCGATTGTAGGAACTCATGACGGTCCAAGGATTGTTCTTGGCTATCGCCCGCTCGAAGCCGCTCAAGTATATCTCCCGCAGAGCGCGTTCCTCGACCACGGAATCCATGGTCGTCCGCTCGACTTCGGAATTGTTGCAGGCGAAATGCTTCAGCGATGCGCCAACGCCGTTGTCCTGCAGACCGCCGATGACGCCCGCCGCGAAATCCCCTGTAAGGATCGGGTCTTCGGAATAGTATTCGTAGGAGCGGCCGCCGAGCGGGGTGCGACGGATATTGATCCCCGGTCCGAGCAGCAGATGTACGCCAAATTCCTGGCATTCGCGGGCGAGAGCCTCGCCCAACCCACGCGCAAGGTCTGTGTCCCACGAACAGGCGATGCTGCATCCGTTTGGAAAGCAGGTCGCGGGTCTGACCTGTCCCCAGGCAATCTGCACGTCATCGGCCTTCTGGTCGACGACGGAGAGAAACGCCGCGAAATCCTGGCCCCCGGCTTCATCCTGATCGATCTGCGGGATGGAGTAACGCACCCCGTAGGTGCCGTCGGTCATGACGATCTGCGGGATGCCCAGACGCTCGATCGCTGCCGTCTTCCACATGCGGTGGCCCGAAACAAGCGACACCTTCTCCGCATCCGTCATCTCTTCGATCAGCGCATCGAACGCGCCATCCATCAGCTTTTCATACGACAACCGAAGTCTCCATGGATGCCTCGGCGGCGTTTGTGCCGCCGGTTGATTGAGTTCTCGTGTTCCTCAAAGCCGCCGTTCGGTCGACGCTGAAAAGAAGGAAGCCTTCGCCATGTCGAACCGAAGGCCGACCTCCTTCCGCATCGAGCGGGCGGCATCAACGCCGAGCCTGACGCTCATGCGTTTGCCCAGACAGTCGAACCAGCCGAGGGCATCGGCGCCCAGAAGTTCGGTGAAGGCTAGCTTGGCGGGAATGCTGTCGGGCGAATCCGGCTCGACGACGTCGATGTCCTCGCACCGAATGCCGAGCACCGCTTCGCCCGCGGTTGACGGCCCTTCGAAAGGATAGGCGGAAGAGTTGATGCTGCGCTGACCGACCAGAAAGCGCCCCGCGCCGTCCAGGCCGCCCTCAAGAAGATTCATGGCAGGCGATCCCACGAAGCCGGCGACGAAGAGGCTTGCCGGCTTCTCGTAGATCGCCTGCGGAGGAGCGAACTGCTCGACCCTGCCCTTGTGCATCACGGCCACGCGATCGGCCATTGTCATGGCTTCGATCTGGTCATGCGTCACATAGATCATGGTGGACTTCAGCGTCTCGTGCAGTTGCTTGAGCTCGACGCGCGTCTCGGCGCGCAGCTTGGCATCGAGGTTCGACAGCGGCTCATCGAAAAGGCAGATGCTGGATGAGCGCACGAGCGCTCGGCCGATCGCGACCCGCTGGCGCTGACCGCCTGACAACTGGCCCGGCTTGCGGTCGAGCAGCGCCTCGATTTGCAGGAGCTTCGCCACCCAGTCTACCTTTTGCACGATCGTCGGCTTGGGCGTGCCAGCGACTTCCATGCCGAAGGAGAGATTGCGCCGCACGGTCATGGCAGGGAAAAGCGCATAGGATTGAAACACCATCGCCAGTCCCCGCTGGCTTGGCTCCAGGCCGCTGACATCGACTGCGTCGATCACGATTTGGCCAGAGTCGCAATCGTCAAGTCCGGCGATCACGTTGAGCAGGGTCGACTTTCCGCAACCCGAGGGGCCTAGGATGACGATGAACTCGCCGGGAGCGATCTCCATGTCGACCGAATCCAAGACGGTCAGTCCGGCGAAGGACTTCCTGATTTTTCGGATGGATACACTGGACATTGCTAACCCTTCACAGCGCCGGCGGCGATGCCGCGCACGAAATAGCGGCCGGAGAGGAAATAGACGATGAGCGTCGGAATGGCGGTGATGACCGCGGCGGCCATGTTGACATTGGGCGACGCCGAACCCCGAGCATTGTTGACGATGTTAGTAAGCTGAACCGTCATCGGCAAATTGTCGTTGCCGGCGAAGATCAGCCCGAGCAGATAATCGTTCCATATGCCGGTGAATTGCAGGATCGCCACGACGACCAGGATGTTGGTCGACAGCGGGAGGATGACGGACCGGAACGTTCTGAGAAAACTGGCGCCTTCCATGCGCGCGGCCCGGCTGATCTCCTCCGGCACGCCAACGTAGAAGTTGCGGAACAGCAGCGTCGTATAAGGCAAGCCGTAGACGACATGGACAAGAATGATACCGCTATAGGTGCGGAACAGACTGAGGCTGCTCAGGATCTTCACCGTCGGATAGAGCATCGCCTGATAGGGGATGAACAGGCCGACCATGACAAGAAGCATGATCAGGTTGGCGTGGCGCGACTTCCACTGCGCCAGCGCATAGCCGTTGAGCGCGCCTGCCAGCGTCGAAATCACGACCGCCGGAACGGTGATCTTGATGGAGTTCCACAGGCCTGGGCGCACCCCGCCGCATTCAAGCCCGGTGCAGGCACTTTTCCATGCCGTCGCCCAGGCATCGAAAGTCGGCTTCACGGGGAAAGCGAGAAGATTGCCCTGACGGATTTCCTCCATCGGCTTCAGCGAGTTGCTGATCACCAGCAGCAGCGGCAGGAGGAAGAAGGCGGCCGAAGCGAAGAGAAACGCATAGAGACCGAGGCGCGCCGCGCGTGGGCCGAACACGGACCGTTCGCCAGGAAGGCTTTGCGTCACGTGCGCCTCCTGAACTCACTGTAGAAGTAAGGTGCCAACAGCAACAGCGACAAGACCAGCATCGCGATCGAGGCGGCGGAAGCCAGGCCGAGATTGACCCGTGCGAAGTAGTAGTCGACAGCGAACTTCGCCGGCATTTCCGTGGCGATGCCAGGGCCCCCCTTGGTCATGGCGATGACAAGGTCGTAGCCGCGAATAACATCCGACATCAAAAGCACGACACAGGAAGCCACGACGGGCCGCATACCGGGAAAGATGACTTGCAGATAGGCTCGCCAGAGGGGAATGCCTTCCATGCGGATCGCCTTCCAGAGGTCTTCGTCCACACCGCGCAAGCCGGCGAGAATGATGACCATGATCAGCCCGGCCGAATGCCAGCTGCCGGCAATGACCAAGGTGTAGATCGCCCGGTCGGGATCGGTGAGCCAGTCGAAGGTGAAATTCTCCCAACCCATGCCGCGCACAAGCCCCTGCAAGCCGTTCACAGGGTCGAGCACCCAGCGCCAGGAAAGACCGGTGACGATCAGCGATACGGCGAGCGGATAGAGGAATATGGTTCGAAACAGCGACTCGGCCCTGATGCGGCGGTCGGCGAAAACGGCAAGCAGCGTGCCGAAGGCGAGCGTGCCAACGATGTAGAGCACACCGAAAATCACCATGTTCAGGCAAGACACCAGCCAGCGGTGGTTCGTGAAGAGCTTGATATATTGGTCGAAGCCCACGAAATTGTAATTGGGCATCAGTGTCGACCGCGTCAGGGACATGTAGCCGGTCCACAAGATCGACCCATAGAAAAACACCGCAACGATGCCGAAGAAGAAGACGACCGTCATGTCCGGCCTGAACGTCTGCCGATGCAACCAGGTTCTCATGAAACCGCTTTCAGGATCATAGGTGCGTCATGCCGAGCGACCCGCGAGTGCAAGGGTTGGCAACCGGCCAGCGATGCCGCCGGCCGGTTGCATGATTCTTACTCGCTCTGCAGGATGTTGCTAAAGCTCTCGACGGCCGCTTCCGTGGTCATGGACTTGTCGGTCCAAAACTGCCCGGCCAGATCCGTCACCTGGCCGTTGAGGTCGCCTGCGAGCGCATCATAGGCTGCCTGGACCGCGGCGCCCGGCGTGGCAAGCGTCTTGGATCCGATTTGCGCGCAGGTATCGAGCTTGGATGTGTCCACGTCCGTCCGCGACGGGACGGAGCCTTTGACCTCGGCGATCTTTTCCTGGACAGCGGGCTCCATGATCGAGTCCGCGAGCAGCGTCTGGCCCTTGATCCGGTCGTCGTCGGTGTTCAACGGGAATGCAAAGACATCGATCAGGATCGCGTATCCTGGCTTTTCAGCCGGCGTCAGCAAGCAGCCGAAGTCCTTACCCGCGACCTTGCCGGCAGCGAGGAACTCGCCCCGTGCCCAGTCGCCCATGAACTGGAAACCGGCCTTGTCCGTCACGACGAGGTTCGTCGTGTCGTTCCAGGAGCGGCCGGGGCTCGCCGGATCCGCATAGGTCGATACCTTGCGAAAGATGTCGAAAGCTTGGGTCAGGACAGGCGATTTGAGCGCCTCGGGGGATCGCTTGACGATCAGTTCATTCCAGTACTCGGGACCGCCGAGAGCGAGAAACGCGCTGTAGAGGATGCCGACTTGCTGCCAGGGTTCGCCGCCGGTAGCGATGCCGATGCCGCCCGACGCCTTGATCTTATCGGCGGCCGCGAAAAGCTCGTCGAAGGTCTTCGGTTCGCTGATTTTGAGTTTCTCCAGAACGGGCTTGGAATACCAGACCCAGTTCTGCGCATGCACCCCGACGGGTAAGGCAACGAGGTGGCCGTCGACATTGAGCTTGTCCCACACAATCGGCGCCATCACCTTTTGCCAACCGCCCTTGGCGGCGAGATCGTCGAAATCTCGAAGCTGACCGGAGTTGGCAAGGTCGCGCAGCGCCGAGCTTGGCGTCATCAGGATCGCCGATGGCGGCTGGCCGCCGGCAATCCGGCTGGTTGCCGCCGCAAGCGCCGCGTCGAAATCGGCCGACGGGCTGTCGATCCATTTTCCGCCGCGTTGCTTGAAGCTGTCGGCGATCGTGTTCATCGCCTTGGATTCACTCGAACTCGTCCAGTAGTGCTGCACGTCGACGGTCTGGGCGAGCACGGGACTAGAGGCAGCGAACGCGCCCAGGATGCTCATCGTGGACAATAGGTGGCGAAATTTCATGGCAGTTCCCCTTGGTTGGCATTGATTGCAGGTCTCTGTTCCCGAGACGCTCGGTCCGGCAACGCGCGAGGCGGCGCCCGGGTGTCTATGCAGCCTTGGTGAGCATCATCCCCATCTCCTTGTTGAGGCTGTCGAGGAATGCGGCCATTTCGGCCTTGGAGATTGTCTCGCCCGCGACCCAGGCGACCGTCTTGTGGATTCCGAGGAAGGAGCCGGCGCAGTATTCGAGCATCTTGTCGGCTTCCTGATCGCTGAGATCGAGCCGCTGCTTGAGAAAGGCGCGGAAGCGCTGGCGGGCGAATTCGTTCTCGAAGACCAGGAAGGGCTGGCTTTCGACATTGAGGACGGTGGAGGCCAGTGCCGCAGCTTCGACCTCGACCGTCCGCTCCAGACGGATGTCGCGAGAGGACGCGCCGACCTCGAAGGTCAGGCTGCCAGCATCGAGCAGCCACCGGCGATACTGCGGGTCGTAGTATCGCAAATCGCGGCTCTCGATCTTGATCTCGACGCGCTTGGTTTCGCCCGGCTCGAGAGAGACTTTCGCGAAGCCCTTGAGTTCACGGATCGGGCGGATCAGCCGCGGTTGGTGCGGGCGCGCATAAACCTGCGCGATTTCCTTGCCGGCCACACTGCCGGTATTGGTGATATCGAACGCGAGCGTGATCGAGCTCGACGCATCAATCCGATCGGCATCGACCGACAGGTTGGAATATTCGAAGCTGGTGTAGCTCAGCCCGAAACCGAAAGGAAACAGCGGCGTGAGCTTGCGCTTGTCGTAGAAGCGATAGCCAACGTGGATGCCCTCCGAATAAATGTGGCGATTGCCCTCGCCGGGATAGGTGAGGTAGCCCGGTATGTCCTCGACCTGGACGGGGAATGTCACGGTCAGCTTGCCGCACGGATTCTGGCTGCCGAACAGAACATCGGCGATCGCGCTGCCAGCACCTTGCCCGCCGAAGAAAGCCGCAAGTACGGCTGCAACATGATCGGCCCAGGGCATGACCACGGCGTCCGGCGTCGCGAGAATGACCACGACTTTACTTTTACGTGCGGATAGTCGCTCGATCAGGGCGTCCTGGCCGTCATGCAGATTGAGATGCTTGCGGTCGGAGCCCTCGCCGTCATAACCGACCTCGGTGTTGGCGAAAAACAGGACAGCGTCGGCGGCGTCGACCGCCGCAAGCGCCACCGCCTCGGAGCTGCCACCGGCCTCGAAATCCGCGACGGTGTGATAGTCGATGTCCACGCCGGGTGCGCGTTTGCGGATTTCCTCCAGCGGGATGTCGACCTCGGTCGGCCTCGTCGTGGCGCAACCAGAACCCTGGATGACCGGTTCCACGGCGGCGGCTCCAACGACCGTGATCCTTTTGAGCTTCTCGGGGAGCAAGGGAAGGCTGGCGTTCTCGTTTTTCAGGAGCACGATCGACTCGGCCGCCATGCGCCGGGACAAGGCATGATGCTTTTGGAAGTCGGCCTCGGCATTCGGCTTCACACCGTTTCGGGCCAGACGCACAAGCTTCAAGATGCGCAGGCAAGAGCGATCAAGCGTCTCTATTGACACCTGTCCGTCTTCGACCGCTGTCAGAAGTTCCTGCTTGCGGGCGCCGCTTTCGGGCATGTCGAGGTCGTTGCCCGCATTCATCGAAGCCGGCCGGTCCTTGATGCCGTGCCAGTCGGACACCACGACGCCATCATATCCCCACTCGTCGCGCAGCACTTCGGTCAGCAGCCAGTGATCTTCGGCGGTTTGAACATCGTTGAGCCGGTTATAGGAACTCATGACGGTCCAGGGATCGCTCTTGCGGATCGCCCGTTCGAAGCCGGCGAGATAGATCTCCCGCAGGGCGCGTTCCTCGACGACCGAGCTCATCGTCGTGCGCTGGACCTCGGAATTGTTGCACGCGAAATGCTTGAGCGAGGCCCCCACCCCGTTGCGCTGAAGGCCGTTGATGACCGCGGCGGCAATATCACCCGTCAGCAGAGGATCCTCTGCGTAATATTCATAGCTTCGCCCTGCCAGCGGCGTGCGCCGGATATTGACACCTGGGCCGAGCAATATGTTGACGCCGAACGCCTGGCATTCGGCAGCGAGCGCTTCGCCAAGCTCATATGCGAGATTGAGATCCCACGAACAGGCCAACGACGAACCATTCGGAAAGCATGTTGCTGGACGGGTGGAGCCGAATGCACTGTCGACCCCTGTCGAGAGATCGGTGTTGACGACACTCAGGAATGAGGCGAGCTGGTTGTCTGCGTCATGCGCTCCGTCGATCTGTTCGATCGAATAGCGAACACCGTATGTGCCATCCGTCATCAGCAGTTCGGGAATGTTAAGACGGTAGTTGGCGACCGTCCGCCAGAGGCCGTGGCCGCTGACCATCGCGACCTTTTCCTCGATGCTCATCTGCGCCAGCAGACCAGTCAGCTCCTTGTCGGAAATATTCCAGGTCATCGTCATTCCATATGCTGTTGCGGACGCGCCGGTCATCCCTGGTGGTTCGCCTCACCATTACGGCATCGCCGCTGCGCCAAGAGATGACCTATTGATGACACGGGGCCACGGCTCTCTTCTAGCCGCGAAACTTGCGCTGGAACTACGACAGTTTTTGATGTCTAGTAAGCAGGTTGGCCTGGGAACCATGATGAATATCGCTTATCTCAAAACCGACGGCGAACTGCAAATCCGCGACAGTAGCTTCGAGGATCATGCGCCTGCGGAGG
The DNA here is from genome assembly GCF_004022765.1 of Mesorhizobium sp. M6A.T.Cr.TU.014.01.1.1. Taxonomy (NCBI): domain Bacteria; kingdom Pseudomonadati; phylum Pseudomonadota; class Alphaproteobacteria; order Hyphomicrobiales; family Phyllobacteriaceae; genus Mesorhizobium; species Mesorhizobium sp. M6A.T.Cr.TU.014.01.1.1. The sequence continues at coordinate 122,636 of NZ_RZPG01000001.1, forward strand.
ATTTTCACTGCCGTGCCTTCATGCATGGCCGTGCCAATGTGCCCTATCATTGGCATCGTGAAATGGAGATACTTTTCGTGCTGCGAGGCAGCTTCCGCCTAGTCGTCGACGAACAGGCTTGCGAGATGAAGCAGGATGACGTGATCATCATAAATAGCGACGTCCCGCACAATTCGACTTCGATTTCGCGCGATGCTCTGATCTGCGGCGCGCATCTCGATGTTGGATATTTCGAGCGCATGGGCCTGCCCGGTTTTGCATCCCGGCATTACCTTTGCCGCTCCTTCCTCCATAGCCGTCCGTTCATGAATCGGATCGCGCCGATAAAGGCTTTCATGGCCCGGCTGATCCTTGATCAGACGAGTCGCCCCGAGGAGGTCATAGTTCGGCAGACTGTTGCCAATCTTCTTGCCTGTTTCATCTATCGGCAGATCCCGCATCTGAAAGCAGATAGCGATGCAGCGCCCCTGCGGTCCGACAGTCGAGACCGAATCCTGAGGATTATGGGCGCAGTCGAAGGGCAATTAGACACCCAGCGACTGAGTGCGATTGCCGCGGCTGAGGGACTGACGCTGAGCCACCTTTCCCGCCTGTTCAAGCGCCATTTGGGCATTGGCTACCGCGACTATTGCCAAAGCCTGCGCCTGGACACCGCAGCGGACGAACTCCACCGGACAGATCATACTGTTGGTGTGATCATGGAGCGAAACGGTTTCGGCAATCCTGCTGTGTTCTACAATAAGTTCAGGGGCCGTTTCGGGTGCAGCCCCGCGGAGTTTCGACGCGCGCGCCATCTGCCGGGGGTACAAAGCGTACTCACGGAAGAAGATACCGTGGAGGCACAAAGGATTCTCCTCCGCTATGCAGCCGATCTTGGCAAGGCCGCCGAAATTGCGGTTGGCATCAATGTAGCGGGACGCAAACAAATCGCGCTTCGTGCGCCACATAGTGCAAGTTTGGATTGAATTCCCATCTCCGCTTATACGAGTTGTGGCATGAGGTCTGCGCCGGTCGACTGCAGCGCCCATCGCCTGAAACCCGAGCCATGCTAGCGAGCGGAGGCCGTCTAGGCCCGTCACGCAAATCGCGTTTCACACGACCTCTGTCCAACTCTGCTATTCTCGGACATGGCATGGGAGGTGCCAAGTGTAGTCCAGGCGCGATTCTCAAGGCTTAGTCGACTGCCCCGACCAGGACATCGGGGTGTTCAAGTATCGCAACCCAGCGCCCTGTGTCTGTGGACGATTGCCTTTTTAGAAATCTATATCCAGTTTCCGACCAAAGCTTCACCTCGTCGTTGAGGTTGTCGAGCACATAGTCGCCTTTGTCGGTCTTGACCGTCAGCACCGCGTGCCCCTCGCCGTCCTTCTTTTTGACGACAGTGATCAGAAGGTTCGAGAGCGATACGCCCGCCAAATTGAGCATCTGGCGCTTAAGCAGGACGTAGTCCTCGCAGTCGCCGACCGCGCTGTCAGGATAGGACCAGAATTCCATCGTTCCGTGAACGGCAAGATCGCTCGCAGGCTTGATCGATCTGTTCACGAGCTTGGTGACGGACGCGAGCTTGTCTTCCATTCCTCTGATCATAAGGATTGGCGGAGCCTTGCCTGATCGTATTCTGCATTCTGCGGCCTGCCGTCGGCAGAATTCGATATAGCCGACCGGGACGGAAGTCCGTTGCCCGATGGCCATGGCACCATGCACCGCATCGGCCGAAGCTTGCTCGATCGGCGTCGCGGACATCATCAAGCCTATCAGTAGGCCGGCACACAGCCATGCCCGCGGTAACACTAATCCCATTCGCCCCGCCCAAAGTAACGACCCGAAACACTATTTAATATTGCGTTACCATCTTTTCATGAGCACATCAACGCAGCCGACGCGCGGCTTAAAGCCGCGATCGCGAGCCACCAGCGGCCTGACGCTGGGCGCCGCGCGGTCAACGCTGGAGAACTTCCACAGCCACTGGAAGGTCATGACCTTCGCGTGTTGTCGCATGGCCGCATCGGCGAAGTTCGGTCATAGGCGGCCCAAACGCGGACAAGCGACCGAATAAAAATTGTAGCCAAATTTGTCGAAGCGACGGAAATCCGGGGAGCCACGAGGCTCTCGCATACATTCGGTTACATTTCGATGGAGCTCGGGCAAACCTCTGCGACAGGCGTAGCCTAAATTCAATCGTGAGCAGGAAGTCTCGTCATGGTGACGAGACAGAAAGCCGACCGCGGTTTCGCAAGCAGGAGTCAATACGGCACCGCGCGCGAGGCGCCGATTGGCAAGTCTGCTCATTCTAAGAAAGGAAAAATACGATGAACAAGCTTGTAACAGTCTTGGCCCTCCTCGCTTTGTCGACAGGAGTCTCCCTCGCTGCCAATCAAAACCCAGACCGCGACCCCACCCGCGGGTTCGCCACTGATGCCGACAAAAGCGAAATGACCTTGGATACCAATCATGCCGCTTCCTTGCCCGTATCCGAAGCACCCCCGAAAGAAGGACAAACGCAGCTCGGCAAGGTCCATGGGAAGCGTGCACCATGGGCGGGCCGCTAACATACTGAACTTGCCCGATGCAAAATTGTCCAATCACCCTCCATGCAACGAGGGTGGTTGGACAGGCGGCGCTAGAAAATCGTACCGCCAAGGAAGACTGGCTTCTCCCCTGCAGGACGGTCGGTTGATTGCTGCCGACCCGTAGATTCCCTCCACGCTCCGTAGGTCCTGGCAAGGGAAGATCCAGCGCCGCGCCATTTTGGTGGCGACCGCCCCCGGGCAATAGCGCAAGATGTATAGACAACCGGCCGCAACTGGTGTTCGTTTCCCGCATGCAATTTTCGAGAATGCAGGAACCGTGACGCCATGGACGCCGCTCGCTTGTTCGATCTGACGGGAAAAAAGGCGCTGGTGACGGGCGCCAGCCGTGGCATCGGCCAGGCGATCGCGGAGGCGCTCTGCGCGGCTGGTGCCGACGTCGCGGTAACCGCCCGCGACGAAACATCCCTTCGTGAGACGGCGGACCGAATCGGCGCACTCGGGCGTAGGTCGCTTTGCCGGTCTCTCGACGTGCTCGACACAGATCGCATCCGCGTGGTGGTCGACGAGGTCGCGGAAGCCTTTGGCGGGCTCGACATTCTGGTCAACAACGCCGGCTATGAGCAAGTCCAGCCCTCGCTCGACGTGGACGAGGCGGTGTGGGATCGCATCGTATCGACCAACCTGAAGGGCGCCTTCTTCTGCGCGCAGGCTGCGGCGCGACGGATGGCTGCCGCCAAGAGCGGCGGCGCGATCATCAATCTTTGCTCGCTGACCTCCTATGTCGGTATTCCGACCGCGGTGCCTTACGGCTCATCCAAATCTGGCCTTCTAGGCATGACGCGCGCGCTTGCCACGGAATGGGCATCGCTCGGTATTCGCGTCAATGCCATCGCTCCGGGTTATTTCCATACGGCGATGACTGATGTCTTCTATGAGGATCCCGATTGGCAGACGGCAATGCTGGCCAAGATCCCGCAGCGGCGCTTCGGCACGATGCAGGATCTGGCCGGAGCCGTTGTGTTCCTGGCGAGCGGGGCATCCGCCTATGTCACCGGGCATTGCATCCCCGTCGACGGAGGCTATCTCGCATCCATCTGAACGATATAAGTGCGGTGCAACAAGGACCGTGTAGACCCGACTTGTATATGGTTGTATATACCACCTGATACGCTGATCGTTCTTGCATGCGAACGGCGACAAAAAGGGGAACCACAATGCAGGAGGCTTTCCGGGCCATAGCTTCACACGAAGCAGAAGGCGGCAGGGAAATCGCAGTCGCGGTCCGCAACGTCGGGATGGACTTCGATGGGGTTCATGCCGTCAAGAATGCGTCCTTCGATCTGCCGAAGGGCCGGTTTCTCACCATTCTGGGACCTTCAGGGTCCGGCAAGACAACCCTCCTGCGAATGATCGCCGGGTTCCAGACCCCGAGCAGCGGCGAGATCTTCATCAATGGCGAAGCGGTGAGCGCAGTACCACCGCACAAGCGGTCGATCGGCATGGTCTTTCAGAGGCTTGCGTTGTTTCCACATATGACGGCGGCCGAGAATGTCGCCTTCCCGCTGAAGATGCGCCGGCGCGACGCACGCACCATTCCCGAACGCGTCGAGCGATATCTCGCGCTGGTCCGGCTCGGGGGCTATGGCGGTAGGCGCATTCACGAACTTTCCGGCGGGCAGCAGCAGCGCGTCGCGATCGCGCGTGCGCTGGTGTTCGAGCCCGACCTGCTGCTTCTCGACGAGCCGCTGGCTGCGCTCGACCGAAAACTGCGTGAGGAAATGCAACTCGAATTCCGTCGCATCCAGCGCGAACTCGGCGTCACCACGATCAACGTCACCCACGACCAGCGCGAGGCGTTGGTGGTTTCCGACGACATTGTCGTCATGGATCAGGGCGAGATCCAGCAGAAGGCGCAACCGATCCAGACCTACCGCCAGCCCCGCAACGCCTTCGTCGCCAACTTCATCGGCGTCACCAACTTCATTGCCGGTACGGTACGGTCCGTCTCTGAAGCCGGCGACGTCTCCATCCTTCGGGGTGATCTGATGCTTGCCGGCAAGGTCGGCGATCCGGTCAATCCACCTGCGGAGGGTGGCAATGCATCGGGAGCAATCCGCGCCGAACAGATCCGTCTCGCCGGCGATGCTGCTCAGCTGTCGAAGCTCGATTGCCTGCTGGCCGGAACTGTGACCGACACGATCTTCGAAGGCGAGCGCATGGTCTACGAGGTAGCCTGCGCCGCGATTGGCGACGAGATCATTCGCGTTTTCGACCATGATGCCGCCGCGCACACGCAGTTCGACATAGGCGAAAGCGTGTTCCTGGGGTGGAACGCCAGGGATATGCTTGTTTTTCGATAGAACCGGAAACCGGTCAAACCCAGAGGAGAATGCAGATGAAGCGCTTCAAGCCGACATTATCCCATCTTTCCCGCAGAACCTTCCTTCAAGCTACCGCCGCGCTTGGCGGCGCTTCAGCGCTCGGCCTGCGCAGTGCCTATGCGCAGGAACCGGAAAAGCCGGCCGAGATCATCGTGCGCGCCTGGGGCGGCAGCTGGGTGGACAGCCTGAAGGCCGGCGTGTCCGACAGCTTCACCAAAATGACGGGCATTGCCGTCCGTCACGACCTGACCGAAGACAACGAGATTCAGCCCAAGGTCTGGGCCGCCGTGGCGCAGAACCGAGTCCCGCCGATCCATATCAACTGGGACACCACCACCAATGCCACGAAGTCGGCATTGCGCGGTGTGACGGAAGACCTCTCAGACCTGCCGAACCTCGCCAATGTGACGGACCTTGCCAAGCCGGCCGGCCTGGAAGGCTTCCCGATCGTCAATACCTACGGCTACGTCTATGTGCTTGCCTATCGGCCGGCGGCATTCCCGGACGGACCGCCTAAGTCCTGGAAAGATCTGCTCGACCCGAAGTTCAAGGGCCGGCTTGCCTTCTACAATGACGGCATCGGCTTCCATTTCCCCGCGCAGGTCGCCGGTGGTGGCAAGCTGGAGGACATCCCCGGCAATATGCAACCGGCCTGGGATTTCATCGCCAAGATGAAGGCGCAGCAACCGCTGCTCGGCGAGGATCCCGACTTCACCACCTGGTTCCAGAACGGTGAGATCGACGCTGCCTGCACCATTTCGACCAACGCCCGGGAGGCCCGCAAGAACGGTGTGAAAATCGAATGGGTCGTGCCGGAAGAGGGTGCGAAGTTCGACACGGACGGTTTGTGGATTCCAAAAGGCCTGCCGGAAAACGAACTCTACTGGGCCAAGCAGTACATCAACCATGCGCTGACCAAGGAAGCGCAGCAGGTCTGGTTGGATGGCCTCGGCTTGCCGGGCGTGGTGCCGGGCCTCACACCACCGAAAGATCTGGTGGGCGATCCGTCCTATCCGACCACCGAAGCGGATTTCAAGCGCCTCATCCGCATCTCGTCGAAGATCCAGGTCGAGAATGAGAGCGAGTGGTTTTCCAAGTTCAAGGCGATCATGCAGGGTTGACGCCAGATTGGCCGGTGCCCTCGTGCGGCACCGGCTCCTTCACGACGTCGGATACGGATTTTTTCATGCGGGCAGCCAGGACAGCCTATCCCCTGAAATGGCGCATCATGGATGCGCTGGAAGGCATTGCCGCCGCCGTCTGGCCGGCGCGGTTCCGGCGCGCTACGCCCTATCTGATGCTGCTTCCGGCGGTGTTGCTCGTCGGACTGCTCGTGCTTGGTCTCATCCAGATCGCAGATGCGAGCCTGCGCACGCTCGACACCACCACCTTCCAGTTCTCGGAGGACTATTCCATCGCCAATTTCCGGCGGGCGCTGACGGAGCCGCTGTTCCTCGTTGTCGCGCAGCGCAGCCTCATCGCCGCCCTGATCGTCACGGCGGTGACGCTCGTCTTCGCCTTTCCCTATGCGTATCTGATGGTGCGCACGCGTTCGCCAGGATTGCGCAAGTTCCTGCTGATTGCATTGTTCCTGCCCTTCTTCATCGGGCAGGTGGTGCGTGCTTATGGCTGGCTGATCATCCTTGGCAACCAGGGCATGGTCAACGAGGCGCTTGGTCTTGTCGGGATCGCGCCGATGCGGCTCATCTATAACTATCCCGCCGTGCTGTTCGGCCTCGTCCAATACATGCTGCCCTTCGCCGTGCTGATGCTCGCGCCAGCACTCACAGCCATTCCCGAAGAGCTGGAGGCGGCCGCCGGATCGCTCGGCGCCAACTGGGTTCGCACATTCGTCCACGTCGTTTTGCCACTCGCTCGTCCGGGCTTCATCGGCGCCGGCGTGGTGGTGCTGACCCTTTCGCTCACCGATTTCGCAGTCCCCGCGATCCTTGGCGGCGGCTCGCAGGACTTCATCGCCAACGCCATCTACGACCAGTTCTTCCGAACGTCCGACCAGGGCCTCGGCGCGACGCTGGCGCTTATGCTGGTAGCGCTCGGGTCAATCCTTGTCGGCCTCGTGTTCGCGCTGTTCGGGGCCGGAACGCTCGCCATGGGGAGGTCCCGGGCGTGAGCGGCTCGCGCAGCAAATCGGTTGTTCTGTGGACCCTGGTGACGATCGCCCTGGTGACGCTTTCGGCGCCGACGGTCGTGGTGCTCGGCGCTTCCTTCACCGGTGGCAACATCATCACGTTTCCGCCGGATGGGCTGTCGCTGCGGTGGTACGCGCGCATCTCGCAGGCCTCCGACCTGCGCAACGCTTTCCTGCGCACGCTCCAAGTCGCGACGGTCTGCACGCTCGTTGCCATTCCCGTGGGCACGCTGGCCGGGATCGCGCTGGCGAAATATGCGGTGCGTTTCGAGAAGTCGATCCAGATCTATCTGCTGCTGCCCTTCACCATCCCGCTGATTGGATCGGGCATCGGTCTCATGCTGGTCTTCGGCAACGCCGGCATTCTCGGCCAGCTTTGGCCGGTCGGCATCGCCTGCTGCGTCATCAATCTTCCGTTCATGATCTGGGCGGTCACGGCGAGTGCCACCGGACTTGACCCGGACCTGGAACTGGCCGCTGCCAATTGCGGCGCGCCGCCGCTCCAGGTGTTCTTCTCCGTCACCTTGCCGGCGGTGATGCCGGGGGTGATCACCGGCTCGCTGCTGATGTTCATCCTGGCGCTCAATGAGTTCCTGGTCAGCCTGCTGCTCGTCGATGCGCGTATCGTGACGCTGCCGGTGCTGATCTACAATTCCATCCGCTCGATCATCACGCCGGACCTTGCCGCGATCTCCGTGGTCTTCATCGCCTGCTCGGCTGTCGCCATCTTCCTGCTCGACAGGCTGGTCGGGCTCGACATCTTCCTGAAATCGAAATGAGGAATGCCGGCCCGCCGGGGCCGCAAAGGAAATCCTATGCCAAACGTATCATTCCATGACTTGAGCCAGCTCGACGCCGCTGGTCGTGCGGCATTAATGCGGCGCTCCGAGACCGATCTCTCCAGCTTTATGGAGAAGGCCGCACCGATCATCGAGGCAGTGCGAACAGAAGGCGACGCAGCGCTCGTTCGCTTCGCCCGCGACTTGGACAAGGCAGGTCTCGATGCCGCGCGGCTGAAGGTCAGCCCCGCCGAGTTCGACGCCGCCTTCGACATGGTGGACGAGGACGTGGTCGCCGCCATTCGCTTCGGCATCGACAACGTCCGGCATTTCCACGAGGAGCAGAAGCCGGAAGCCATGTGGCTTAAGGAAATGCGGCCCGGCGCCTATGCCGGGGACCGCTTCACGCCGATCCGCTCGGTGGCACTCTATGTCCCGCGCGGCAAGGGGGCGTTCCCTTCGGTCACAATGATGACCGCAGTGCCCGCCGTGGTGGCGGGCGTCCCGGAGCTTGCTATCGTCACGCCGCCAGCGCCCGATGGTTCGGTGGACGCAGCAACGCTGGTTGCGGCGCGCCTCGCCGGCGTCGAAACGATCTACAAATGCGGTGGCGCACAGGCGGTCGCCGCGGTTGCCTACGGCACAGAGACGATCAGGCCCGCACTCAAGATCGTCGGTCCAGGCAGCCCCTGGGTCGTTGCGGCCAAGCGGCTGCTTGCAGGCGTCATCGATCCAGGCCTTCCCGCCGGTCCGTCGGAGGCGATCATCCTCGCCGACGACAGCGTGCATGGCGGGCTGGCCGCGCTCGACCTCCTCATCGAGGCAGAGCACGGACCGGACTCATCGGCCTATCTGGTGACCCACAGCCGCCGCGTGGCGGAGGAGGCATTGGCCGCGCTGCCCGAGCACTGGGCGCGCATGACCGAGCAGCGCGTGGCGTTCTCCACCGCGGTGCTGACCGGCGCCTGTGGCGGCATCGTGCTGACAGGGTCGATCGAGGAGAGCTACCGCTTTATCAACGACTACGCGCCGGAGCATCTGGAGATCCTCTCCACCGACCCCTTCGCGCACCTTGGCCACATCACCGAAGCTGCCGAGATCCTTATGGGGCCGCACACGCCGGTCTCGATCGGCAATTTCGGGCTGGGCCCCAACGCCGTCCTGCCGACCAGCCGCTGGGCGCGTACCTGCGGACCGCTGTCGGTCACGGATTTCGTCAAGCGCTCTTCCATCGGCTACGTGACGGCCGCGGCCTATCCCGAATTCGCACGTCATGCCCGCACACTTGCCCGCTATGAAGGCTTCTCCTCGCATGAGCACGCCGTCTCCGACGTGCGCGATCGATATCTGGTTCGGTAGCGGACGATGAAGGCGGCCAGACTCCATGCGGCAGGCGATTTGCGGGTTGAGGACGTGCCATCTCCCGGCGAACCAGCGCCTGGCTGGGTGCGGCTCAGGGTGACGGCCGCCGGCATTTGCGGGTCCGATCTCCACAATTTCCGCACCGGTCAGTGGATCAGCCGCGCGCCGAGCGTCGCCGGGCATGAGTTCGCCGGCGAAGTGACCGCCGTGGGCGCCGGCGTGTCCGAGTTGGCCCTCGGAGACCGGGTCGTCGCCGATTCGCGTTTCTGGTGCGGCGAGTGTCCTGCTTGTCGGGCCGGCCTGCATAATGTCTGTGCCAGACTGGGCTTTGTAGGCGAGGTCTGCGATGGCGGCTTCGCGCAAGAGACGGAGCTGCCGGCGCGGCTGCTCCTGCGCCATGACCCCGCGCTCGATCCCGCAATTGCCGCCATGGCGGAGCCGCTGGCGGTCGCCCTGCATGCAGTGCGGCGTCTGTCGGCGCCGGCCGGAACGCCGGTGCTTATCGCCGGTTGCGGCCCGATCGGCGGGCTGGCAGCGCTGCTCTTGTCGCGGCGCAGCGAAAGACCGGTCCTCGTCGCCGACCGCAATGCGGCGCGTGCGGAACTTGTGGCGGAGGTGAGCGGTGCGACCGTCGTCGACCTGGACGCCCTACCCTGCGATCCCAATCTGCGCCATGCCATCGACGCGACGGGAAGCGTGGCGGTCATGGCGCGGCTGCTCGATCTTTTGGCCGGCGGCGGCACGCTGGCGCTGGTCGGCATTTCGCGTGGCCGCCTCGACCTCGATCCCAACCTCCTGGTCGAGCGCGAGATCGCGCTGGTTGGCTGCCACGCCTTCGCCGACGAGCTTGCGCCGGCCGTCGCCATGCTTGGCGAGCTCGCCCCCGCGCTGTCGCGTTTCGTGGCCGAGGAGATCGCGATCGGCGAAATTCCCGCCGCCTACCAGCGCCTGATCGCAGGCGCGAGCGGCGGCCTGAAGACCATCGTCCGAATGGAGAGAGGACGATGATCAAGCTTCCCGAAACCGCCGGGCCGCTCTACGAAAAGGTCAAGGACTACGTGCTCGGCAACATCGGCAGCGGCAAATGGCCGAAGGACCGGAGGCTGCCTTCCGAAAACGAGCTGGTCAGCACACTCGGCGTCTCGCGCATGACCGTGCATCGGGCGCTGAGAGAACTGACCTCGGAAGGCCACCTCCTGCGCATCCAGGGCGTAGGCACCTTCGTGGCGCCGCCGAAACCACAATCCGCGCTCATCGAAATCAGGAACATCGCCGGCGAGATCGCCGCGCGCGGCGCACGCCACAGGGCCGAGGTCGTCGTGCTTGAGAAGATCCGCAACCCGGCGCTGGAACTCATCGTCGCCTTCGAGTTCATGCGCCGCAGACCGGTCGCCCATTCGATCATCGTGCATTTCGAGGACGATGTGCCCGTCCAGCTCGAGGAGCGCTTCGTCAATCCGGCTCTCGCACCGGACTACCACCGGCAAGATTTTGCTGCGACTACCACCTACGATTATCTGCAGCGGGCGACGCCGCTGACGGAGGTGGAGCACGTGATCTCGGCGATCGCCGCCGACGAGGTGGCCGCCGGCCGCTTGATGATCCGGCCCGGCGACCCCTGTCTTCTCCTGCATCGGCGCACCTGGTCAGGCGCGGCGGTCGCCACTGTCAACAAGCTAACCTATGTCGGCAGCCGCTATTCGCTGGGCAGCCGCTACGCGCCCTCGCCCGCTGCATGAGCAGGAACACGCAGCGAAGCAGGGCGGGCGACGCCTCATATCAAATATGCTCGATCCAATGGCGACGTTCTGATGCGTCGTTATTGAATTTTCGCGTCGCGGGTCACCTTGACGTCGTTCACCCCCTTTAGGGCATTGCGATTTCCTGTCCCTGCAGCGGCGCGGAAGACCTGTTCCGCATGGCCGAAACGCCGCAATTTCAGATACGCATAGGCGCGCAACACCATCAGGCCGGTGCGCTCAGGCGCAATGCGCGACCGTTCATCCAATGCCATCAGCGTCTCGACATATCGCCCCTGATCGAAAGCGCTTGTTGCCTGGCTTCCAGCAGCGCAGTTCGTACTTCGACACTGCGATCTCATGATCCAAAGGTGCCTGCGAGGACACCGCGCCGCTGGTCGCGGCCGTTCGGCTTTGCCGCAAACTAGAGCGCTTTTTCATGGTGTTGCTGCGCACGATTGTAGCAGCCACCTGCTACCAACAACACGAACTTTGGCGCTATCTAATATGAATGGCGGATCTGACTGAGGCGGTGTAGGCTTGGCCTAACAAGAAGAAGAATGAGCCGTATCAACGGCAACGCTGAGCGAATCTGGGAGGATTCATGGTCGAAATCATCTCCAAGCGGGATGGCCCGCGGCGCGAGGACCTACAAGTCAAAAGACTGATCGAGCAGAACCGTTCGACTATCGTTCGCCTTGCCGACCAGATCAGCGGCGGCGGCTATTCGGCTTCCAGGAAGCCACGCCAGCAACCGAAGACGAAAGGCCTGATCATCCATGTTGGCGGCAGCACGGCACCCGTGGCCGAAGCCAGGCCATCCATCCAGGTTACCATGAACGGCCGGGTGATCTCAAAGGACCAGAACACAGGCCGCCAGCTTCACCATATCGGCGACATCCGCAATCGGGGTGACGACCAGATCTTCGTCCTGGCGACGAAGCAAAATGGCTTCTTCTCGCCGGTCGACGAAACCGTAGCGGAGGCCCTTGCCGACCTGGACGGCTCCCGCCTCGCCGCCGCCTATACCGAAGAACAGCTTGCCTTCGACATCGGCGCGAAACTCGGCATCAACTGACGGGCAGACGCTTGGACGTGTGCACGTCCAATGCATGACAGCATACAGCAATGGCATGCCTCAAAGGTTCTTGTGATGACGGAATGAAACGCGAGATAGGCCCCAATCACATGAAGATCAATGCTCTTCCGGCGCGTACGTCGCTGGCCACTGGGCAAATGGTTCTGGGCAACATCGACTATGACGAGCGCGCCACCATGCGCGCCTGGGAAAGTTTTCTGGCTGACGAACCCAGATGTGCCCGCGATCCGGTCCACCCAAGCCACGTCCGCTCCCTCATTCACGATTCCTGGTACCGCAGCGCCACCGGCGGCATCAACGCTCAAGGCATTGAAGCGCCACTGAGCAGTGATCGCGACGAGATCGAATATCTGACCCGAGCCAATGCAGAACTGCTTTCGGCGGCGCGGCGGTCGTTCGCCTCGCTTGGCCAGTTGCTGGACGGGACCGGCGCGATGCTGGTTCTGGCCGACAGCGACGGCGTGCTGATCGACGCTATCGGCGACAAGAAGACGCTGCATGACGGCATGGATATCCACCTCGCCATCGGCGGCAAATGGAACGAGGATGCCGTCGGGACGAACGGCATTGGTACGGCGTTGTGGACGGGTGAGCCGACTTTCGTGCATGCGGCCGAGCATTTCTGCGCCGGCATCAAATCCTGGACCTGCGCCGGCGCGCCGATTCGCGACCCGCTGGACGGCAAGATCATCGGTGTGGTCGACCTGTCAGGCTATTCGCCGATCTTCAGGCCACACAACACCGCGCTCGTCGCCGCCACAGCCCGGCAGATCGAAAAGGCATTGGCCGAACAGCAGCAGGAACAGCGCACGCGCCTGCTCGAAGCTTTCATTTCATCGGCTCCCAGCTACCGCCGAAAGGACGGGCTGGTAATCGTCGACCATCGCGGCCGTGCCATCTTCTGCAACAATGTGCCTGACGGCGAGACCACCGAGATGATGGACGGCCCGATGGAGCCAGGTCGTGGCCGCTGGCTGATGAACCTTCCGTCCTCCGGCTCCGAGGCCGACCTTGCCAGGGCGCTGCCGGCCCACCTGCGATCCTGCCACATCACGCCGCTCAAGCTCGATGGCGACCTCCGCGGCGCGGCGCTTGTGTTCCCCTCCGTGCCGTCCGTCTCCAGCACCGCGGTGGTCCACCAGGAAGTGAACAAGCATCTTCAGGATGCTGTCGCCATGATCGTCGGCGAAAGCGAAGCGCTGCAGGCCGCCATCGACGTCGCCTGCCGCGTCGCCCGGTCGGGCAGCGTGACATCGCTGTTGGTCGAAGGCGAAACAGGCGTCGGGAAAGAGCTGTTTGCGCGACTTGTCCATGCCGGCAGCCGGCGCGCGGCAAACGATCCGTTCATTGCGATGAATTGCGGAGCGATCACCAGGGACCTGTTCGGCAGCGAATTGTTCGGCCATGTCGCCGGCGCCTTTACCGGCGCCTCGCGCGAAGGCAAACCGGGCGTTTTCGAGCTCGCCAATGGCGGCGTCCTCAGTCTCGACGAGATCGGCGAATTGCCACTCGAGATCCAGCCGTTTCTGCTGCGTGTCCTGGAAGAGCGCGTGGTCCACCGTATTGGCGACAGCCGGGGTCGCCCGGTTGATGTGCGCCTGGTCGCCTCAACCAATCGCGATCTCAAGCAGGAAATTGCCGCAGGCCGCTTCCGCCGCGATCTCTACTATCGAATTGGCGCGGTCTCGATCATCGTTCCACCGCTGCGCGAGCGCGGCGAAGATGTGCTGCTACTGATCGAACATTTCAACCGGCAGATCGCCACCGCAGCGGGTGAAGACCCGCTGGAATTCTCGCGCGAAGCACTCGATGCCCTGCTCGCCTATGGTTGGCCGGGTAATGTACGCGAACTGAAAAACCTCGTCGGGCGGCTGCATGTCTTGACGCGCGGCCGCGACGTCGGGCTTCACAACCTTCCCGAGGAGATCACCGCGTCCGGCTCTGGATCGGAAGCCGGGTCGGACAGCCGTGTACCCGCGCATGAATCGGGAGGCACGCTCGTCGAGGCCGAACGCCAGGCAATGAAGAACGCCTTGGCGGCGGAAGGCGGCAACCTCAGCCGGGTCGCGAAGCGGCTCGGCATCTCCCGGCCAACGCTCTACCGCAAGCTCGACCAATACGGCATCCGGCGCGGTTTCATCTAGGATCAGAGCCTGTCACCGGCACGAAAGAAGCCCGCGGCATTCGCGCCACGGGATTGGGAAAAGTTAATCACTGAAGCGGTAGCGGGGGTTAGATCAGCTTTTCACGACAGCAGCTGTCAGTTTCTCGGAAACGTAGCCGAGACTGTTGCCAATGATCAGCGAAATCACCACAGCCGCCGCGACCTTGCTGATGCCGCTTGGACCCTCGCCATAGGCGGCAGCGCCAAGCAGAAAAAGTGCCGCGGTCGTTGCGTAGTCCATAGACCGCTGATGGAATGGCACTCAGCAATGGCAGCTTGGCAGCGAGAATCAGGATTACGATTGAGACGCCGACGCAAATGCCGGCCGTGAGAGCCGTAACACCTATCGACGTCAGTGCTATCAACGCGCCTGCGGCGCAGATCGCTCCCCAAAGGTTTGCAAGCGCCGAATTCTTGAACCCGGCTTCCTTGCCGCCACAGTGATAGAAACTTCCCCAGCCCACAAATACCGCCCAGATCGGCAGATAGGGGTTGCCTATCGTGATCGCTGCCCACGTTGCAATGCCGCCCATAATGCCGATGACGACGGCCAATCCTGTAATAAGATCCATATTGTCCTCCCATTTTTTCAAACCGCGAAGAAAGAACTCGTTTCAGGACCACGCTTCGCTTACGTCCCGATACGGAAAAGCCAGGGCATCAGCCGCGGCGCTCAGGAAAAACGGCTTGCCGACGCTGGCAAGCAGCCAGACCGGCCTCTTCGGCGACACCGACTCGGAAACGGCGATGTCGGCACGCGGACCAAAACGCCGGGCCTGCTCCGTGCAGGCCCGACCCAGACGCTTCACGGCACGATGACGCCGCGGCCGGTGAACCGGCGGTTCTTGAAATCGTCGAGCGCGGTGTTAATGCTTGCGAGGTTGTATTCAGTGTAATGCATCTTCACCTTGCCATCGGCGTTCAACTCCATCAGTTCGACAAGCTCGGTGAAGTTGCCGACGAGGCTGCCGCCGATGTTGATCTCCTCGATGACCAGATGCGCGGTCGGCACGTTGACCGTGCCGCCATAGCCGACGACGAACAATTGGCCGCCCTTGCGCACCATCTTCCAGCAGATGTTCTCGACACCGAGTTCGCCGACGAAGTCGATGACCACATGGGCGCCGCCGCCGGTGATCTGGCTGACCTCCTCGACGACATTCGGCCCGCCATCGAGGACAAAGTCGGCGCCGAGGTCCTTGGCCAGCACCTGGGCCGCCGGCTCGCGATCGACTGCGATGATGCGGCAACCCGAAATCGCGTGCAGCGATTGCAGCGCGATATGGCCAAGCCCGCCTATGCCGAGCAGGACGCAGTAACTCCCTGGCCTGAGCAACTTCGCGGCGCGTTTGGCGGCGCGGTAGGCAGTGATGCCGGCATCGGCCAGCGGCGCCACCTCGATCGGCGTGACGTTGGCGTTCAGCTTGATCAGCGAACGCTCGCTGGTGATGAAATATTCGGCGAAGCCGCCATTCATGCCAAGGCCGGGAAACTGGCCATTGTCGCAGTACATGTCCTCGCCATGGCGGCAATTGAGGCAGATGCCGCACGAGCGAAACGGGTGACAGATCACCGCGTCGCCGCGCTTGACCGATCTGACGCCGCTGCCGACCTCCTCGACCCAGCCGGCATTCTCGTGGCCCATGATGTAGGGCAACAGCGTGCCTTCGGGGTCCATGGTCGGCTTCCACACACCTTCGATGATGTGAAGGTCGGTGCGGCACAGGCCGGCGGCACCCACCCGCACGATCACCTCGTCGGGAGCAGTGATGGTCGGTGCCTTGACCTCCTCGATCTTGAGCTGGACGTTCATCTGCGGATCGTATTCGTACAGTCTGGCGGCTTTCATGCCTGTGTCCTTTCAACGTCGAGATTGTTCGGATTGCTTCAGGCGCGGCCGAGCTTCTCAGAGCCGCCGCCGCGCGCCGGTCCGGCCGTCGGGTCCTCGTCCTCGGCGAGATGACCAATCAGCGTTTCGGTGGTCAGGATCAGCGTCGCCACCGAAGCTGCGTTGGCGAGTGCTGTGTAGGTGACGCGGACCGGATCGATGATCCCTGCCTCGAACATGTTCTGGTAGCTGCCGACAGAAGCGTTGTAGCCGTAGCCGCCGTTGATGCGCGTGACTTCCGCCACGACTGCCTCGGGATCGGCGCCGGCATTGGCGGCGATACGCCACAGCGGCCGCGACAGCACCGACCGCACTAGTCGCACGCCTTCGGCGACATCGCCGTCGACGCCGGCCGCCACCTTGTCGAGCAGCGGTGCGATCTGGGCAAGCGCCGAGCCGCCACCGGCAACCACGCCCTCTTCGGATGCGGCGCGCACCGCATTCAGCGAATCCTCGATAAGCTGTATGGTTCGCTTCTGCTCGACCGGCGTTACACCGCCGGCATAAAGGATCGCGGTGCCACCAGAGAGCTTGGCCAGGCGTTCGCGCAACTTGTCCTGGTCGATGTTCGGCGGCGAGGCTTCATACTGCCGCTGCACCTGGGCGCGGCGCGATGCGACTGCCGCATGGTCGCCGCCCCCGCGGATGATCGAGGTATAGGATGAACTGGTCTTCACCCGGTCAGCCGTTCCAAGATCGTCGGCGGTGATGTCCTCCAGCCGGCCGCCGAGGTCGCGCGCGATCACCTTGCCGCCGGTGATGATCGCCAGATCCTCCATCATCGCCTTGCGCCAATGGCCATATTCCGGCGGATGGACCACGAGGTATTTTCCCGGTCCGTGCTTGCCGAGCAGAGTTACCACAACTTCCGGCGACATTTCCTCGGACACGATCAGCAGCGGCCGACCGGCCTCGTCGGCAATGCGACGAGCCGCATCCAGCGCCTCAGGCTCCTTGATCTTGAGATCGGTCATCAGGATGTAGGGTCGTTCGAGAACAGCCTCCATCTTCTCTTGATCGGTGACCATGTGGTGCGAAAGATAGCCGCGTTCGAAGGACATGCCCTCGACCACATCCAGCGTGGTCTCGGTCGTCACGCTGAAGTCAGTGGTGATGACGCCTTCGGCCCCTACCCGCTGATGGGCTTCCGCCACCAGCGCGCCAAGCTTGGTATCGGTCGCCGCAATGTTGGCGACCGAAGCGAGAATGCCGTTGCCCTTGGCGGGCTTGGCCGAAGCCTTGAGCGCCGCCACCACCGCTGCCACGGCAAGATCGATGCCCTTGCAGAGATCGACGGGTTTCGCGCCTCGTTCATTCGCCTCCACACCGCCCTGGATGAGCGCATTGGCGAGCACGATGGCAGTCGTGGTGCCGTCGCCGGCGACCTCATTGGTCTGCATCGACACTTCGCGCACGACCTGCGCGCCCATGTTTTCGAAACGGTCGTGCAATTCGATCTCGGAGGCAATGCTGACGCCGTCACGGGTCACCATCGGCGTGCCGATCGGCCGGTCGATCATGGCGTTCATGCCTTTGGGGCCGAGTGTCGGCTCGACGGCAGCGGCCAGCCGAAAGACACCACGGGCAAGTGCACGGCGCGCTTCGGAATTGTGAAGCATTATTTTGGGCATGGTTTCTCCTTCCGCCTTACGGGCGGGTTGTTGGTTAGGGGCCTCGTGCGAGGGAGGCCGTTGTTTCAGCTCTGCTTCAGGCGGTCGGCGCGGTTCGTGCCGGCACGCGATCCATGATGAAATCGACCAGCGTCGGTTCGCCGTCGACCACATCCAGTTCCTTGTATCTGGTCTGCTTGAGCCCACGGCACAGCGCGCCGTTGAACTCCATGTTGATGCGCACGCCGCGCAGTTCGGCGAGATGGGCACCGAGCGCCGCAGGTGGTATTTTCTGGCCTTCCCAAGTCACGAAGACAGGATCATCCGCCTGGCGGTCGGGAAAACGCTCAAGCAGAGCCGCCCTGTATCTCGGCTTCTGTTTGGCCGCCTCGCCCGGTTCGAACCGTGCGACGTCATATGCCGGCAGGTCCATGCCGAGGATCTCTCGATCGGTCAGGCCGTGCTGCCGCAGGCCGCGCAGGACCGCCTCCTGGCGCCGCTTGAACGCCTTCATCCTGAAGGTCTCACGCAAGCCGCCAAGATCCTGATCCTCGGCAAGTACGGCGAAGACATCGCCGAATGTCTTGCCGGCTTCCATGCAGCGATTGACCTCTTCCGCGAACATGTGATCGTGCAGCTTGACGCGATAGGCCGGCGCCCAGGAGAGCTGGTCGAGCGCCTTGCGGACGCCGTCCAGCATGAGGAACGCGAAGTTGGGCGAGCACCAGTAGGTCGGCAGGCGGAGGTCGATCTCCACACTGCCATCGCTCGTCATTTCGGCCCGCTCGACGAAGCCCATCTCGGTAATCGGTTCGTCGAGCTCCGGGTCGTTGACCTCACCAAGGCGCCGCCAGAGTTCCTTCTCGCGGTTGCCGGAAACGCTGGCAGTTGCCATGGCCCCTACTCCGCCGCGATGCTGAAGGGCGAACTGGCGAGCGCCGTCTTCTTGGCTTCGATGTCGATGTTGTAGAGACGCGCCGCATTGAGGCCCAGGATCTTCTCCTTGATCTCGTCGGTCAGTTGCACACCGCGTTCGGCGGCGATGTCCTCTGGGATCTGATAGGCCCAGAACTTCTCGACCAGCCAGCGCGGCGTCCAGATCGCGTAGTCGGAACCGAAAAGGATTTTTTCCGGGCCGATCCAGAAAAGCAGTTCGGCGATGACCTCGCCGAAATAGCGCGGGCGCGAATGGATGAAGGGCAGCGCTACCGCAAGCCCACCATAGACGTTGGTTTCTTGCGTTGCGATCCAGCAGAAATCGTCGAGGCGCGGCAGGCCGCAATGCTCGATGATCCAGTTGAGGCCCTGGAAGTCAGTCGCCGCATGGTCGACGTCATGCACGTCGAACGCATCCTTGCTGAGCGGCAGGATTGTCGGCCCTTTGTGGACATGGATATTCCTGATGCCGAGTTTGTCGCAGAGTTCGAAGCATTTGTAGGCATCGGGATCCGTGAGCTTCCAGCCCTTGGAAGCCCCGTTCCATTCGGCCGTGTACATCTTCACGCCCTTGACGTCGTAGGTCTCCTTGAGGAAGTGGATGTACTCAAGCGCCTTCTCACCATCGCGCGGATCGAAGGCGCCGTTGACGATGAACCGTTCGGGATAGAGCTTGGCCACCTCGGCGTTGCGCTCGATCGTGTTGAAGCCGTTCTTGTAGAAGTCCTTGAGATAGGTCGACTGGACGATCGCCACATCATCGGGGCCGTCGATGAACAGGTCGCGATAGAGATCGTCGGCGCTGTACTTCTCGAACTTGCTCTTCTCCCACAGCTGGTCCTTGGGGCTCAGCCCGGTGTGATAGGCATAGAAGCACTCGATGAACTGCTTGCCGTGGATATTTTTCTGGTTCTCCGGGCTGCCGTCCCAGAAATGGGTATGGCCATCGACAATGAAAATATCCTTGCCTTCTGGTGTTCTAAACATTTCTACCTCCACAAGATGTGCGATTGATCGGTTCGGCGCGCCGCAGCCAGGCGGCGCGCCTGATTTTCTGGAGCGTCTATTCGATGTATTCGAACATCTCATCCATGTTGCCGAACAGGATCACGGTGTTGTCGTCGATGCGCACCATCCGTCCGTAGTGGGTCGAGCTGTTGACCTCGAAGGTTTCCGCCGTCATCTCGCGGCCGAGATATTCGCTGATCTCGTCCATCTTGAAGATCAGCTTGCCGGTGCCATCGATGCGGATCATCGCCGGTTGGTAGGTGACCGTTACGTTCGGCTTCAGGCCCATGAATTCAGCGATGGCCCTGGCTTCCACCGAGTCGTTCATGGTGACGCCGCACTGGTGCGAAATCGTCTGTTCGAAGGTGATGTCCTTCATCGACCTGAAAATGTTGGATTGCGATGCGTCGCGTGCTGCAGTTGACATGACAGTTTCTCCCTGTGTCAGCGCTTGAGGCCAAGTTCGCCGAGTATCTGATCAATCCGTTCCTCGGACTTGGCACGGACATCCGAGAAAGCGACCGGCTTTGAATGCGGCATCGACCAGATCGGCTGCAGGCCGATGGCTGCCTTGTCGGCGAGCGCGCCGTGCTTCTTGACCCAGCCCTGGAAGAGCTTCTTGTTCGCCGCGCCATGCTTCTCGTCGTTGGCGAGCATGTGCATGAGGTCGATCGTGTTGGCGAGATTGCGCTCGTAGTCGGCCTCGGCTGCCGAGATCACCGCAGGCGTGATGAAGTCGTGGTTTGCGGCGGCGATCTGCATCAGGAAGCCTGAGCGGAATGCTTCCCCGACCAGCGGTTCGAAGACGATGTTGATGGCGAAGTACTGTTCGAGATAGTCGGTCGCGCCCATGATGGTCTCGACCGCTTCGCGGGTGCCTTGCCAGTTGTTGTCCTCGAGCCAGGCCGTCTTGCCGAGTTCGTCGTCCCAGCCGGGAAGGTCCATGCCGATCTCGGCAAGGTAGAGCGTGATGTCCTGGGCAAGCCGCAGCTTGTAAGACGAGTTGGTCAGCGTGGCGTTGTTGATCATCTGGGTGTAGCCGTAGCGCTGCGCCTGCATCAACGAGGTGCCGAGCCCGAATTCGGCGTGCTTCCAGGCGCCGAGCTGCGTCTGCAGAATCTTGATCCAGGCCTTGTCGAATGTCTTAGGCGCCCCCGACTTGCGGGCGTTGTTGATGACGCTCTGTACCATCGTCTCGATTTTCGACTGGCGTTGGTAGTGCGTGCGTTCCCACTCCTGATCGGGGGCGCGGAAGGCATGCCAGTTGGAGCTCTGAGCGGCGGTGTTCTGCTTGACATAAGCGCCCTTGCCGTCGGCAAAAGAGATGATCCAGTCCTGGATCAGGTAACGCTCCGGGTCAGGCTGCACGTCGACTGTCATGTCCTCATAGTGGGTGGCGCGCTGGCCCTTCGGGTCGAAATACCGGTACTTCCGGCTGTCGGAGTCGGCAAAGATCGCCGCGCCGGCGGCTCCGGACCCGACTGAACTCGAGGTAGCTGGCATAGTCTTCACTCCCTTGTTGCAGTTGTGGTTGCAGTTGCGTTGCCGCCCCTCAGTGGGCCGGTGTTGCACCTGCCGATGTGGTGAACTTGTCGAAGAAGATCCGCTCCGTCTCGAACCCGTTCATGAACAGAACCGGCTGAAGCGCATCGATCATCGGTGGCGGGCCACAGGCATGGACATCGCCCTGTCCGTCGACCGCCAATTGCTTGAGCTTGGCGTCGACACTCTGGTGCACGAAACCGCGTTCGCCTTCCCATTCGGCGTCGTCTGTCGCGTGCGACAGCACGGGAATGAAAGTGACATCCGAATGCTGACCGATCAGCTCGGCGATCCTGTCGAGATAGAACAGGTCGTTGCGCGTCCTGGCACCGTAGAAGAAATAGACAGGGCGTTTCTCGCCGCTCTTCAGATGGTCGTTGAGGATCGACCAGATCGGCGACATGCCCGATCCGGCGCCGACCAGGATCAGGGGTCCTTGCCGTTCGTCGCGTCGGAAACAGGTTCCGTAGGGTCCGACGACGGTGACTTCGGCTCCGAGCTTGATTCCTCCGGAATCGAGTTCTCCGGAGAACTTTCCCTCGGGGTATTTTTTGATGATGAAGCAGAGTTTTTGGGTTTGGTCCGGCGTATTTGCCATGGAGAACGAGCGCGTAATCGTCTCCCCCTTTTCCGTGGTAACCGTGATGTCGACATATTGCCCCGCCCAGAACTTTATCGGCGAGCCGAGTTCGATCTCGATGCCGCGAATGTCGTGGGTCAGGTGCTCGATCAGAGCAATCCGGCCCTTGAACGTCTTCACGGCGATCGCTTTCGCCAAAATCTCCTCGTCGTAGTTGAGAAGCTCGACTTCCAGATCGGAGTAGGCGATGCAGCGGCACAAAAGGACGTGGCCGCTCTCCTTCTCCATGTCGTTCAGTGCGAAGGTCGAGTATTTGAGCATGTCGACTTCGCCATCGAGCAACACGCTCTTGCAGGCCGAGCATTGCCCTTCCTTGCAGCCGTGCGGCAGGGCGATGCCCTGGCGGAAAGCGGCGTTGAGCACCGTCTCGCCATGCTCGACGTCGAATTCGACGCCGACTGGGCTGAGCCTGACCGTGTGGGTTTCCGACATACGGACCTCCAATGAAAGAGAGGGCGGGACGAACCCGCCCCCTTGGCCTGATCAGTTGCAGGGATTGATGGTGAAGCCCTTGGCGTAGTCTGCCAGGTGCTGCGCGCGTCCTTCCGGCGTCATGCCGCGGAGCGCGTTCAACGGCGATCCCAGCGTGTTGCCGCGCACGTCGTCCAACGTCCACATCTCCTTGTCGTCGAAGCGCATATGCGGCTGCGGTACGAGCGTCTTGCCATCGGAGCGGACGAAGTTCAGGTCCTTGATGGCATCGGCCAAATCCCAGCCGTCATAGAGCGTCTCCCATTCGCGCTTGCCGCTGAAGCGGCCCATCGCGGGTGTCGGACGGCCCTCATACTCGTCGGCGAAGGCCACGGTCGCGGTCCACTTGTCGAGTTCGTGGGCGAAGGTGTGCAACTGGCCGTCGATCTCGCCGACCACCATGTCTTCGCGGATCAGGCAGGGAACAAGGCAGGACCAGCAGCGGTGTGGATAGACGTAGCCCACGTCGCTGTTGAAGAGCAGCACCTTCTCGCCCTTGTGGCTAAGCTTGGCGTACCATTTCCAGAAATCGCCGAACTCGGCATACCAGCCCGGATACTTATGCTCGAACCACTCGAAGTCCTTGTCGGTCTGGGCTTCGATACGCCAGAAATTGACCGGCCAGCCGACCGCGAAGAACTGTCCGACCTTGTGGACGTAGTTCTTCTTGGTGATGCGTTCCCAGGCCGCCTGGACGTCGTCGTGATGGACCTTGATGCCGTATTTCTCGAGCGGCAGCATGTAGGTGCGGTAGTAGTCCTCATAGATCCAGCGGTGCCACATTTCCGCGTAGGACTCCTTGTTCTTGTCGCGGTTGGTGGTGCCGTATTCGATGAAGGTGCCGATGGCTGCATCGACGATCGCGTGGTTTTGCCAGAAGGCGTAGCGCAGGTCGCGCTCGAGCAGCAGGTGGTTTTCCGGCTCCTTGAGCGCCGCCATCAGCAGCGAATGGCCATTGCCGATATGCCGGCTCTCATCGGACTGGACCGACAAAAAAACGGTCGGCAGCGCATAGTCGCCGTTACGGGCGGCTTCCGAAGGCATGGCGACAAACAGCGTGTTGGTGAAGGCGGTCTCGGCGACCACGGTCAGGTACATGCAGGCGGCGGTCATGGTGTCGCCGGTGATGAAGCCTTCCGCGAACTGCCGGCCGATGGTCGTGGCGTAGCATTTTCCGAAGGCTTCCTCGGTGATGTCGAAGCCGGCCGGATCGATGTAGTTTTCCATGTACCATTTCTTCAGGTTCATCTGGATTGTCGAGTGGCGGAACTCGTCGATCATCTGCATGGTGAAGCCGGTTCTGAGCTCCTCGCCCGGCGCGATACGGGCGACCATCGCCATCGAGCGGGCAGCAGAAATTTCCGGGAACGGAATGATCGCAAGGAAGAGTTTCATCCACTCGACCCAGCGCGGTTCCACATTGCGGAACATGTCGCCGCGCAACGCCGCGTCGAGCGCACCGTAGACACGATTGTCCTTCTCTTCCTGCATCGGGAAGTAGGATCGCAGAACCTGTTTCATCGGGTCGCGCGGCGTCTTGTTGATCTTGTAGTCCGTCGGAAACGTCATCGCTTCCTGGACGTAGGAAGGGTTCCAGCCGAGATCGGCAATCTTCTTGGTTGCCTCGCCCACGGAGATTCCGCGTTGCGAGGTAATCTTGTTGAGCGTCAGAGACGTCATGGTCATAAGCCTCCACCAGGTTTGAGCCGCAGGTCCCTTGACCCCGGCATGAAGCGGCGGCACAGCACCGCCAGTGAGAATGCGAGCGGCACGACAAAGGGTTGCGCATCAGGCGCGACTCATGGTCCGGCCGTTCAAGTGGATCGCGGCAAAGGTGTTAGGCGGCTGGCAGGGCCCGCGGCGCCAACCGCATGTGCGATGGGCGTATCGAAGCGGACGTGACTTGTCCCTGCTTCCTCCGTTCCTTCGTTCTTTTGGCACCGCGTCAAAGCGCGATGGGCTTCTTGTGGAAATGTACAAAGCAAGCGCCGTGCCAATTTGAAAATAGCACCCATGGCAAGGGCTCAAAACAAAATCGCTGCTCTTTCGGCATACGGGCAGATAGCCAAATGTAACGTTCTTTTACATTTGTAACGTACGCCTGTAATATCTAATATCTATTCGCAATTGCAATACGTCTAGTTCGCAGATGCAGCAAGTTCGAAAACAAATATCATCTATTCAATTCTTCGTCTTTCTCTACTATTTGAAGGCGACGGCCCATGGACGGGCCTCGCGCTGGAGAGAGACCGTGCCGAACGATAAAGACAGCCGAAGACCGCCCGAGCCAATGTCCAGCCAAGCCGATGGCGTCACCGGCGAACTTGTCAGGCTGATGCCCCGCGATCTGGTCTTTGTGATGCGCTTCATGGGCGAGAGCCAACATCGCCTCCAGAGCCACTTCCAGGACTTCATCCGGGCCGAGCTTGCCGCCGGCGGCGTCACCACGGAATCGCATCCGATGATCCATCTGTTCATCGAGAACCACGCGATTCTGTTGCGGGAATTCGTGTTTTCCGGCGTTTCGCTGTCACGCCAGTTCCGCGTCGACGAGATCGAGCGCCTCACCGGCGATACGACTTCGATGATCCGGGTCGACATCTGGGATCAGCTCAAGAGCCACATCGAAACGGCTGAAAGACAGTTCCATTCGCAGGCCGGAACATTGCCCAAATTGCTGTCGGCTTTCGAAAAGCCAGCCTGACCGATGGCTGGGCGAAAAATGACAGGAGGACCCGATGGGCCAAACTACCAGGCGTGACGCGTTGCTCGCCCGCCGGCTCGATCTCGTCGCCAACGTCTCCGCGCTCACTGCCGAGGCGCTGCGGCTCAATCAGAAACGCGCCGGTATCGAGATGGAAGTGCTGCGCCTGGAACTCGAAATCGGCAGGAACGGCGTCAGCGCGCAACTGGTGCGGGACTTGCATGAAGCGCAGGAGAAAGCCGCGGCAGTCATGCACGAATGCGCGGCATGTGAGGACAGCATCGTCGCCGCGGAAGGTGACGTCGAGGACGTCGATCGCAGCCTCGCGGCGACGGATGGAAACTGACGAAGGGAATCGCCATGAACCAGCACGCGATACAGAACCTGACCTTGTTCGACCTGCTGGCGAGAAGCTGGCGTCGTCCGTCGGCGATCGCCGATCTGCGCTTTAGCGCCGATGACTCGACTGTCGCCTTCGCCTGCGTCGATGGAACGGTCGCCATAGCCGCGGTCGCCGACCAGGAACCGCCGCAGTCGCGGATCAGGGTGAGCGGCGATCTCGGCCAGACGACGATCCGCCCAAGGGAAAAATTTCCGTTGCCATTGATAGCCACTGCTGTGTTGGGAGATGGCGACGTTCCGCTCGCCAACTACCTTTCCTCCGGCTTCCTCGTTGGAACGGCGGCTGGCGAAGCGGTGCATCTGGCCGCGGACGGCAATGTGATGGAGACGCTGGTCAAGATCGACGGGCCGGTCGTCGCCGTCGACCACAGCCCCCGCACAGCCATCACAGCCGTCAGCAACGGGCAGGATGTCTTCCTGGCACGAGGCCAAGGCGATGCGGTGCGACTGCGACACGGTACGACACCGTCCACGGATGCGCTTGCCTTTTCGCCAGGCGGAAGGCGCCTCGCCCATAGCCTGGACGACGGATTGTCGATCTGGATGGTCGATGGCGACACCACCCTGATACGCGATATCGCCTTTTCAGCGCGTCCGATATCGATCCGCTGGAGTGGCGACGGCACCTGGCTGGCCTGTGGGCTCGAAGCCGGAGGCTTTGCCCTGGTGTGCATAGCCGATGGCCGCACTGGCATTATCGCGGGATTTCCATCCCCGGTCCGGACGGTGTGCTGGAGCCTGCCGGAGAATGCGCTGTTTGCATCGGGCGCCTTCCGGATCGCCGGCTGGTCGATGACCGCGCCGCCACTTGACGGCGAAATCTCCGGCGCGCTGGAGACTGGTCGCGCCGGGCTGGTTCCGGTCGAGACAGTGGCTGCGCACCCGGAGAAAAAACTGATTGCGGCCGGCTATGCCAACGGTCGGATCACCATCGCCCAGATCGGCGCGCGGGACGAACTCCTCGTCAGACCCCTGGGCAGCGCGGTGACCGCGCTTGCCTGGTCCAGTGACGGACAGCACCTGGCGGTGGGCACCGTCGACGGCACCGCCGCGATCGTCACCTTTCCCGCGTCGATGTTCAAATAGCAAAGGCAGGCCGCATGCAACAGGAGCACCAAATGCAAACCGAACCCACCCCCGAGGACGAGAGCAAGGACGAATTTTTCGACCGGCTCGCCAAACTGTCGGAAGAAATGGTGGCCAAGCATGGCAAGGATTTCAGTATGGGAGCATTGGTGCTTGCCGCCCGCTGGATTGCCGAAAACCGTGTCGGCCAGTTGAAGACCAACTAGGCTCCTGACCAACCAGTTTCGCTCGTAAGCCATAGCTTCGAAGGAGCTTCAGGCGAGGCCATGGCTTGCGGGCGTCTTGATTGCGAGACACTCGCTGACTCCCAACACGCCATGCCCGCGCGCTACATTCCATATCAATGGAATTTATATCTTAGTTACGGATCACGTAGCGCACTTGGATTTGATAACGTCGAGCCCTTTCCTGCGGCCAATGTCGCACGATCGGTAATGGGCTTGATGCTGATAGGCGCGTGACCGCAGCCGTGCTGTCCAAGGCCCACATCGCACGATCGCCAGCGACTGAGCTGGATTTGCTACGTTTTCGACATTGATGCTGCGGCGGTGCAGGCGAACGATCCGAACCAGAAGGCTCTCAATGGCATCATTGGACTTAACCCCGCACTAGCGCGTCGCGGATGAGATCGGGATATCGAGGTTGACTGCGGTCAATTTGCCTCCCGATCGGATGTGATACCAACCGCTCGCCAGCTTCTCCAGGCAATCCTGTGCCAAGGACAGTGACTGAGCGTTTCACGAAGTTCGAGCCTTCTGAAAAATTGCAGGCTTGACGCGATGTGCATTAGGTCGTTTGTTGCGGGTGGGAGTGCCACGGGAGGAAACCATGGAAGTCACCCTGGGGGCGGACAGCCTCGCAGCGCGGTTCCACGTTTCACGCCGATGACCGGCGAAGGCTCCCGCGCATGAATTCCGGAGCGATCCTCGAAGCAGTGGGATTGACTAAGGAATTTAAGGGTTTCGTCGCTGTCAATAATGTCGACCTGACGGTCGAGCGAGGATCGATCCACGCGCTGATCGGCCCCAACGGCGCAGGCAAGACGACCCTCTTCAACTTGCTGACCAAATTCCTCCAGCCGACGCACGGCGCAATCCGCTACCGGGGTCGGGACATCACCAGGATGCAGCCAGCCGACATCGCGCGGCTGGGCCTTGTGCGCTCCTTCCAGATATCGGCGGTGTTTCCGCACATGACGGCACTGGAGAATGTCCGCATCGCGCTGCAGCGCCGGCGCGGCGACAGTTTCGATTTCTGGCGTTCCGAGAAACTGCTGTCCACATTCAATAGCGAGGCCGCGGCTCTTCTCGCCGATGTCGGCCTGACCGAGTTTTCCGATATCCGCGCTAGCGATCTGTCCTACGGCCGCAAGCGCGCGCTTGAGATCGCGACGACGCTGGCGCTGAACCCTGAAATGCTGCTGCTCGATGAGCCTATGGCCGGCATGGCGCAAGAAGACATCGAGCGGATCTCGGCGCTGATCCGGCGCATCTCCAAGAACCGCACTATTTTGATGGTTGAGCACAATCTGTCGGTCGTAGCCTCGCTGTCGAACCGCATCACCGTGCTCGCGCGCGGCAAAGTCCTCGCCGAAGGCGACTATGCCGCGGTTTCCAAAGATCCGCGTGTTATCGAAGCCTATATCGGGGCCGGACATGTCTGAAGTTGGACTTACGAGCAGGCCGGCTGCTGCCCCCTCGGAGAGACCCCTCCTGCGTGTCGATGGCCTGCAGGGCTGGTACGGCGAGAGCCATGTGCTTCACGGCCTGAGTTTCGAGGTTGGCGAAGGCGAAGTGGTGACGCTGCTCGGCCGCAACGGCGCCGGCAAGACGACGACGCTGAAGGCGGTCATGGGCATCCTGTCCAGGCGCTCGGGCTCGGTCACCTACGACGGCCGGGAGACGATCAAGCTGCCGTCGCGGTTGATCGCACGGATGGGCATCGCCTACTGCCCAGAGGAGCGCGCGATCTTCTCCAGCCTCTCAGTCGAGGAGAATCTAATGCTGCCGCCGCAGGTGCGCCCCGGCGGGCTCACCGTCGAGCAGATTTTCGAGCTCTTCCCGCACCTGAAGGAGCGGCTTTCGAGCCAAGGCACCAAGCTTTCGGGCGGCGAGCAGCAGATGCTGGCCATCGGCCGGATCTTGCGGACGGGCGCGAAGCTCTTGCTGCTCGACGAGCCGACCGAGGGGCTTGCGCCCGTCATCGTGCAGCAGATCGGCCGCACCATTGCCCGGCTCAAGGACGAGGGATTCACGATCGTGCTCGTCGAACAGAATTTTCATTTCGCCGCATTGGTCGCGGACCGTCATTACGTGGTGGAGCAGGGGCGCGTGATCGACATGATTCCCAACCGCGAACTCGACGCCAACATTGACAAGCTGCACGCCTATCTCGGTGTCTGAGACAGCCATCAACGGGCGCGTCGCGCCGCAATCGGAGGAGAGTAGTGATGAAAGCAACAGGGTTCATTCTGGCTTCACTGGCGAGCCTTTTGTCGGCCGGCGCAGCCTACGCCACGGATGTCAAGATCGGCGTTCTGAATGACCGTTCCGGCATCTATGCAGACATCGCCGGCGAAGGCTCGGTCATCGCGGCCCAGATGGCGGCGGAAGACTTCAAGGCGACCGACAAGGGCATCAACGTATCGATCGTCTCCGCGGACCACCAGAACAAGCCGGACGTCGGCTCGAACATCGCCCGCCAGTGGTACGACACCGAAAATGTCGACGTGATCGCCGACGTGCCAACCTCGTCGGTGGCGCTCGCCGTCAACGAGATCACCAAGGAGAAGAACAAGATCTTCCTCGCCTCGGGTCCGGCCTCGTCCGACCTCACCGGCAAGGCCTGTTCGCCCAACACCGTCCACTGGACCTACGACACCTGGGCGCTTGCCAACGGCACGGGTTCGGCGATGGTCGCGCAGGGTGGCGATACATGGTTCTTCGTCACAGCCGACTATGCCTTCGGCCATGCGCTCGAGCGCGATACGTCGGCGGTCGTGGAAGCATCGGGCGGCAAGGTTCTCGGCGCCGTGCGTCATCCTTTCCCCGGCCAGGATTTCTCGTCCTTCCTGCTGCAGGCGCAAGGGTCGGGTGCCAAGGTCGTCGGTCTCGCCAATGCCGGCGGCGACACCATCAACGCGGTCAAGCAAGCGTCGGAATTCGGCATCACGCAGGGCGGCCAATCGCTCGCCGCCCTTTTGATGTTTATCAATGACGTGCATGCGCTGAGCCTCGAAGTGGCGCAAGGCCTCGTGCTCACCGGCGCATTCTACTGGGACAAGAATGATCAGACGCGTGAATTCTCTGCCCGCTTCCAGGAGCGGAACAGCGGACAGAAGCCTTCGATGATCGAGGCCGGAGTCTACGCTTCGGTGCTGCATTACCTTAAGGCCGTCGAGGCCGTCGGCGACAAGGATGCCGCCAAGGTGATGGCCAAGATGAAGGAAATGCCGACGGACGATCCGCTGTTTGGCAAGGGTACGATCCGCGCGGACGGGCGCAAGCTGCACGAGATGTACCTGTTCCGCGTCAAGAAGCCGGACCAATCGAAGGGGGCATGGGATTATTTCGAGACCGTGGCCACCATTCCGGCCGACAAGGCGTTCCGCCCGCTCGCCGACGGCGGCTGTCCGCTCGTCAAATAAGCGGGCCTCGCCAACGACGCGCCGAACCGCTCGGCGCGTCCTCTCGTCGACAAGTCAACTGGAGCGACCATGTTCGAACTCCTTGGAATTCCGCCACAGGTCCTGTTCGGCCAATTGCTGCTCGGGCTGATCAATGGGTCCTTCTATGCGGTTTTGAGCCTCGGGCTGGCGGTCATCTTCGGTCTCTTGAACATCATCAATTTCACGCATGGTGCGCAGTACATGCTGGGCGCCTTCGGCGCCTGGATGCTGCTCAACTATCTCGGCGTCAGTTACTGGTGGGCTGTGTTCATCGTTCCGCCGATCGTCGGCCTGACCGGCATCGTGCTCGAGCGCGTGTTGATCCGACGGCTCTATCACCTCGACCATCTCTACGGGCTGCTGCTCACTTTCGGCTTGGCGCTGATCATCGTCGGCTTCTTCCGCCAGTTTTTCGGCGTATCTGGCCTGCCCTACCCGCCGCCGCCGCTTCTAACGGGCGGGCACAATCTCGGCTTCATGTACCTGCCCAATTCGCGCGCCTGGGTGATTGTGGCTTCACTTATCGTGTGCCTCGCGACCTGGTTCATCATCGAAAAGACCCGACTTGGCGCCTATCTCAGGGCAGCGACCGAGAACCCGACCATGGTCGGTGCGTTCGGCATCAACGTGCCGCTGCTGGTCACGCTCACATATGGTTTCGGCGTCGCGCTCGCCGGTTTCGCCGGCGTGCTCGCCGCACCGATATACGCAGTCAATCCGAACATGGGCGCAGACCTGATCATCGTCGTCTTCGCCGTCGTCGTCATCGGCGGCATGGGCTCGATCCTTGGCTCGATCCTCACCGGCTTCGGGCTTGGGCTGATCGAAGGTCTGACCCGCGTGTTCTATCCGGAAGGCTCGGCCGTGGTGATTTTTGTCATCATGGCGCTGGTGCTGCTGATCAAGCCCGCCGGCCTGTTTGGGCGGAGCGCGTGATGGTAACCGACACCAACCCGATTGCCATGACGGCCGTCACGTCCGTTGGCGCCGCCGGCATGCCACGCCATCACCTTGCGATCTTCGCCGCGCTTTTCGTCTTCCTCATCGCCGCGCCTTTTCTGTTCTATCCGATCTTTGTCATGAAGGTGCTGTGCTTCGCGCTGTTTGCCTGCGCCTTCAACCTGTTGCTCGGCTATGGCGGGCTCCTATCCTTTGGCCACGCTGCCTATTTCGGCATGGCGAGCTACGTCTCGGCCCATGCGGCAAAGGTGTGGGGTTTGACGCCCGAACTTGCCATTATCGCGGGCACGTTGGTGGCAGCCGTGCTCGGTCTCGCCATCGGCTCCCTCGCCATTCGCCGCCACGGCATCTATTTCGCCATGGTGACGCTGGCTTTTGCGCAGATGGTCTATTTCTTCTCGCTGCAGGCGGCGTTTACCGGCGGTGAGGACGGCATCCAGGCCGTCCCGCGCGGCTATTTGTTTGGGCTGATCGACCTGCGCTCAAACGAATTGCTCTATTTCTTCGTGCTCGCCATCTTTTTCGCCGGCATATTGCTGATCTACCGGATCATCCATTCGCCGTTTGGGCAGGTGTTGAAGGCGATCCGCGAGAACGAGCCCCGCGCGATATCGCTGGGCTATCGGGTCAACCGCTACAAGCTCACCGTATTCGTGCTGTCAGCCGCGCTCGCCGGCGTTGCCGGCGCAACCAAGGCGATCGTATTCCAATTGGCGTCACTTACCGACGTCTACTGGACCATGTCCGGCGAGGTCGTGCTGATGACGCTCTTGGGTGGCATGGGCACGGTGTTCGGACCTATCGTCGGCGCGGCAGTTATCGTCACGATGCAGAATTACCTCGCGACATTTGGCGACTGGGTCACGATCGCCCAGGGCACCATCTTCGTTGTCGCAGTGCTGTTGTTCCGGGAGGGCGTCGTTGGCATCCTGGCAAAATGGATCGGGAAACCGCTCTGAACAGGTCATGAAACCTAATTTCGATTGATCGACGGTCGCGATTGAGAAGTCGACCTACGAGGGATGTTCGAGCGTCAGGTTCGGCCAAGTTGGCCGCAGTGGATACGTGCACACAGCGTCCTCAACTGTGCCGATTCCTCATCGGATGTGACAACCAGCAATTCGGGCTGTTACGAAAATTCAACTCTGGGTCTTCCCAGGCGCGCCTGTTGGCGTCGTAATCCGCAGGCAAGCACCCTATCTACGCCGCATGAACGAAATCACGACCAGACGCGCGCTTCTGCTCGTCAATTCAAAGGCGCGACGCGGGCAGGAATCTATGGCACCGGTCGTCGAGCGGCTGCAGGCCGGTGGGCTTCGCGTCACCGTCGAGACGTTTGAGGCGCTGCCCGAGATAGCACGCGACATCGTGCGCCTTCGCCATAGGGCCGACCTTGTGATCGTGTGCGGCGGCGATGGCTCGGTGTCCTCGGCGGCGGTCGCGGCCATGGAAAGCGGGCTGCCTATGGGCATCATTCCGATGGGGACGGCGAACGATCTGGCGCGCACCCTCGAAATACCGTTGGATCTGCTGAAGGCCGCTGACGTGATCGTACAGGGCGGAAGGCGTCTTATCGATGTCGGGACCGTCAATGGTCACGCTTTCTTCAACGTTGCGAGCATCGGCATCAGCACCGACCTTGCCCAGGGTCTCGACCCGGCGCTGAAGAAGCGTTTCGGCAGGTTTGGCTATGCCTTGGCTGCTATGAAAGTGTTGACCAAGGCTGGCCACTTCGAAGCAAGGATTACCGAAAAGGGCGTAACGACCGAAGTCGAGACCTACCAGATAGCGGTCGGCAACGGCCGGCACTATGGCGGCGGCAACGTCGTTGAGGAGACGGCGGAGATCGATGACGGCCATCTCGATCTGTACAGCCTGGAAATGACGAATCTCTGGAAAATGGCGCTTATGCTGCGCTCGTTCCGCTCAGGCACACACGGCGCCTGGAGCGAGGTTCGCACGGCCAGATGCGTCGAGTTCGACATCGAGACGAAAAGGCCGATGCCGGTGAACACTGACGGTGAGATCGTCACCTCGACCCCGGCGCATTTCAAGGTCCACCCCAAAGCGATTTCGGTCTTCGCGCCTGCCGCCGCGCGCCAAAATGCTTCGTGATGCGGTCAGCGCAAATAGCGGGTAGACTGGCGATCAAGCGAGCGTCGAATAAACGCAACCGCCTGCGGCCGACACTACGTGGCGTCCGGCACCCGATCCGTTAGGGCCGATCTCCGCCTAAAGAAAGCTCGCCTCGAAGAGCTCGCGAGAATATGCCGCATGCGTGACGCCGTCCAAGATGTCCACCTTCGTGAGCTCGTCCACGAAGACGCCGTTCTGCATGACGAGAACCCGGTCGCACATGTGGCCGATGACGGACAGGTCGTGGCTGACCAGCACGTAGGTAAGGTTCCGTTCCTCGCGCTGGTCTGCAAGCAGGTTCAGCACTTCTGCCTGGATGGAGACGTCGAGCGCGGAGGTCGGCTCATCCAGCAGAAGTATTGGCGGCGAAAGGATCAATGCCCTAGCGATAGCCACCCGCTGACGCTGACCTCCCGAAAGTTCGTGCGGAAAGCGGTTCGCAAAATGGGCCGGCAATCCGACCTGTTTCAGAGCCTGCGAAACCCTGGACCACTCGTCGCCTGTCCCCATTGCGCGGATCGGTTCGGCAAGCGCTGTGCCGATCCGGTGGCGTGGATGTAATGAGCCATAGGGATCCTGGAATACCATCTGTGCCAGCTTCAGCTCATCGCGCGTCCGAATGCTGCCGACCGGCTTGCCGTTGAAGGCCACCGAGCCGGTCCAGCCTGCCTCGAGCCCGGCCAGCGAGCGCAGCACCGTCGATTTTCCGCAACCCGACTCGCCAACGATGCCAAGCGTTTCGCTGCGAGCAACATTAAAGCTCACGCCGCGCACAACGTGATTGCGGGCCTCCTTGGTACCGTAGACGACCTCGAGGTTTTCAACTGTGATCACGGGGCGATCTCCGCGTCGATCGACGCCCGGTCCAGGACCTTAAGCCGCCGCACTGGATGCCGAGGATCAGGCATGGCCGCAATCAGACCGCGCGTATAGGGATGTTGAGCTTCTTCCAGATTGGTCAAGGTTTCAACCACGCGGCCGGAATACATCACCAGGATGCGCTCACAGAAGGCCGAGACCATGCGAATATCGTGACTGATGAGAATAAGGCCCGAATTGTTCTCACGAACCAGCTCATCCAGCAGCATCAGCACGTCCTTGCGGACGCTCACGTCGAGCGCCGATGTCGGCTCGTCAGCGATCACCAGCTTCGGCCGGGCGAGCAACATCATTGCGATCATGACGCGCTGGCCCATGCCACCGGAAATCTGGTGGGGATACAGCTTCAGAACCCGATCGGGATCCTGTATCCGGACACGCACCAGCATATCACGCGCCCGGGCAAGAGCATCCCTCCCCTTCATGCCGAGATGGAGCCTGGCCGCCTCAGCGATCTGTTTGCCGATCGTCAGCACGGGGTTCAATGAATAACGCGGATCCTGCATGATCAGCGCCAGTTCCTTGCCGCGTAGTCGGCCCATGTCCTTCTCGGTCCGGGCAAGCAGCGGCTCGCCGTTGAAGTCCATCCGCTTTGCCGCGACATTGGCACTTCCCGGCAGCAGGCGCATGATCGCGCGCCCGGCCGTCGACTTGCCGGACCCGGACTCTCCGACAATGCCAACGCGCTCACGGCCGACGTCAAAGCTCACATTAGATAACGCGTCGATCGAGTTGCGACCGAAGCGAACACTGAGGTCGCGGATGGACAGGACGGGGGACGTGTCAGGATCGTGCATGGCGCGGGTCCAGCAGATCACGCAGCGTATCGCCGGCGATATTGAAGGCAAGGCTCGTCAGCAAGATGGCGATACCGGGCATCACGGCAACCCACCAATAATCGAGCATGAATTTGCGGCCGCTGGAGATCATTGCTCCCCATTCCGGCAATGGCGGCTGGGCTCCGAGCCCGAGGAAGCCGAGGGACGCAGCCGTGAGGATGATGCCGGCCATGTTGAGTGTCAGCCGTACGATGACGGAAGGAATGCACATCGGTGCTATGTAGACGAACACGAGGCGAAGCGGCGATGCACCATAAAGCCGGGCAGCCGCCACGTAATCGGCATTGCGCACCACGAGCGCCTCGGCCCGCGCCAATCGGGCGATCGGCGGCCAGGCGGTCAACGATATCGCGATGATTGCGGTGCCGAGCCCGGCGCCCAGAGCCGCTGCAAAAGCCAGCGCAAGAATGAGAGAGGGGAAGGAAAGCACGATATCAGTCGCGCGCATCAGGATGGCATCGGTCCGTCCACCAAAAAAGCCGGCCGCCACGCCGATGATGAGGCCGATCGGTCCGACAATCAACGACACCGAGAGCACTGTCTGGATGGTGATCCGCGTTCCGTAGACAAGCCGGCTGAAGATATCACGGCCGAATTCATCGGTACCGGCAAGGTGCGTCAAGCTCGGCGGCTGCAGGGCATCACTCAATATCTGCCGAATTGGATCGTACGGCGCGATCAGCGGGGCGAAAGCGGCGACCACAACCAGCAGGGCGAGGATGGCAAAGCCGATCATGCCGAGCGGCTCGTCGCCGAGTTTGCGGATCACCCGACTGAAGGAAGCGAGAGCGCGGGACAGGAGCCCCGGAGGCTGGATCTCATGCGTGTTGTAAGGGGTATCGGTCATCGCGCGACCTCCCGTGTCCGTGGATCGAACAAGGCATAGGCGATGTCGGCCACGAAGTTCAAAAGCATGAAGATGAACCCGACGATAATAGTGGCGGCGAGAATGGCGTTCATATCGCCGATCATCAGGGCATTGGTCATATATTGGCCAATCCCCGGCCAGGAAAAGACGATTTCGGTCACCACGGCCCCTTCCAGCAGGTTGCCGTAAGAAATTGCCAGTACGGTAATCAGCTGCACGGCGATGTTGGGCAGGACATGGCTGATGATTGTTCGCGCCGGACCGACGCCCTTGGCGCGCGCCGCGATCACATAGTCCTGATTAAGCTGCTCCAACGTAAAGCTGCGGGTCATGCGAGTGATGTAGGCCATAGCCATGTAGGCCAGGATGGTTGCAGGCAGGATGATGTGGGATAGCGCATTCCAGAAGATATCCGGCTCGCCTTCCAAGAGGCTGTCGACGAGCATCAATCCAGTGGTTGGCTCGATGATCCCTTCGTAGAAGACATCCACTCTGCCTGGCCCGCCAACCCAGGACAGCCAGGCGTAAAACACTACCAGTCCGACGATGCCGAACCAGAAAACCGGGATCGAGTGGCCGATCAGCGCGAAGACCCGGGCGAACTTGTCGATAAAGGTATCGCGAAATAGTGCGGCGGCGAGGCCGAGCGGCACGCCGACGAGCATCGAGATGATAATGGCAAGGGTCGCCAGTTCGAGCGTTGCGGGAAAAGCTTGCGAAAGATCGCGGGACACGGCGTTACCCGTGAGGATCGCCGTCCCGAAGTCGCCCTGCACCAGCCCTTGCAGGTAGATGAAGAACTGCTGGTACAGCGGCAGATCCAGGCCCAACTTCACCCGCATCGCCTGATAAGCCGCGGGATCGGCGAGCTCGCCGACAATGGCGCCGACCGGGTCGGTGGGCATGACGCGCCCGATCACAAAGGTCACGCACAGCAAGATGAACAAGCTGACAACGAGTTGCAGGAGCCGTCGCGCCAATCCCCCTAGAGAAAGTTCCTTCATGATCGAACGCCTGTGCTGCTTTATTCGGCTTCGGTCTTTTTCACGCCCTCAAGACGTGTCGTCTGACTGGGATGCCCGACATAGTTCTGCACACGCGTGCTGACGACAATGGGTTCGAAGCGCTCGAACAGCGGCAGAACGGCCGGCTTCTGCGCCACGAACATATCCTGCATCTGAACATAGATCTCTCCGCGCTTCTTGGCGTCGGGCTCGAGTGACGCCTTTGCCGTCAGGGCCGTCAGTTCAGGAATGTCCCAGGCCGACCGCCAGACGAAATTGCCGGCATTGTTGGCTTCGCGCGAATTGTCGGGATTGCTGGAGAACTGCTCCATCGAGCCAAGCACGTTCTGCATGTAAGCGCCGGTCTGAGGGATAAGCAGATCGAAGTTACGGGCGCGGTGAGCAGCGATGATTTCGGAGCCGTTGCCTTGCTGGATATTCAGGGTGATGCCGATCTCGCCCAGCGAAGCCTGGATGGCGGTGGCAAGATCGATCCGCGGCGTCTGGGAGATGGTCTTCAGCGTCAGCGTGAAGCCATTTTCATACCCAGCCTCGGCCAAGAGAGACTTCGCCTTTGTCACATCCAAGTGCCAGTCCGGGCTCGGGATCGCATACTCAAAGTTTTCGGGCACTGGCACCGTGCGGGCCCGGCCATATGGGCCCATAATGGCCTTTTCCATGCCCTTGTAGTCGATGCCGTAGGCGATCGCTTCGCGCACCTTCGGGTTGGAAAGGGGTTCCTTGCCGGCATTCATTGAAAGGACATAAAAACCGCCAGTAGGAATGCGCTGGATTTCAAATCCTTCCTTGTCGGTGAACGTGGCGAGATCCGAAGCCGTAAGGGCGCTCGCAATATCCACGTCGCCGCGCTCGAGCATCAGCCGCTCTACCTGGCTTTCTGGGACATGGCGCACCACGACGCGCCGCATTTCCGGTTCGCCGCCCACATAGCCCTCATTGGCTTCAAGAATCACGATCTCGTTGGGCGTCCAACGGCTCAGCGTGAACGGACCGGAGCCGGCAGAATTCGTCCTTAGCCAGGCATTGCCCCAGTCACCGTTGGACTCATTGCTCTTCACCTGTTCACTGTCGACGACCGAGGCGATTACCATGGCAAGCCTGTAGAGCAGCAGCTCGGAGGTTACCTCGCCCGACAGCTCGATGCGGACGGTCTTTTCGTCCGGAGCCGTCACGAGAGTTTCGACATTGTCAGCATTGTAGCCGACACGCTTGAGGTTTGCGGCAGCAGCCTGGTCGAGTTTCAGCAGACGCGTCAGCGAATAGACGACGTCCGCGGAGGTCACGGGATTGCCGGAGGCGAACTCTGTTTCGCGCAGATGGAAGGTGATGCCCCTGTCGTCGATGTCCCAGCTCTGCGCGAGCTGCGGTGAAATTTTGCCTGAAGCATCCGTGGAAACTAGCCGATCATAGAGGTTGGCCATGATCTCGTTGGCTTTGGCTTCCGTTGCCTGATGCGGATCGAGCGATAGCACCTGCGCAAGCGAGGTCGCGATGACGAGCTGGTCGTCCGGCGTCTCGGCAAAGGCGACCGGAGAGGCCAAGGTCACTACGCGGATGGCACCGCTGATCAGCACTCGAGTGCAAAAATGCTTCATTGATCTTCTTCCTCCTTAAGATATCATTGGCAGCATCATATGTCGTTCGTATGTCGTAATATGATCTGGTGGGCTTGGCAACCGGTAGCAAGAGGTGCGCAGCCTCTCCAGTCGAAAATGTGAAGCGAGGGCGGGAATGAGACCGGCACGACAAAGACTGGCACAACAGGTAATCGATCACCTGCGCGAGGAAATCGAGACGGGAAGACTGAAGCATGGGGACCAACTGCCCACCGAGCCACAACTGGAGGCGACGTTCGGGGTAAGCCGCACCGTGGTTCGCGAGGCGATCGCGGATCTGCGCGCAGCTGGCTATGTCAAACCCATCCAGGGCAAAGGCGTCTTCGTTAGCAATCCACAGGCCCATCACAGCTTCAAACTCACTCCCACCGAAATCAACAACATACCCGCAACCCTGGAATTGCTGGAGTTTCGACTGGCAACGGAGGGCGAAGCGGCCGCGATAGCTGCCTATCGCCGGACGGCTGAACAGGAGAGCGCGATCCGCCTCGCAAACCGACGAATGGCGCAACTAATCGAGGAAGGTCTCCCGACAATCGATGCAGACTATGACTTCCACATGGCCATCGCAGTCGCCACGAACAACCGAATCTATGTGGACGTGTTC
Source organism: Mesorhizobium sp. M6A.T.Cr.TU.014.01.1.1 (assembly GCF_004022765.1). Classification (NCBI taxonomy): domain Bacteria; kingdom Pseudomonadati; phylum Pseudomonadota; class Alphaproteobacteria; order Hyphomicrobiales; family Phyllobacteriaceae; genus Mesorhizobium; species Mesorhizobium sp. M6A.T.Cr.TU.014.01.1.1. The sequence continues at coordinate 161,724 of NZ_RZPG01000001.1, forward strand.
CGCCAGTTTGGCTCTCGCGCGATCCCGCGAGGTCAATTTCCTACTCTACCGGAAGCAACGGACAAGACCTACCTTGCCAAGGTTCATGCCGAACACGGCGCAATCCTTGCCGCCATTGCCGAGCAGGATCCGGATCGGGCGCGACAGGCAATGCGCGATCATATCATGGCCAGCCAGCGACGCTACCGGATGATGGCCGAGCAACAATAGTCTCTCGACAACCTGTTAAAGTCATATTATGTCATATGACTTTCTCCAATTTTGGGAGGCTGTTGGTGTATCTGGGAACTCAAATTAACGCGCGCGACGATGACGATTATAGGATCTTTGCCCAACTCGGTGTGACGCACATCTCGGCGGACCCGCCCGGAGCGCCGTCGAGTTGGACGTTTGACGACCTGGAGCGTCATCGCGATCATGTAGAGAGCTTCGGGCTCGTGCTTGACATGATCCAGCTTCCGCTCCCCTCCCAGCCGGTGGAGAAGGCCTCTTATCCCGACATCCTTCTTGCCGGCGCCGATCGTGACTGCCAGATCGATGCGGTCTGCAGGATGATCGAGAATTGCGCAAAGGTCGGCATCCCGGCAGCCAAATACAATTTGAACCTGATCGGCATTCCTCGCACTGAATTCGAACACGGCCGCGGCGGCTCGTTAAACGAAGCGTTCCGCTGGGAAAAGACCGATCAGCAGGTCGCTCCCGGCGCCGCTGGTGTACTTTCTGAAGACGAGAACTGGGAGCGCATCGACTATTTCCTGGAGCGCGTCGTGCCGGTGGCGGAGAGCAATCATGTCCGCCTCGCCTGCCACCCCCACGATCCGTACACGCCGCCCGGCTACAAGGGTGTTACCCGCGTGCTCGGCACTGTCGATGGCCTCAAGAAGTTCGTGCAGATGCGCGAGAACCCTTATCACGGCCTGAATTTCTGCCAGGGTACGATCGGCGAGATGCTCGACAATCCGCGCGAGGAGATCGACGACATCATTCGGTGGTTCGGCACCCGCGATAAGATCTTCAACCTGCACTTCCGCAACATCAGGGGGGGCAAGCTTTCATTCATGGAAACCTTCCCGGATGAAGGCGACATGGATATGGTGCGCTCGCTGAAGGTCTACCGCGACGTTGGTTACAAATATATGGTCATGCCGGACCATGTCCCAGGGATCAGCGGCCGCGACCCCACAGGCGTCGCATTCGCCTTCTGCTACGGCTACATCGCCGCGCTCATCCAGTCGCTCGAAGCAAATCATCTCTAGTCTAGTTGCGGCAATCGGAATGCCGATCACAGCCTTCCGCTTCGGCGATTCGACTTCAACCCTAAAGTTTGATGGCTAAGCTGCTATCGACGCAGCCGCTGCCGTTTCATCCGCAACGCCATCCACCATGACATGACCGATGCCACGCGAGCATCGCTCGACCCGCGCGTCGACGCGATAAACGTCACGCAAGAGCGCCGGCGTAACGACCTCTTCCGGCGTACCGCAGGCGATCATCCGGCCCTCGGCGATGACGATGCATTTGTCGGCGAAGCGCAGGGCCTGATTGAGGTCGTGAATTGCGATCAGCACGGCAATCCCGTGCTTGCGCGCAAGCCCGCGCATGAAGCTCAGCACCTCGACCTGCCGGTGCAAGTCGAGCGCGGACGTCGGCTCGTCCATCAGCAGGATTTCAGGTTCGCGGGCGAGGGTCTGGGCGATACTTACCACCTGCCTTTGCCCCCCGCTCAGTTCTCCGACATTGCGCAAGGCAATATCCGAGATGCTGAGCGCGGCCAGGATACTGTCTATGAGCGCGAGGTCGCCGTCACCGACCGACCAGGCCGAGCCCTGCTTGCGGGCGAGCAGGATCGATTCATAGACGGTCAGCACCGCGTTGGCTGCCGTATCCTGGGGCATGTAGCAGATGCCGTCCGGTCCCTTCGCCGCCCCCTCGAGGCAGACGCGGCCCGGGCCCTTCAAAAGTCCTGCGATGCGCTTGAAAAGCGTCGACTTGCCCGCTGCGTTGGGCCCAATGACGGCAACCACCTCGCCACCCCGAAAAGTGGGAGTTGAAACGTCCGAAAGGACGAGCCGCGCCCCGTGAAACGCTCCAAGACCATCGAGCCTGATCGTTACCATGAGCGCCTCACATTCGAGAGGATCAGCGAGATGAAGAAGGGAATGCCGACAAGCGAGGTGACGATGCCGATCGGAAAGATCGTGCCTGGAATGAGCGATTTGCTGGCAACCGAGCTCGCCGAGAGGATGAGGGCGCCAGCAAGCGCGGAAGCGGGGAGGAAAAAGCGCTGATCTTCTCCAATCAGCATGCGGGCGATGTGCGGGCCGACCAACCCGATGAAGCCGATCGTGCCGACAAAGGCGACGGGAATGGCGGCGAGCAGGCTCACCATCATCATGGTTTCGAGCCTCAGCCGTGCGACCTTGACGCCAAAACTCGCGGCCTTGTCTTCGCCTAGCCGCAGCGCCGTCAGCGCCCAGGCGCGGCGCGCGAATATCGGAAGCGTTGCGAGAAGGATGAGGCTGGTGACAATGAGCTTGGGCCAGGTGGCCTTGGTGAGGCTTCCCATCGTCCAGAACACGACCGCGGCGAGCGCCTGCTCTGAGGAAAGATACTGGACGAGCGACAGCAGCGCATTGAAGGTGAAGACGAGCGCGATGCCAAGAAGCACGATGGTTTCGACGGTCACGCCGCGCTTGAGACTCAGCAGGTGGATGACGAGCGCGGTCAGCATCGCAACCACGAAGGCGTTGAGCGGCACGACATATTCGATCGCAGCAGGGATGAGCGCGACGCCGAAGGCGAGCGCGAGTGCTGCACCGAAGCTGGCTGCCGCCGAAATGCCCAGCGTGAACGGGCTGGCGAGCGGATTGTTGAGGATGGTCTGCATCTGAGCGCCGGCGACCGACAGTGCTGCGCCCACGACCACCGCCATCAGCGCGATGGGAAGCCGGATTTCCCACAGCACCACTCGCACCTGAAGCGGCACGCTGCCCGGAGAAACGAGGGCGAGCACCACCTGGTCGAGGCTGTAGCTGGCAGGGCCGAGGGCGAGGTCGATGCAAAGGCTCATGAGCAGCGCCAAGACGAGACCTGCGAGGATAAGCTGCTTGCACAGGACGAGGGCGCGGTAGAGGCCGCGCCCTTCCTTGGCCGATAATGCCGCTGGTTCACTGCTCATTGGAGAGCGAGACCCAATGGCCAGGCCTGTACTCGACCGGCAGGAACTTCTCGTGCAACTCCTTGAAGGTGGCCTCGGCGTCCAGATCGGCGAACAGGTCAGGGTGCAGCCACTTGGCCATCTGCTGGATGGCGACGAACTGATAGGGGCTGTTGTAGAACTGGTGCCAGATGGCGTGGACTTGATCGTTTTCCACCGCCTTCACGCCGGTTAGCGCGGGCCGTTCTGTTAGACCCTTAAGCTTCTTCAGTGCTTCCGCCTCGTCCGCGCCGGGACCGACGCCGACCCATTTGCCGCCTGGCACATACGCCTCCCAGTTACCGCCCGTCACAATCACCTGGTCGGGATCGCTTGCGATGATCTGTTCGGGGTTGAGCGCGCCAAACGTGCCCGGGATCAGGTCCGCCGCGATATTCTGGCCGCCGGCCATCTCCACGAACTTGCCGAAATTGTCGTTGCCGAAGCTCATGCAGCAATCGTCGGAATAGCCTCCGGCGCGCTCGATGAAGACGGTCGGGCGCTTGGGATCATTCTTTGCGATAACATCGGTGACCCGCGCGATCTGGGCCGCGCGGTAGGCGATGAACGCCTCGGCCCGCTCCTCCTGGCCAAAGAGCTTGCCGAAGAGGCGCATGCTCGGCTCAGTGTTGATGAAGGGATGCTCGCGGAAATCGACATAGACCACCGGGATGCCGACGGCGGCGAGCTTTTCGATGTATTGCGCGTCTTCGGTTGCCTGCTTGGACTCGATATTCATGATCATCACGTCCGGCTGAAGCGCGATGGCCTGCTCGATGTCGAAGGTGCCGTCCTTGAAACCGCCAAAGGTCGGGATCGTGGCCATCGAGGGGAATTTTTCCAGATAGACAGCGTAATTGTCGGGATCGGCCTGCGAGAAATCCTCGCGCCAGCCGACGATCCGCTTGAAGGGATTGTCGGTATCGAGCGCGGCAATCAGGTAGATCTGCCGGCCTTCGCCGAGGATGACCTTCTCGACCGGCGTCTTCACCTCGACCTTGCGGCCACTAATGTCGGTGACGGTTTCGGCGCGCGCGCCGAGGGTAAGCGGCATGAAGGCCGCGAGGGCGACCGCGGCCGCAAATATCGACTTCAAAATCATTGTGCTCTCGTGATTTAGTTTGCCGCCACGGCTTAGAAAACATGAGTTGTGTAATCAAGAATTATCTTTTAGAGCAATTCCAATGTACGGCTTTGGGGAGAGCGTTTCGGGCAATGACGGCTCACGCAAACTATACGCTGCGCGACGAAATTCGGGACTACTGGTCCGACCGCGCCGAGACGTTCGACCTGCAGGTCGGCCACGAGATTTTTTCCGAGCGCGAGCGCGCTGCCTGGCATGCGCTCATAAGCAGGCACCTTGGGCAAGGCGCCGGGCGGGCGTCTCTGGATCTCGCCTGTGGGACAGGCGTTATCTCGCATCTGATGCACGATCTCGGCTTTGTGGTGACAGGCCTCGACTGGTCGGAAGCCATGCTCGCCAAGGCGCGCGCCAAGGCACAAAGCCGCGGCGCCGATATCCGCTTCATCGTGAGGGATGCCGAACGGACGCTCGAGGACAAGGCGAGCTACGATGTCATCGTCACCCGTCATCTCGTCTGGACGCTGCTGGATCCGAAGGCGGCCTTTGCCGAATGGTTCTCGCTGCTGAGGCCCGGCGGCAAGTTGCTGGTCATCGACGGGGATTTTGTCAGCCGCAACTGGGCGATGGGCTTGCGGGAAGTTTGGGAGAAGCTCACAACCGGCAAGTCGCGGGTCGCGGACAATGAGTGCACCGCCATGGCCAGACGCCACAAACACATTCTTGCCCGCGTCTATTTCTCAGGCGGCGCACGGGCGGGAGAGATAGTGCGCTTGCTGGCCGAAGCCGGGTTCGATCAGACCGCCGTCGACTGGAAACTGGGCGCGATCCATCGCGCTCAGGCTCGACAGATGAGTTGGCCCAAGGCGATCGAACGCGCCACCCAACACCGCTTCGCGATCTGCGCGACAAAGCCGCAGTAAACTCCTCGGCGCTGCCGGCGCCGGTCGCTCCATGCCTGCTTCGTTTGAAGCCGTCCGTCGCCTCAAAGGAGCGGGGCGACGGCACGACAACGAATAGCTGCCGGTCTGCTTTAGCTCAGATGACAGTGCCTTCGCGGCAGCGCAGATCAGCGACGGCATCGGCCGGGTTTGTGCGGGTACTAAGCGCATATTGGACGATGCACTCCTGACCGTAGTCAGTGTCGATCACCAGGGTCAGAGCCCCTTTTCGGGTATCGGAAATACGCGAGAATTCCAGTTTAAGTGCCGGGCCATCATCTTCCCAGGGGCATGTTTTTCATCGAATTCGGGGCGCTTGTCCCAGATCAGAGAGCCCCAGCCAAGGATTGCTATGCGCGGGCGTTGCCCCAACTCAGACATGAGAAGCCTCCAGAGAATTTGCTACGAGCTGGCTGCGGTGCTTGATGGCCGCCACGGTCGAGGTCACAAGCTGATCGGGGAAGCTACCGGGCAGCGACCCGACAACAGCTTGTACTTGCCGATCGGCATTGGCTTCAATGTCTTCAAAAATCGCCCGCATCGCCGGAGTGCCGACACCAGCGATATCTGCCGTCTGCATGAAATGTCGTGGCACGATGTCACTGATGGCATAGTGGCGATTTGTTCCGACGGACATCGCAAGTTTGAATTTCTTGCGTTGAATTTGGCTCTGGTCGAGGCTCGGCTGCGCTGTCAGCACATCGTACAGCGGTGTCATGCGATAGCGCCCGCCGGGACCGAGGAAAATGCTGAAATTTTTTGCATGCCCATCGGTCGCGCCGAGCAGCCAGAATATGATGCTCGCACGCATGAACGTCGTGATGTCGGCATCAGGCGTGTCGCTGCCTTTGAGCAGATTGATGATCTCGCGCATACCGGGACCACCATCAGACTGGTACTTTTTTGTCGGCGGGGTCGATAGCGCCTGGCAGATGTCTTCCTGCGGCAGTCGCAGCAGTCGCCCATCTCTTGCCCAAAGGCGATCGAAGCGTTCGACGATCAGTGTGCGGCGTTCCCCGAAATCGGCGATTTCAACGGGGGGTGTTGGGATACCAAACGAATGCAGCAGTCTGAGGCATAGATATTCGTTCTCGACGCTGTTGGAGAGGTCGATGCCATTGGGAAGCTGCCCAATCTGCGGTTTGAGGATGTGGGTGGTTGCCGTCGTTCCTGTCGGCTTGAACCATTGGCCGTCCTTACGCAGCAGCGCGGTTTTTTCCTGAGCGCCGGGGATCGAGATTCGGAAATCTTCGTCTTCGCCCATGCCGAGGGGTGCTGCCGCGAGGTTCTTGATAATGTCGGCAATCTCGTCGTCAGTGATCGGTTTGCCGTCGGTGTCGCCGGCGGTCCCGGGCTCGACGCCATCTGGCAGAAACTGGAGTGCGCCGACGCAATCATGACCGAGGGCCGTCAGCAGGCTGAAGGCGTCTGTGCCGTCTGCGCCAACGCGTTCGGCGACGCGCTTTCGGATGAGGTCGCTGTCAGGCAACAGGTTGTCGAACACATTGATGACGGGGGTGCCAATATACCGATCCTCGCGCAAGGGCAGCGACAGTGACACTGGGAATGTGCCGCGCCAGTTCAGCCAGTCGCGTCCGTACTGGAAGTCGATAGCACCTGTCGCCGCACGGCGCAGGACGCCGACATGGCGGCTGTTCAGAAAGACATTGAGAGGAGCGTGAGCGCGTTTCCGTGCCATCAGAACAGGTCCTCGATATCGGCGGCACTGCCTTGGGTGCGTGGCCGGACGACCAGTTCAAGGTTCAGAGCCGAAAGCGCTTCCATTAAAGTGCGCAGCTGGACAGCGGGCTCTCCGGCTTCCAGACGTGAGACAGTGCCCTGGCGCAGATGGATTTGTTCGCCTAGAGCCCCCTGGCTCAGCCGTGCCTGTTTTCGAGCGCGGCGCAGGATGGCGCCGAGCTGTTTTTCTGTGCGGGCGATCTGATCGGTCATAGCAGTCCTCCACACATCAATATACGCGAGGGCGTATAAACTGCCATATACGCGTTCGCGTTTAAAATTTTGATATACGCGAAGGCGTATAAAATATGAAAATACGCGTTTGCGTATGGTGCAACCAGTTGATCAATCCTGGGAAGCTTGCCGATGAAGCGAAGACGCATGGGGAACGCAAGCGGCAGCGCTACGCAGATGACGAAGAGGTCGCCGCGCCGAGCGTTATTACGCTGAACGGCGTCGGCGCGGCTCATGCCTGCAACGACTTCCTGTCCTTCATTATGGGCTTGTCCGCGCCTACTATCTGAGCTTCGCGGACTGGGCGACGGACGAAAGCTGCCCGGTCGTAGTGGACCTGCAAACCCCGTGACCGACATGACAAACCCCACCGTCGTCGGCTTCTCAGGCAATCTCACACGGCCGTTCCAAGACGCGCGGTTTCGTCGAGCATTTCGTCAGAGAGATTGCGCATCGGCACGGTCTTGCGGCGGTGACCTTTGATCTGGACGATGTCGGTACCTCGCTCGGGACGGCACGTTGGGCGCGCGACCTCGACGACACAGGCCGAAAGGTGCTCGACGCGGTCGTCACGGCCGAAGTGCTCGTTGTCGGCTCGCCGATCTACAAGGGCAGCTACACCGGCCTGTTCAAGCATTTCTTCGACCTTGTCGATCCGGCTGTGCTGCGCGGCAAGCCCGTGCTTCTGACCGCGACCGGTGGCGGCGAGCGGCACGCGCTGATGGTCGAGCACCAGCTAAGACCGCTCTTTGCCTTCTTCGAGGCGCTCGTCTTGCCGACCGCCGTCTACGCGACGGACAAGGACTTTCTGGATGGTGCGCTTGCCTCTGAGGCCATTCGCAAGCGAGGCGAACAGGCGATCGACGATGCGAGCTCTCTCCTGATCTCCCGCCGACGCGGCGTCGAGCGCGCGTCTTCAACCTGACGGCTAGTCGAAAAACCGGTTCCTGGGACGCGCCAGACCGAGATTTTCGCGGAGCGTCGACCCCTCATATTCGCGTCGGAACAGCCCGCGCCGTTGCAATTCCGGCACCACCTTTTCGATGAAGTCGTCAAGGCCGGCAGGAAGATGGGGGAACATGACGTTGAAGCCGTCGGAGCCGTCGCTGAAAAGCCATTCTTCCATCTCATCGGCGATAGTCTTGGCGGTCCCCACGAAGGCAAGGCCAGAATAACCGCCCAGCCGTTGCGCCAACTGCCGGACCGTCAGATTCTCGGCTCGAGCCAGCTCGATGACACGCTCGCGACCGCTCTTGCTCGCGTTGGTTTCGGGAATGTCCGGCAGAGGCTGGTCCGGAACGAAGCCTGACGCGTCATGACCGAGCGCGATGGACAGCGAAGCGATGCCGCTTTCATAATAGACCAGGCTATCGAGCGTGGCGCGCTTGGCACAGGCTTCCTCGACGGTGTCGCCCACGATCACGAACGCGCCGGGCAGGATCTTGATGTCGTCGCGTGATCTCCCGAGTTTTTCGGCACGTCCCTTCACATCCGCGAAGAAGCGCTGCCCGGCCGAGAGATCGGCATGGGCCGCGAATATGACCTCGGCCGTCTCGGCGGCAAACTGCCGTCCCGCCTCCGATGCGCCCGCCTGGACGATCACCGGCCAGCCTTGGGGCGGCCGGGCGATGTTCAGCGGCCCGCGCACCGACAGTTGCGGCCCTTTGTGGTTGAGGACATGCAATCTAGCCGGATCGAAATAGAGCCCGGTTTGCTGATCGCGAACGAATGCGTCGTCCGCGAAACTGTCCCAGAGACCGGTCACGACGTCGTAGAACTCGCGGGCGCGGCGATAGCGTTCGCCGTGCTCGACGTGATCATCCAGCCCGAAATTTAGCGCGGCGTCAGGATTCGACGTCGTCACGATGTTCCAGCCAGCCCGTCCGCCGCTGATGTGGTCCAGCGACGCAAAGCGTCGGGCGACATGGTAGGGCGCATCGAAGGTCGTCGAGGCGGTGGCGACCAGCCCGATGTGGTCGGTGACCGCCGCTAACGCTGACAGCAACGTGAATGGCTCGAACGAGGTGACGGTGTGGCTCCGTTTCAGGGCTTCGACCGGCATGTTGAGCACGGCTAGATGATCCGCCATGAAGAACGCGTCGAACTTGGCGGCTTCAAGCGTTTGCGCGAAACGCTTCAGGTGAGCGAAGTTGAAGTTCGCATCTGGGAAGGCGCCGGGGAAGCGCCAGGCACCCGTATGGAGACTGACGGGGCGCATGAACGCGCCTAATCGCAACTGCCGTTTCTGTGTCATGGAAATGAGGTCCCGGAGAAAGTGACCGAGTGCCGGCCACCGAGGATGCCGCGTGTCGCTATCTTCACTGCCTGACAGCTAGCCTCCTTCCACGCGTTTCGTCGCCGCTTCGGCGATCGCCATATCCCTCGCGCGCAGGAAGACGCTCTCCATCCGCCAGTGCTCGTTGGGATAGCGAGGATCGTCCGCCCATTCGTCCCAGCCATGATTGCGGCGGAACTCGCCGAGCAGGCCGGAGGCAAGGATTGCGTTCTTGTCGACCGGCGTCGGGTTTTCGCAGTCGGGCGCGACATAGATCGCGTCTGCCCGGCAATAGAGCTCGCACATAAAGCAGGTCTGGCAGTCCTCTTGCCGAGCGATGCGCGGCACATCGCCGGAAATCGCTTCAAGCACGTTGGTCGGGCAGATTTCGACGCAAGCGTTGCAGCCCGTACAACGCTCGGCGATGACGAGTTCGATCATGATGCAAGTTCCAGTGCATGGCCGTAGTCCGACGCCGTCCAGACCTTGTCCAGCCCGCCGACGAGAATGCGTCGGTTGAAGCGGGGGTCCATTTCCGGCCTGTCATCGCGCTGGTGCATGCCGCGACTTTCCTCGCGGGCCAAGGCGGACGCGGCGCACCAGCGTGCCGTCGCCAGCATCGCCGCGGTTTCACGTGTCCTCAAGAGCGCGTCGCCAGCGCCTTGGGCATGTGCATCGAATTCCGCCCAAGCGTCGTCAAGAATTTCGGCCGAACGTTTCAATGTTTCGCCGCTGCGGAAGATGTTCTTGTCGTAGGCCAGCATCTCGCCCTGGATGGTGGACAGTGTCGTACCGAGATCGACGTCGCGTCGCGCGGAGGCCGGACGGAGGCCAGCTTGCCCGATGGCGCGCCCGCCGGACTGAGAGCCGTTGGCGGCGGCATGGCGTGCCGCTCCCGCTCCGGCCCATTGGCCGGACGAAACCGCCCAGGCCGAATTGATGTTGCCGCCGCCCGAAATAGCACCGGCCACAAGTTCGCGCGTCGCCGCGTCGCCTGCCGCATAGAGACCGGGAACCGAGGTCTGGCAATCATCGCCAACGACCCGCAGGCCGCCGATGCCACGGACTGTGCCTTCGCCGTGCAGCGTCACCTCGAAGCGACCCTTGTACGGATCGATGCCCCAGCGCCGGAACGGCAGCATGAAGTTCGGCGAAATCGTCGGCACGCGCGCACGGATGTCCTCCGGCGTGCGGGCGAGGTCGCAAAAGACGCGCCCCTTGAGCATGGCCCTGGCCAGCGGGCGCGTCGTTTCAGGCCCCGGCGGCATCGCGATGACCGCGCCGTCCGCGTCGTAATAGGTGGCGAAGGCGTAGGACATGGAGCGCGTCATGGTCGAGCGCACCGGTGCGACGGTATAATAGGTAGTGAACTCCATGCCTGAGAGCTCGGCGCCAGCCTCCGCCGCCAAGAGATAACCATCGCCGGTGTTGGTGTGCGAGCCGAGCAGGCGCGACAGGAACGAGGTACCGCCCGTAGCGAGCACGACCGCGCCGGCGTTCACCTGCCAGTCGCCACCCGCCTGCCGCCTGATGCCGCGCGCGCCAGACACCGACCCGTCGGACCGCTGCAGCAACTCCAGGGCCGGGCTGTGATCGAGAACGGTGACGCCGAGGCTGTCGACCAGCTTGCGCAAGGCGCGCATATATTCCGGGCCGCGCAGGGCGCGATGCTGCTTCACGCCGTTCTCATCCGTGGAGAACTTATAGAAGCCATCGAGCGTCGGAAGGCTCTCCCAAGTAAGCGACAGGATGCGCGCCATCCATTCCGGATCGTTGAGGCCCGCTCCTGTCTTTCTCCTGTTACGAATGGCCGTCTCGCGCAATTCGGAAGGGTGCGGCGGTATCCACCAATGGCCTGGCCCCGCAGTTGCGGTGACGCCGCTGGTGCCGCAATAGCCCTTGTCGGCGAGGATGACGGAAGCACCGGCGCGCCGCGCCGCCGAAGCAGCCCAGGTTCCGGCAAGCCCGCCGCCGATGATCAGCACGTCGGCGGACAGTTCGAGAGTCTCTCCGCTCGATCTGCTCATCGTCCAAGACCCTCAGGCATTGCCGTGAGTGCCATGGCGCACACCCAGCCAGTCGAGAAGGCTGCCGCGTATCCTGGCGAAAACCGGATCGGCGACGTCGCGCGGACGCTCCAGGTCGATGCGTTCCTCATGCGCGATGACCCCGTCCTTCATGACAAGGACCCGGTCAGCGAGAAGCACTGCCTCCTCCACGTCGTGGGTAACCAGGAGAATGGCGCAGCCATGCCGCTGCCAGAGCTCGCCGACTAGGTCCTGCGCCTTGATGCGGGTCAGCGCATCGAGCGCGGCAAAGGGTTCGTCGAGAAGCAGCAAGTCGGGTTCGCGCACCAGCGCCCGCGCCAGCGAGGTTCGCTGCGCCTCGCCGCCGGACAGCACCTTCGGCCACACGTCGGCCCGGTGGCCGATGCCGACCTCGTCGAGCGCGGCCAGCGCGCGCGCCCTGTCAGGCCTTCCTGGCAGGCCGAGCACGACGTTGCGCCACACCTTCTTCCACGGCATCAGGCGCGGCGCCTGAAAGGCGACAGCGCGGCGCACTGGCACTTCCACCTCACCGACGATTTCGCGATCGAGATCGGCGAGGATGCGCAAAAGCGTGCTCTTGCCGCAGCCGCTGGCGCCGAGCAGTGCCACAAACTCGCCAGGCGCGATGTCGACGTCGAGGCTCTTCAACACCTCGCGCTCGCCAAAGCGGCGCGTGAGGCCGCGAACCCTGACCGCGGGCAGAGGGGCTTTCGACCGTTTCGGGGTGGGCGGAGGCGCGACCGCCTCGCCCACGTTCAAGTTCCGCTGAAGGCTGGCCGCCATGCGAGGAATACCCTTTCGAGAGTGCGAACGGTGAAATCGACGCCGAGGCCGAGCAGGGCATAGACGACGAGGCATACGACGATGACATCGGTCTGGAACATCTCCCGCGCAGTGGCCATCAGATAGCCGATGCCGGCGGTAGCATTGATCTGCTCGCCGAAGACCAGTGCCAGCCAGGCGATGCCGAGCGAGTAGCGCAGGCCGACCAGCGCGCTCGGCAGCGCTCCTGGCAGCACGACGTGTCGGATCATGGCTGCCCGGGAGAGATCAAGAGTCCGCCCCGCCTCGATCAGCGTTGAATCGACGTTGCGGATGCCGGCATAGACGTTGAGGTAGAGCGGAAAGGCCGTGCCGAGCGCGATCAGCGCGATCTTCGGCGCCTCGCCGATGCCGAACCAGATGATCAGCAGCGGTATCAACGCCACGGCCGGCACCATGCGCAGCATCTGCATCGTGGCGTCGACCATATCCTCGCCGAGCCGAAACAGGCCGGCGACGACGGCCAGCGTCACGCCGATGGAACCGCCGATCGCCAGACCCGCCAGTGCGCGGCTGAGCGAGATCAGCATCGCATCCTGCAGTTCGCCGTTGTCGATGAGCTTGGCGGCGCTGCCGATCACGGTTGTCGGACCGGCAAGCACCTCGCTTGGCAGCACGCCGGTTTGCGACGCGACATGCCATAGCAGAACGAGGAGAACCGGACCCGACAAGCGCCGCAGCCAACGTGGCACCCTATGCCTGGCGGTCGATACCGGCTCGATGCGCTGCCGTGCCAACAGACCGTCCGGCTTGGCCGTCTGGTCCGCCGGCCGCCTCTCGACGGCGCCCGGCGCGATGGTGATCGTGGCGATCGAACTCATCGACCTGTTCCTTTCGGACCGCGTTCAGTTCGTCGGCAAGCCGCGATAGACATAGTCGGCAAGCTTGAGGTTGCCGCTCAGTACGCCGGCTTCCTTCCAGGTATCGAAGACGTTCTGAAGGGACGCGGCGAAGGCGTCGTCGGTCGGCTGCCTCACATAGGCGGCTTCATCCGGGTAGAGGCCCTCTATGGTCGCCTTGTCCTGCTTGGTGAAGACGGCATAGAAGTCGAGATAGGCATCTTTGTTCTTTTTCGACCAGTCGAATGCGCGCTCGATGCGGTCGGAGAAGTCTGCGATCGCGGCAACCTTGCCAGGATCGGCCAACGCATTGTCGGTGGCGCTCAGTACGAAGTTGCCGGTGTTGATGCCGGGACCATCGATCAGCACGGTTGCCTTCAACGTGCCGATCGAGCGCGCCTTGTAGATACCCCAGGTCCCCCAGGCGTCAATGCTTCCCGCCTGGAAGGCGGCACTGGCGTCGGAAGGATTGAGGAAGGCGAGCTTCACATCATCCTGGGTGAGTCCTGCTTTCTTCAGGACCCCGAGCACGAGATAGTGGGCGACGCTGCCGCGCGTCGTCGGCGAGATGGTCTTGCCCTTGAGATCCTCGATGGTCCGGATCGGGCTGCTCGCCGGAACGATCAGCGAACTGCCAAGGCCGCCATTCGAATAGTTGGCGACGACCTTGATCTTCGAGCCTCCGGCGATGGCGCTGACAGTCGGAGAATCGGCGGCCTGGCCAATGTCGATTGCATCCGCCTTCAACGCCTCATGCAGATTGACGGCGGCCGGATAGACCGACCACTCGATCTGATAGGGGATGTCGGCGAGCAAGCCGGCCGCCTCGAATTTAGCCTTGGTCGCACCGGTCTGGTCGCCAACGCGCAGAACGACCTTGCTGAGGTCTTCGGCTGCCAGAGCTGAGGGCTCGGAACCGAATACGACGACGGCAGCGAGTCCGCCGAGAAGGAGACCGAATGTACGTCGATTGAGCGTTTTCATAGGAGGTTCACTTTCAGCTTGTGAGAGGGGCTTCGGTTGAAAAGCGCGGGAAAGGTTACTCGGCGGCGACGGCTTCGTGGCGCCCGGCATGGCGATTGGGCGGCACCGGAATGCCGAGATTGCCGCGGAACGTCTCGCTTTCGTATTCAGTTCGGTAGATGCCGCGCTTCTGCAAAATCGGGACGACGGCCTCGACGAAGACTTCGAATTCCCTCGGCAACGACACATTGAAGACGAAGCCGTCGGAGCCGCGCTCCTCCAGCCAGCGCTCAAATGCGTCAGCGACCTGCTCCGGCGTGCCGACAAATTCCGTGCGCGGCGTCGCGAAACGCAGCGCCACTTGGCGAAGCGTCAGGTTTTCCCGCTCAGCAGTCTCCAAAATCTTGCGCGAGGTGCTCTGGTTGCTGTTTGCGCCATGGGCCGACACATCCGGGAACGGCGCGTCGAGGTCGCGCTGCAGGAAATCGTAGTCGTTGAACGGACGGCCGAGCATCGACAGCGCGTTCTCGATTGAGGTCAGACCGGCAAAATCCTGGTATTTGCGCTCGGCCTCTTCCTCAGTCGATCCGATCACAGGGCGAATTCCTGGCAGGATGAGGAGCTTGTCGGGATCGCGCCCGAAGCCGGCCGCCCGCTTCTTGGTGTCGCGATAATAGGCCTTGCCCTCCTCCAGGTTTTCGTGGTGGACAAAGATCGCGTCGGCGCGGCTCGAGGCAAAATTCTTGCCGTCCTCGGAAGCGCCGGCCTGGAAGATCACCGGCTGGCCCTGCGCCGAACGGGCTATGTTGAGCGGACCCTTGACCTGAAAAAACTCGCCCTTGTGGTTGAGGGCATGAAGCTTGGCCGGATCGAAGAATACGCCACTCTTCTTGTCGTGGACGAGAGCGTCGTCCTCCCAGGAATCCCACAGGCCCTGCACGACGTCGAGGTGTTCGGCGGCGAGCCGGTAGCGCGTATCATGCGCAAGATGCGAAGCCTTGCTGAAATTGGCGGCGCTCCCCTCAAGCCACGACGTCACCACGTTCCAGCCGGCACGGCCGCCGCTGATATGGTCGAGAGAAGCGAACTGGCGCGCGACATTGAAGGGCTCGCTGTAGCTGGCGGTCAGCGTGGCGACGAGACCGATATGGGAGGTGGCGCCGGCCAGTGCGGACAAGATGGTCAGCGGCTCGAAGCGGTTGAGATAATGCGGGCTGGATTTTTCGGTGATGAAGACACTGTCGGCGACGAACAGGAAATCGAACTTCGCGGCCTCGGCGAGTTGAGCCTGCTTCCTGTAGTAGGCGAAATTCGTGCTGGCTGTCGGGTCGGCGTCGGGATGACGCCAGTCACCCCACCCCATGCCGACGCCGTGGAGCATGAAGCCGAGTTTCAGCTGACGTTTTTGAGGCATGATGGACTCCCTGGCTGTGACCACAGGCGCGACCGAAAGACCTTTTCGTCTCTGGCCGACTTCCATCAGGCTAATTTCTAGTAATTTAGTAGACTAGGTATAACGTACTGAACTTTCTCCCGATCGGAGAGTCGAATTCTCCTTTCCGGCCGATACCGGGCATGTCGTGCGGAGCCTCGAAATCGGCCGGCCGGTTCATTGCTGTGCTTTCCGGACATCGAAGACATCCGTGAGTGTCACGGAACGAAAATCCGTCACTAGGATGGTGACGCGAACGATCCAAAACCCGTCCAGCGGCAGGACGAAACCATCGGCACTGTAGGTTCCGTCGCTTGCCGGGCTTGCTTCGCGCGTGAACGGGCCGATGCCGTAGGACGGCTTGTCGAGATCGATACTGACGCCGACCGGCTCGAACGGTTTTCCATCCAGAAGCAGATCGCCAACCTCGACCCTCACCGGACCAACGATCGGCGGACGGATCGACAGGATGGCGCCGACGCCCTCCTTCGCAGAGCTGACTTCCTGGACTTCGAACAAAGCCGGGTTTGCCGCGATCGCGCGCGGCGGTGGCGTGAAACGCCACAGGCCGAGCACCGCGATGACGGCTGTCGCAAGACCAATCTCCGCACCGACGCTCCGCGTCAGGCGCAGCGTCGCACTTGCGCTGCCGGCGAGTATGGGGACGGTCAGGTAGAAGCGATTGAGCGCGGCGAGCAGCAGCAGCGCGGCGACCAATGCGAGCTTGGCCAGAAGCACCCGGCCATAGTCGGTGTTCCAGAGCGCCGGGATCGTCTGCACCTGAATGACGGCAAGTGCCGTGCCGGACAGTGCCAGTACTATCACGATCGCGGGAATGAAACGGGAAAACCGCCGCAGGACGATCGGCAGCGCCGCGCCACCCCGGATGAGCACCGCTCCAAGCGGAACCAAGGCGCCAATCCACAGCACCACCGTCACCGCATGGAGAAACACGGCCGGAATGGTGAGGTATCGCGGTGATGCGGTCGAGGCGTGACCTGCACTGGCGACCGTCACGCCAACCAGAAGCAACGCGGCGACGGCGAGCCCGATTCCGAGGTGTGAGCCATTGCTTGCCTGCCCGGCTGCGTAAGCCAGGAAGATCGCCGTCGCCGCCAGCAGCGTCGAACGGCCATAGCTCGTCGCCCACAATCCGGCCTCCCAGACATCAGCCGTCGCCACATCGGAAAACGGCGCGCCCAGCGCATCGAGCCCTTGGAAGCCGACCAGCAACGGCGCGGCAATCAGTCCTGCGAACAGCGCGCCCGTCACGATGCGGGCTCCCGGCGCCGGGTCGGAGCGGCCGATCAAGGCGTTGAATGCCACGCCGCCGACACCGACGATCAGGCCGGCGAGCAGCAGGAAGCGCGCCGACCAGAGCCCGACCCGGACGGAGATATCGGATTGCTCGATCGCAGCCGGCGTCACCGCGCTCGATGCGCCGATCGAGAATACCAGGCCGCCGCCGATCGGATGACCATCGGATGAGGCGACGCGCCACGACAGGACATGCGTGCCGTTTTCCAAGCCGGACGGAAGCGTCAGCACGATCACCGAACCCTTCTCGCCGATCTCCTTGAGGATTTCGGCGCGTCCGCTCGGATGGATCAACCGCGCCACAAGCGGCCGGGCGGGCTCTGAAAAGGTGAGCGTAAGCCGATCCGGCGCCGTCGCGAGAACCGTTCCGTCGGCGGGCTCTGCGCCGATCAACTGGGCATGAGCGAAAGCTGCCGCGACGGACAGCGCCAACGCAAAAACGGCGGCGCAGATCGCCGCCGAAACCCGCAACATCCAAATATGGAACCCGCTCACGATCCGGGCAGGATCCTGATCGACGGCGCCGGGAATTTGACGTCGTCCGATGATCCACCGGCGGGCGGGATCTCGATCCAGCGCTCGACGCCGGTCTCGCATTCCTGGACGATCGGAACAAAGATCGCCGCCACTGCGATGTCTTCCGCCACCTTCGCCCGGAACACGAACTCATCATAATAGGCGGCGTCGAGCTTGCCGCCCGACCAGGCGATCTCCTTGATGACGGCATCGTCATGTCCGCCACGCGCAGCGTGAACGTTTTCGCCGGAGCCATCGCCCTGGGCTTCGATCCGGGTGACGTCCAGCGCCCAGCCCGGCTTGGGCTGCGGCTTGGCCTCCGTCAGTTCCTCGGGCAGCGCTATCCTCACCGCCGTGGTCGGAGATCCTGCGCAGCCATGCGGGACGCGCAGCACGAACTTGACTGTGCTGCCGGCGTTCACCTCCTTGTTCTCGAAGGTGATGTGGGCGTGGGCGGGAAGCGATATCGTAAACGCCGTCAAAGCAAGGGCAGCGCGCAGCCCGTAGTTCAACATCTTCATTTGAAGGATTCCGATCTGTTTACCAGGTTGCGGCGAGGCCGAGGTGACCGAGCGCTTCGCGCCGAAGCTCGGCGAGGCGCGGATCGCCGCGATGGCGTGGGTAAGGGAGGTCGACTTCGATATCGGCGACGATGCGCGCCGGCCGCGGTCCGAAGATCAGCACGCGCTGCGTCAGGAACAGCGCTTCCTCGACATCGTGAGTGACGAGGACAGCGGTCAGCCCCGCCCGCTGCCACAAGCCGACAAGCTCGGTCTGCATGGTTAGCCTCGTCAGCGAGTCGAGCTTGCCGAGCGGCTCGTCGAGCAGAAGCAGGCGTGGCTCGTTCACCAGCGCGCGTGCCAGCGCCACACGCTGCGCCATGCCGCCCGAAAGCTGGTGCGGATACGCCTTGTCGAAACCGCCCAGCCCGACGAGCTGGATCGCGTCATCGACCCTCTGCCTCGACTTCTTCAGAATGCCTCGGGCTTCGAGGCCGAGTGCTACATTGTCCCATACCGTTCGCCATGGAAACAGAGTCGGGTCCTGGAACACCATGATGCGCGAGGGATCGGGATCGCCGACGTTTTCACCATCCACCTTCAAGTCGCCTTTGGTCGGATGATCGAGACCGGCAAGCAGTCGAAGCAGCGTCGACTTCCCGCACCCCGAGGGACCGAGCAGCGCGACGAACGATCCCGGCTCGACAGAAAAGTCGATGCCGTCGAGCACCGGAAGCGGCTCCCCCTCGAGTTCGAATTGATGGAAGACGCTCTGGATGTCGATCTTCTGTCCGGCCGCGGTGGATGCCGCTGCCGGGTTCGTTGCAACGGCTACCATCTGACGAGGCCCTTCTGCCATGAAAGCGTCCAGTCACGCACCTTAAAGAGGATGGTGATCAGGCTCGAGCACATCAGCGCCATGACGAGAAGTGCGGCATACATGTTGGCATAGGCCGCCCATCCTTGAGCCCATTGCAGATACCAGCCGAGACCGGCCTTGACGCCGAGCATTTCGGCAACGACGAGCACCGCGAAGGAGGTGCCGAGGCCCATGAAAAGCCCCACGAAAACATGCGGGAGTGCTGCCGGTATTGCCACCTTCAGGATCAGGAAGGACGGTTTTGCGCCGAGCGTGCGGGCGATGTCGTAATAGTCCCGGTTGACGCTGGCGATACCCGACCAGGTGAGAATGGTCACGGGGAAGGCCGTCGCAAGAGCAATCAGGAATACGCTTGCCGATCCGCTGGTCGGAAAGATGAAGAAGGCGAGCGGCAGCCAGGCCGTGGCCGGCAGCGGCCCGATCAGTCTAAGCACTGGATGTACCCAATAGCTCGCTGCCCGCGACCAGCCGATGGTGACGCCGGTGACGAAGCCGGCGAGAGCACCGAAGAAGTAGCCCTTCGCCAGCAAGAGCACCGAATACCAGACGCTGATGCCGAGCCTGCTCCAATCGTCGAAGAACACCTCCAGGATGCTCTGCGGCGACGAGAAGAAGGGGACGGGCAAAAGGCCGGTTTTGGCCGTCACGATCTCCCAGCCAGCGACGACGAGCGCGGCGGCAAGGAACCAGGGCCCGTAATAGCGGGTGGTGGTCGCGGCAGCTCCTAAAAGCCGTCCCGTTGCCGCGACGACGATCAATCCGAGCGCGATCACAAGGGTGATGATTGCCAGCTCCCGGGCGTAAGGCTGGGGGATAATTTCCGGCCAGAGCTCGATCAGCGCGGCCACGCCGATCCAGCTGGCTGCCGCCACCAACCCAAGCACCCAGATGCCAGCACCCGCCTGCCTGGGGGTGCTGTCCAGAGCCGAAGTTTCAGCGCGCTCCGAAAACGCCGGGTCGATCGAAGTCATTGTTCCGTCTCCTACGCCGTCAGCACATCGGCATAGACGCGTTCTGCAAATTCCTGCGGATCGGTCGAGTTCTTGAAGACCTGCACGTCACGCAGCTCCTGAGCGTAGAGCCTGATTTCCTCGCGTAGATCCGAGCCGGTGGGGTTGTGGCCGTGCGTCTGGTCGAGCAGAACGCCCACCAGTTGTTCGACCGTCTTGTCCTTCGGGGCCTGCGGCAGGAACGCCTTGGCGGCAATCTCCGGCTTGGCGACGGTCAGATCCTGCGCTTCGAGCAGGGCTCGGGTAAGAGCCGACGCCGTCGGCAGATCGTCGCGCACGAGGCTCCCCGACAGGCCGACGATGCAACAGACGCGGTTTTCAAAGCCGTGATCGAGATTGGATGCGATCTGAAGGTATTTCGGATCCTGCAGCCAGAAATACGCCTTGGGGTCACCGTCGGCGATGGCGTGGATTTCGCCCTTCTCGGCCGCAAGTTGCAGCAGTTCGCCCGGATACTGACGCCATTCGACGTCGGCGACCGGATCGAGGCCTTCCTTGTGGAGCAGGATCGAGAAGAAGTTCTTGCCGGGGCTGGCGAGATCGGAAATGCCGATCGTCTTGCCCTTGAGTTGCTTGAGGTCCGTGATGCCGGCCGACTTGAGCGCCACGAGGCGCGAGCAGCCGCCATGGGTGCCCGCCGTGATCTTGACGTCAAAGCCCTGTTCCAATGCTTTCAGCCAGCGCAGCGCCATGCCGACGCCGCCATCTGCCTTGCCGGTCGCGATGGCTTCCAGCAGCGCTTCGGTCGAGGCGCCGAAATTGACCAGTTCGACCTCGAGCCCGTACTTCTTGAAGATGCCCTGCTCCTGCGCGACGAAAACCGGCGCCAGGCATATAGCGGTGGCGTTGGTCGCGAACTTGATCTTCTTCAGTTCGCCAGCCGGCGCCGCGGCCTGCGCCCACAGGCTGCTTGCAGATATCGCGCCGAGGGGTGCCGCGAGGCCGAGCGCGCCTGCCGTTTTCAGGAATGAGCGGCGATCGAGTCCGTCGATGAGCGAGTTGTTGCTCGCCGACGCAAGGGTCTTCCAGGTCATGTTCGTTTCTCCTGAGTGTGCCGATTTGATGGGAGCGCTCCGCCCGTTGGCGGTGCGCATGGGAATTATTCAGCTGCCTGCACATGCGGCGACACGTTGTCCCGCTGCGCGATGAGCGCCCGCACACGGGGGATCAGATCGCGGCCATAATGGAAAGCGTCTTCGAGCGGATCGAAGCCGCGGATGAGGAAGGTCGAAACGCCGAGATTGTAATAGTCGAGCATGGCCTCGGCGACCTGGTCGGGCGTCCCGACCAGCGAGGTCGAATTGCCGGCTGCGCCGGTCAGGGCTGCGATTTCCGTCCAAAGCCGCTTGTCGAGCCGCGCGCCTTGCGCGGCCGCGGCCAGTAAGCGCCGCGAGCCTTCGTTCGGCGGCTGGGCGGCACCGCTTTTCGCGTTGACGTTGATCAGACGCTCGCCACTGGCGCGCAGGGCCTTGGCCCGCTGCAGTGTGCGGTCGGCCTTCGCCCACGCTTCCTCCTCGGTGTCGGCCAGGATCGGGCGGAGCGAAAGGCTGAAGCGTGGCGAACGGCCATGAGCAGATGCGGCGGCGCGGATGCGATGGATCGTCTCGGCCACCTGCGCATAGGTCTCGCCCCACAGCGCATAGATGTCGGCATGCTTTCCGGCGACGGCGATCGCGGCCTCGGACGAGCCGCCGAAATAAATCGGAACGCCGTCCCGGCCCAGCGGCTTGACCTCCGAGAAGCCACCGGCGACGCGATAGTATTTGCCGTCATAGTCGAACGGTTTTTCGCTCGTCCATTCCTTGCGCACGATGTCGAGATACTCGCTCGTGCGGGCATAGCGCTCGTCCTTGGTCAGATGGTCGCCGTCCTGCGCCAGTTCCTGATCGTTACCGCCGGTGATGATGTGGACGGATACCCGGCCGTCGCTGAGATGATCGAGGGTCGCCAGTTGGCGCGCGGCAAGTGTTGGCGCAGTAAAACCCGGCCGGTGGGCGATCATCAGCTTCAAGTTTCGCGTGATGCTCGTCACATATTGACCGACGAGAATGCTTTCGGGCGAGGTGGAATGGAAGGCAAGCAGCACCCGGTCGAAGCCGCCGTTCTCATGGATGGCTGCAGCCGCCGCGATGTGGTCGCGGTCGATAATTGGGCCGGAGCGCTCGATCGTCTCCGAGGCGTTGAAATTCCCGATGTAACCGATGAATTCGACTGGCATGAAAACCTCCGTCGTCCTTCTTGTTCAGATGCCGAGAGCAAGCCGCCCGGCCCCGAGCCGGACCGTGTCTTCCTGCGGACTGTGAATGCGGCCGCAGAGCACGTCGCGATGATGGCGCTCGAGCGGGTTGTTGCGTGAGATGCCGTGATTGCCGGTGAGCTTCAGCGCCTTTTCGACGGCCGCGATCGCGTTTTCCGTGGTGACGACCTTGATCAGCCCCGCATCCGACAGGGTGAATGGGAGCCCGTCGTCGACATCGCGCGCAGCCGACGAAATCAGCCGGCGGTTGACCGCGATCAATTCCTCGATCTCGCCGACCGCCTGCTGGATGCGGGGAACGGCGGCCAGCGGCTGGCCGAGATTGGTCGGCACGCGGTCCTTGAGAAAGCGCACCAGCCAGTCACGCGCGGCTTCCGCAACACCGGTATAGAGCGCGCCAGGCAACGTACCGAACCACGCCGCCTGTCCCTCGCCGCGCGTATCCCACTCGGAAGGGAGGCGGATATCGGCGGCGTGATCGAGCGGAACCCGCACGTCCTCCAGCACGGCGTCGTGGCTTCCGGTGGCGCGCATGCCGAGCGGATTCCAGGTCTTTTCGATTCGCAGTCCGGGCGCATTTGCCGGTACCAGAAAGCCGCCCACGCGCGGCTCGGCTTCGTCCGTACGCGCCCAGACGATCGCCCAGGTGAGACCTTCCACGCCCGTCGAATAGATTTTTCGACCGCTAATCGACCAGCCGTCGGGCGTGCGCCGTGCCGTAGTGGCGGGCAGCCCTCCCCGTATCGGAGTGCCGAGTTCAGGCTCGACGCGGAACGCGTTGATCAGCGCGCCGTTCTCAGCAGCGTCACCGACCACCTTGCGTACGAGATGCTCCGGCCAGCGGCTCTTTGGCAGCGTTGCAAGGTTGATATACTGCATGATCAGGATGAGCGCGGTCGACGGCTCGCCGCGGGCGATTTCGCGGATCACGTCGGATGCTTCGGCGAGGCCGGCGCCAGCGCCCCCGAATTCGACCGGCGCCGTCAGGGCGATAAGACCTGCATCATGCAACCGAAAAATGTTCTCGTGCGGAAACGCAGCGCTCTCATCGTATTCGCCGGCGGTCTCGGCAAATATTCGCGCCAGTTCGGCCGCCACCTCCACGGAATTGCGCGCGGTCGTTACGGTTCTTGGGCGAAGCGGGGTGACCGTCATCTGCTCATCCCTTTTGCAACTGACGACGGCATCACTCGGCTGCCACAGCGTGATGCAATGCTTGCGGGAAGAATGCGCCGAGCTCGGCGACTGCCTGTTCGGCACGGCGGCGGATGGGCTCGGAAGCGAGGCGGTAGTCGGAAAAATCCCGGTCGGCCGCATAGACGGCGCTTGGCAGCGTATGCGCCATGAAGAAGCCGAAGAGCGGGCGAAGCTGATGCTCGACGATCAGGGCATGACGGTCGCCGCCGCCCGTCGCAGTCAAAATCACCGGCTTGCCTTGCAAAGCAAGCGGGTCGATCAGGTCGAAAAAATGCTTGAACAGCACGGTATAGCTGCCCTTATAGGTCGGCGACCCCACGACCAGAACATCGGCCGAAATGATCTTCTGCACGACCTGCCGAGCGGATATGTCGAGGTCGTCATGGCGCCGCGCATTGCCGAGCGAAGGACCGATATCGGTCAGGTCATAGAGTTCGGGGCGGAGGCCGTATCGGTCGCGCACGAGCCCGGCAACGGTCTCCACCAACGCGTAAGACTTTGACGGGCGGCTGAAGTTGCCGACCAGGCCGACCAGTTTTCCGTGAGACATGCAGGCACCTTGTCGTTGAAATTTCAAGGTTTTTTCGATCGAGCATTATAGGGCGCCAGAAAGGAGGTGCTGAGGCGCCTTCAATGTCTACAATATTTATAGAATTTAAAGACAAGGAGTCTGGGATGTTTCGAATGTTCGCGGTCCGTTAGAATATCATGCTTGGTGCGGAGCCATTCATGGAACCGCGGCGTCGGCACTTGCCGGCGAGCCGCGTGTCGGAACGGGCTGATGTTCCCCCGGCCTTGGCTTGCCGATTTCGGTCGCCTGCCGATCAGGCTCGGCAAAACTCTGCGGTCTGTCCGCTCGAATTAGACAATTCGTTGCGCGGTGAAATCTTCCGCGCAATTTTTTATCTCGCGCCGCCAACGCGCAGTCTTATCCTGAATGGAACGCGATGGCCTCGCCATCGTCCTTGCCGCTTCGGCGGCTAATCTCACCGACAGAGAAGGCCAATGGCACAAGCGCAATCGCTCAACGAAACCCTTGCTGAATTCCAGGCCAAACGGGCGCTGACGATGCCGGCCGACAAACTGAAGATCAATGTCGAACAGCGACGACTGCTCGTCGACACCGCAGACCGTTCGGCCTTCGTGAAAGCGGGCGATACCGTGCAGCCTTTCAAATTGATGGAAGTGGACGCCGGTCCGCTGTCGCTCGCAGCACTTGTGAAGAACGGGCCGCTCGTCCTGATCTTCTTCCGCTTTGCCGGTTGTCCGGCCTGCAACATCGCCCTGCCCCACTACAGCCAGTATCTCGCTCCCGAACTGCGCAGGCTGGGTGCTACTCTGGTCGGCGTAAGTCCGCAGGTCCCCGAAAAGCTGCGCGACATCAAGGATCGCCACCGACTGGATTTCCAGATTGCGACCGACGCCGACAATTCACTGGGACGCCGCTTCGGCATACTCTATTCCTTCGACGAACCCTCGCGCCGCCTTTCGGCCGAAAGCGGGAGCCCGATCGGCGAGGTCACCGGAACGGGAACGTGGGAACTGCCCATGCCGACGGCGATCGTCATCGACCGGTCGAGCACGGTGCGGTTCGCCGATGTCAGCCCGGACTGGCTTGCGCGGACAGAACCGGCCGATATCATTGCGGCCGTCCAGGCCATCACGGCGCGCGCCGCTGCCTGACCTGAACGACCGGCACAGAGAACGGAAGAGACGATTTTGACCAAGGACCACGGCCACGACGACCATCATCATCACGATCATGACCACGGACACGACCACACGCCGGTCGACTGGCGCGAGAATGGGGTAAAGGTCATCCCCGGGAATTCGCTTGATCCCAACACCGCCCAGACGCCGGGAATGAACCGGGCAACCGCGATCAGCAAGGCACGGGCCGGCGCCGAAAAGATCTGGGCAGGCACCGTGATCATCCACGCCAACGCCAAGACCGGCGCGCATCACCACGGCGATTTGGAAAGCATCATCTATGTCGTCAAGGGCAAGGCGCGCATGCGCTGGGGCGAGAGCCTGGAATATGTTGCGGAGGCCGGCCCTGGCGACTTCATCTATGTGCCGCCCTACGTGCCGCATCAGGAAATCAACGCCAGCCGCGACGAGACGCTGGAATGCGTTCTTGTCAGGTCAGGCCAGGAGCCGGTGGTTGTCAATCTCGACATCGAACCTGTGGAAGCACCCGAGGAGGTGCTTTGGATTGATCCGATTCATCGGTGAACTTCCGGACCTCATGGAAATTGCGACGAAGCCAAGGGGCTCGATTCGGCGCAAGTTCGCGCGCCATGGATTGCGCTCTCGCAAAGTCAGCTGAGCCACACACGGCTAATTATGGATATGACGCCGAATATCGTCGTGGGACTGGCGGGCGTCGCCAGCAAAAAGCCGCCTCAAGAGCCGTCGGCCATCCTGTCGCAGGAACGAAAATGCAAGAGAAGGAGAACTTTCGTGTGCAGTATTTGCACACGACCTCCCATATCTATTTGATTTCGTTTATTTGTCCGTCCCATCCATCATTTCCGATGCCTTCTCCGCGATCATCACCACTGGAGAGTTGGTGTTGCCGGAAATGATCGTCGAGCGCGCGGCCCTGGTCGCCGGCGTCCGCGGCGACCTTGCCGGAGGGCGAACGGGCGAAGAAGTTCGCGGACCATTCACTGAGCGCTGGCCCTCGCTTTCGTAAGCCGAGGTCGACGAACGCTATGTGCAAAAACAACTCGGCCATGCCTCCGCCGGGATGACCCGCCGCCATCAACGCCGCAGAGACCAGTTCCGGGTCAACCTGACCAAGGCTTGCAGGCTCGAGGGGCAAAAAGCCCGCCCTACCCTTCTTCCCATCTGCCAGGTCTGAATTGGCGTGGCAGGCGAGCGGTTCAATAATTAGATAACGAGAACGCCTTTCACTCTGACGTGGCATTCTCATGAAAAAAATCGGGTTTCTGTCGTTCGGACACTGGGCGCCCTCGCCACAATCGCAGACGCGATCAGCCTCCGACGCTCTGCTGCAATCCATCGAGCTTGCCGTTGCTGCCGAGGCGCTGGGCGCCGACGGGGCATATTTCCGTGTGCATCACTTCGCACGGCAACTCGGCTCGCCATTCCCGCTGTTGGCGGCAGTCGGCGCCAAGACCAGCCGCATCGAGATCGGCACAGCGGTGATCGACATGCGCTACGAGAACCCGCTCTACATGGCCGAGGACGCCGGTGCCGCCGACCTGATCGCCGGCGGGCGTCTGCAGCTGGGCATCAGCCGCGGCTCGCCCGAGCAGGTGATCGACGGCTGGCGCTACTTCGGCTACGCCCCGCAGGAGGGTGAGAGCGACGCCGACATGGCCCGGCGGCACACGGGAGTGCTGCTCGAAGTCTTGCGCGGCAAAGGCTTTGCCCAGCCGAACCCGCGGCCGATGTTTCCAAACCCGCCCGGCCTGCTTCGCGTCGAACCACACTCGGAGGGTTTGCGCGACAGGATCTGGTGGGGCGCCGCGACCAATGCAACCGCTGAATGGGCGGCGAAACTGGGAATGAACCTGCAGAGCTCCACGCTCAAATTCGACGAGGGCGGAAGGCCTTTTCACATTCAGCAGGCCGAACAGATCCGGGCCTTTCGTGCAGCCTGGAAAGCGGCCGGTCACGAACGCGAGCCGAGGGTGTCGGTGAGCCGTAGCATCTTCGCGCTGGTGGACGATCGCGACCGCGCCTATTTCGGCAGCAACGAGAGCGAGGATCATTTCGGCTACATCGAAGCGGACAGGCGCGCCGTGTTCGGCCGCACCTATGCCGCCGAGCCGGACGGCCTCATCGAGGAACTGAAGAAGGACGAGGCCATTGCGGAGGCCGACACGCTGCTGCTCACCGTTCCCAACCAGCTCGGGGTCGATTACAACGCGCATGTCATCGAGGCGATCCTGACCCATGTCGCCCCGGCCCTGGGCTGGCGCTGACGCCTGCGGCCAAAGCCCCTGCCCTTCCGCGAATGCTTCATCGCCAGGACAGCTGGTCCTTCGGCAGCCGGCCGCTCGGGTCGAACACGTTCACCTTGTGCGGAAGATCCGGACCCCAGTCCCACAGCACCAGGTTGCGGTCCTCCGTCTCGGCGCCCGGAGCAAAACTCGGAACCAGAATACCGGCAATGCCTTGAGGCCGCAATCGGTCATAGATGGACCAGGATGCAGGGCGCTCTCCCCCGCTGAGAGCCGTCGCCCAGGCGCAGGCCATGTCCGCGAGCGTAACAGAAGATTCTCCTCTCCCCTGCTCCGCTGTCAGATCAGTGACGCCCCCGCAGTCCACCTCATAAGAGCACAGCACGCAGGGGTCGATCCGATGTGCGAAACCTTGGTTGGCTTCCTTGACCGCTGTCATGACGGTCAGCGCCAGATAAAGCGCCGGCACGCCTTTGGGATTGAATCGGGCACCCCTGATCGCCGCTCCATCACCGGAAGTCGGCTTGAATGCCCAACGTGGATCATGCGCCCCGTAGCAGGTTCCGACAAACCTCAAGCAAAGCCACCCAAAGCCATATGATCGAGATAGTCGCGAACGGCGGCGGCTTTGCCTTCCTTCACGAGGGCTTCGGCGGTGCGTCCGCCGAACGCTGGCAGCGGCTGGGCTCGGTACCAAGCCATGGCCTGTTCCTTGCCGCCCGCCCAATCGGCCACGCGGCTGATGATCTCGAGCATTTCCCGTAGACGCCCCTGTGTCTTGGCCGTGCGGCTGCGCTCTAGCCGATAGAGGGTTTCGCGAGCAAGACCGGCAGTCTCCGCCAGTTGGCTCTTGGACATTCCAAAACTGCCCGCCACCTGGTCAATGGCAATTTTCCCGGCCCGGTCCATATAGGACAAAACCAGAGATTCATTCTGCACCGGTATCTTAAGGGCCTTACCCATAGACGTCCTTTTGTCATACTCACAGTCACATTTACTGTGCAAAACATATGACAGTTATCGACCGTCTTCAAGTCCGGGAAGCCGATGGCATCTCCAACCGAGCAGTGTGCCCGCCACGGGCCGTCCGATGTGTCAACGTGACGTGCTGCGCTTCGAAGCACTTGTCCTACCTCTGTCGAACACATCGATTCGGCGGGACGCCGAGAATCGCATGCACTGCTCATTCGTTTCAGTTTAGCTCAGATGCGCCACCGACGATCATTTCTCACGGTTGGCGTCCTGCAAGATCATTTTCGATGCCTTCTCCGCGATCATGATCACTGGAGAGTTGGTGTTGCCGGAAACGATCGCCGGCATAATCGAAGCGTCGACGACGCGCAGGCCAGAAATGCCGTGCACCCGCAGCCGACCGTCGACCACCGCCATCGGGTCTGCGCCCATCTTGCAGGTGCCAACCGGGTGGAAAATCGTCGTGCCGATATCGCCGGCCTTGCGGACGAGATCTCCGTCGCTTTCATATTGCGTACCAGGCAGCATTTCCTCGGGCGCGAAACGGGCGACGGCGCGCGCCTTCATCAAGCGGCGGACATGGCGGAGCGACGCTACCGCCACGGTCCTGTCTCCCTCGGTGGACAAATAGTTCGGCCGGATCTTCGGGGCAGTCTGCGGATCGGGCGTCTCTATGTGGACGGTGCCGCGGCTTTCCGGTCTGAGGTTGCAGACCGAAACCGTGACCGCGGGGAAGCGATGCAGCGGCTCGCCCAGCCTGTCAGTGCTCAACGGCTGGACATGGTATTCGAGATCGGGCGTCTCCAGGCGTGGGTCGCTTCTGGCGAAGATGCCAAGCTGGCTCGGCGCCATCGACAGCGGTCCGGTGCGACGAATGGCGTATTCGACGCCCATGGCCGCGCGGCTGAACAGATTGTGGTAGCGCTGGTTTAGCGTCGAGGCATTGGCGACCTTGAAGACTGTGCGGATCTGCAGATGATCCTGCAGGTTCTCGCCGACGCCACCCAATGCGTGGCGAACCGGGATTCCTGCTGCGCGAAGTACGGCAGGTCGGCCGACGCCGGAAAGCTCGAGCAGCTTCGGCGAATTGATCGCGCCAGCGGCAAGTATCGTCTCGCCTGCCCGCGCACGATGCAACTGACCGCCCATGCGGAAGACAACGCCAGTGACGCAAGCTCCGTCGAAATCCAGGGTCTCGGTCTCGGCGCCGGTCACGACGCGCAAATTCGGCCGCCGCAGCACGCTCCGCAGGAACGCTTTCGAGGTATTCCAGCGCACGCCCTTCCTCTGGTTGACCTCGAAATAGCCCGACCCCTCGTTGGTCCCGCCGTTGAAATCCTCGGTCCGGGGGATGCCGAGTTCCTCGGCAGCATCGCGGAAGGCATCCAGGATTGGCCAGGATAGGCGTTGGCGCTCGACGCGCCATTCGCCACCGGCGCCATGAAGGTCGTTGGCACCGCCAAAATGGTCCTCCGACTTGCGGAAATATGGAAGCACGTCATCCCAGCCCCAGCCAAGATTTCCGGCTTGCCGCCAGCCATCATAGTCGGCCGCCTGGCCGCGCATGTAGATCATGCCGTTGATCGACGAGCAGCCGCCCAGAAGCTTGCCGCGCGGATAGTTGAGCGCACGACCGTTCAGCCCGGCTTCAGGCTCGGTCTTCATTAGCCAATCGGTGCGCGGGTTGCCCATGCAATAGAGATAGCCGATGGGAATGTTGACCCAGTGGTAGCGGTCACTGCCGCCGGCCTCCAGAAGCAGCACGCGCATGCCTGGATTGGCCGACAGTCTGTTGGCCAGCACGCAGCCGGCTGAACCCGCGCCGACGATGATGAAGTCGTATTGTCCAAAATCGGCAACGGTCTGTGTCAATTAGAGGTCCGTTCGCTTGCCATCCTGTCCCATAGCGGACCCATGGCCTGGTTGATCTCGCCATACAGACGATAGCGCTGCTCATAGAACGGTGCGATCTCGCTATTGGGCTTGTAGAAGCGGTCGGGCGCGGTCATCGCGGCGGCGCCCGCCGAGAAGTCGGCAAACAAGCCGACACCCGTTCCGGCTGCAATTGCAGCTCCCAGTGCACCAGTCTCGCGGCTGCGCGCCACGGTCACCGGCACGTTCAGCACATCGGCGAATATCTGCGGCCAGATGGCGCTGCGCGAGCCGCCGCCCGAAAGCACCGCCTGGCTGACATTGGCTCCCGCTTGGCGCAGCGTCTCGACATGGCGCCGATGTTCGAAGACGACACCCTCGAACAGTGCGCGCAGCATGTGCGCCCGCGTGTGCCAGCCGGCGATACCGTAGAAACCTGCACGCGCCTTGCCGTTCTGCTGCGAGCCGTAGAGGAATGGATGGTAGATCGGGATGTCTCCCGCGGGATCGACGGAGGCAACAAGCTCGCTGCAGATCTCGAATGGCGATGCGCCTGCCGGCGGCGCATGCTCGAAGAACTCACGAACGATCCACTCGAGATTTGCGGCCGAAGTGGCGCTCGATTCGATGGCGAGATAGCGCACCGGATCGAATGTCGACAGCATGAAGATCGACGGATCGCGGATCGGCTCTTCGGTGATAACCTGGTTGATGCTCCAGGTGCCGGCAATGATGGAGGCGGCGCCGGTGCTGGTGACACCCGAACCGATGGCGCTGGCGACGACGTCGAACAGGCCAGCCACCACAGGCGTGCCCGCCTGAAGGCCGGTGGCGGCGGCGACATCGCGCGTGATATGGCCGGCGATGTCGGAGGCTTCCAGCACGTTCGGCAGCAGTTTCATGCAATCGTCGAGACTGTAGGCGGCCAGCAACTCACGCTCGTAGCGTCGGTCAGGCATGTGCAAAAGCCCGCAGCCCGACATATCCGAGGTCTCGGTTGAGCGCGCGCCGGTGAGGCGGTTGACGACAAAATCCTTGCACAGGAAGACGGTGCCTATTCGGGCAAAAAGCGCCGGGTCATGGCGCTTGAGCCACGCCAGCAGAGTCGGCGTCTGCGCCGCCCAGGGCCGTTGCAGGCAGTGGACATAGGTCCGGTCGCCAACGCCCGCGGCCGCCCATTCGCTCACGATGCCAACGCCGCGCGTGTCGAGCGACTGGATGCCGAGCAGCGGGTCGCCACCGCGGTCCAGCGCGTAGAGCCCGTTGCCGTGGCCGGCGCAGCCGATTACCGCGATGTCGCTGGGGTCGATGCCCGACTGGTCGAGGCACTGGCGGATGACCTCGACGGCGTTGCGCCACAATTCGCCGAGGTCCCGCTCGACATGGCCGGGCTTTGGCATGCAGGAGCGGCCATCCCGAGCGGCGAGCGCGAGTTCGCGACCGTCGGTGTCGAAGATGATGGCCTTGATGACGGTGTTGCCCGCATCAAGACCCAGAATGTATTGCTGCATTGAAGCTCCTCCCAAGCGCCAGGGTTATTCTTGTTGGTAGAGCTCCCAGGCCGCCGCGCCGTCCGCATTCTCATGGATGATCGCCATCAAACCTCTGACCACGGCACGAGGGTTGGAATGCTGGTATATGTTGCGGCCATAGACCATGCCTGCCGCGCCCTGCGCCATCAGCGCCGCCGACTTGTCGAAGACGGCGCGCAAATCCTCCCTGCCCCCACCGCGCACAAGGACAGGACAGCGCGCCGCCGCCACGACCCGGTGGAAGTCGTTCGGATCGGTGGTCGGGTCCGCCTTGATGATGTCGGCGCCCATCTCGCTGGCGAGCCGGGTCAGGGTGACGATCTTTTCGGGGTCGCCGTCGACCATGTAGCCTCCGCGCTCCGAGTTGGGCAGCATTGCCAGCGGCTCGATCATCAGCGGCAGGCCGTATTTTTCGCAGTCGGCGCGAACGCGGGCAATGTTGTGGACGCATTGCCGGAAGAGATCCGGCTCATCGGGCAGCATGAACAGATTGACGACCACGCAGGCGGCGTCCATCTCGAGCGCGCCGATCAGTGGCTCGGCTTCGTTCTGCAGGATGGCCCACATCGAGCGATGGCGGGTTTTGTTATATGGATTGCCCATGTCTATGCGCATGACCAATGCTGGCTTGTCCTTGCCGGGCAAGGACTGCAGCAGATCGGCCTGACCATAATTCATCTGAATGGCGTCCGGTCCCGCGGCGACCAGCTGAGCGACAACGCCGGCCATATCCTCTAGCCCTTCGAGGAACGACGGCTCGTTGCACACGCCATGGTCGATTGCGACGTCGAGACAGCGCGCTCCGCCGAACAACCGGTTCATGCGGACTTTCTTGTTGATGCGCATTCGGCGCTCCTTCCTTGGTCTTTTTTGGATAGCTGGTCGAGATCGACGCCGTGCCGGCGTTGCAACAAAGCGAGGAAATCGGTGCGCTCGAACGCCTTGCGCGTGGCGTCCCAGTTCTTTTCGACAGCGAGAATGTCGAGAACCGCATCGAGAAGGTCGGCCGAGAGCGCACCGGTAATTGCGATTGTCGTGCGGCGGAGCAGCAGATCCTCCAACTGCTCGACATATTCATTGGCGATGAGATATCGAACCTCCCGGGCCGAGTAGTCGCTGCCGGGCAAGAGCTCGTCATGTCCCGCTGCCATATGGGCGGCGATGGCATCCGCCGCGGTACCGTAGCGCTCGAAAAGTCTGCGCATGCGCTCAAGCGACAGGCCGTGCGCCGTCGCGCGTTCTGCGCACCATTTTTCGGGAGCAATGGGAAAATTCCGGCCGCCGCCGATCGGCATGTTTTCGGTGCCGACGACGCGCTGTCGGCGCAATCGCTCAAGCACGATATCCGCTGCCAGTTCGCCAAACGATCGGAAGGTTGTCCACTTCCCGCCGATCATACAGAGCGTCGGCGGCAGCATACCGGCGCCCTCGACGAGTTCGCAGAAATGATCGCGGGGTATGCGCCCTGTAAAACTGTCTTGGCTTATCGGCAGCGGCCTCACCCCGGTGAACTGAAAGACGATGTCGCTATCGGCGATCTCAATCCCGGGAAACACGAAGGACAGTGACTGCAGAATGTATTGCCGCTCGTCATCCATGCAGCGCGCTTGGTCGGGATCATCGACACGGATATCAGTCGAGCCGACCAGCACGTTGCCGAGATAGGGGAACAGGATGCAGATCCGGCCGTCCTCGTTCTCGTAGTAGATCATGTGGCCGTCGAGCGCGTCATGAAGCTCGCGATTGTCGACGATCAGATGCGAGCCTTTGGTGCCGCCCATAAGCTTCGGCGCAACGGCTCCGATCGCCGAATTGGTCAAGTCGATCCAGCCGCCTGTTGCGTTGACGACGAGCCGCGGCTTCACGGCTACCGTTTCGCCGGATAGTCCGTCGTTAAGCACCAGGCTCGCGTCGTCGAGCGATACGCGTGCATAGTTGAGCGCCCGGGCCAACGGCTTCTCCTTCATGGTATCGCACAGCATCTCGGTACCCAGCCGCTCGGGGTGGCTGACCCAGGCATCATAGTATGTCGCCGAATTCCGGATAGCAGGATTGATTGCAGGCCAGACCTTGAGTGTCTCAGCGCGGCTTCTGAATTTATGCATCGGGACGACACGCCGTGCGGCGGTGAAGAAGTCATACATCGCCAAGCCGGTCTTGATGACCAATGCGCCGCGCCGGCCCGGACGACGGCTTAGCCCAAGGAAGCGGACTGCGCCATTTGCTATGCCTGAGAACAGGTCGAAGATCGGCACCGTGGTTGGCAATGGCGCGACATAGTGCGGCGCGTTCTTCAACAGCCGGTCGCGTTCGAGCAGAGATTCGCGGACCAGCTTGAACTCACCGTTTTCAAGATAACGCAAGCCGCCATGAACCATGCGCGAGAGGGCTGCGCTGGCGCCGGAGCAGTAATCGCCCTTTTCCGCGAGCAGCACATCGACGCCCTGCAAAGCGAGTTCGCGAAACACGCTGATGCCGTTAATGCCGCCGCCTATGACGAGCACGTCAACATCGGGGTTCTCGCGCAAGCCGGCGATCGTCTGGATGCGATTCATCTCAGGATGCGCTTTCGATCACGCATCTATCGCCACGAGATGCCCGGCCACCGCCGCATCGACGGCCGCCAGTTCCGCGGCGCTCAGCGAAATCTCCCCTGCCCTGGCGTTGTCGACCGCCTGCTTCGCGTTTCGCGCCCCACACAACGCGAAGGTGATGCCGGGCTGCGCCAGCGTCCAGGCGATGACGATCTGCGCCATGCTTGCCTGGTGGACCTCCGCGACCGGAGTCAGCGCATCTTTCAAAGCCGCTACCTTGCGCCGGTTGGCCTGAGAGAAGCGCGGATTGTCTTTGCGCTGGTCGTCGCCGCTGAACTCACGCGCCGGATCGATCGCACCCGAAAGCAGGCCGAGCGCAAGCGACGAGTAACTGAGCGCAGCAACTTGATGCTGGCGCGCGAACGGCAGCAATGTCTGCTCAATCTCGCGATCCAGCATCGAATATCTCTCCTGGATCGCGTCGAGCTGGCCAGCTCCTACATAACGCTGCAGCTCTGCGGCGTTGAGATTGCTTGCGCCGATGGCGCGGATCTTGCCAGCTGATTTAAGGCGTTCGAGCGCTTCCATTGTTTCGGCAATGGATGTCGTCGGGTCCTGCCAGTGGGTGATGTAGAGATCTATATAGTCGGTGCCGAGCCGCCTCAGGCTCTGCTCCACTTCATAGGCGATGCCGTCGGCGCCCAGATATCGGTTCACCGGCTTTCCGTCCTGATCAAAGAAGTGGTTGCCCTTTTTCGTATGCCAGTTCAGGCCACATTTGGTGGCGATGACCGCGCGGTCGCGCCGGCCCTTGATGGCCTTGCCGACGATCTCCTCGCTGCGGCCGAGACCGTAAGCCGGCGCGGTGTCGATCAACGAGACGCCGGCATCGATGGACGCCTGGATCGCAGCGATCGATTCTGCTTCATCGGTGCCACCCCACATCCAGCCGCCGATGGCCCAGGTGCCGAGCCCTACTGCCGAAGTGACAACGCCGGACTTGCCGATCGAGCGGGTGATTTGTCGAGAATTCATGCTGCATTTCCTTCGGCGAGCTCGAGGATTTTCAAGCCGGTGGTTTCGTCGGTGACGAGGATATCGAGGTGGGAGCCGCGCATGGCACTGAGGATCGGGACCACCTTGCTTGCGCCGCTTGCAACCCCGATCGACTGCGGAATGGTCGCGAATTCCTCGAGTGTCAGCGAAACGAGTGAGTGGTTGAGGCGGTAGTCCGCGATTTTGCCGTTGCCGTCTATGAGATGGGCGAGCAGTTCGCCCGCCGCGCCCGAGCGCTCGATGGCCAGCCGGTCGGCGCTTGAGGACGGGTGCAGATCGTAGTAGCTCGAATCGTCGGTCAGGATGGAACCGATGCCGACGACCGCAAGCGTTGCCTCCCGCGCCTTGCTGAAGACGTCCGAAACGGCCCGGACGCCCATCAACATGTCGCGTTGGGCCGGGCTGTCGGCAAACAGCGGCGCGTGAATCTGATAGGCGCGCCCGCCGAGCTTGTCGGCCATCAGAGACGCGACATGATTGACGTCGGTGTAATGCTTGCCCTGGACCAGGCCGGTCGCGGGAACGACCTCGACATCGTAGCTGCGGTTCGGCTTGAGGCCGGCGACGACGGCACTCACCCCCTTGCCCCCGGTTATGGAAATCGTATCGCCGTCCTTGATCGTCTCGAGCACCAGTCTGGCCGCGGCCTCGCCGACGCGCTGGAGCGCGGTCTGCGGATTGTCCGATACGGAAGGGACGACGACGGCCCTTTGGATGCCACCTATCGCGACAAGTCGCGCCTCGATGTCGACCAGTTGCTCGATCGGCGACTTGATCTTGATCTCGACAAGCCCGAGTTGATGACCGCGTTTGATCAGCCGGTTGACCGTCGCATGCGAGATGCCGAGCTCCTTGGCGATTTCAGCCTGCGTCTTGCCTTCCATGTAATGAAGCACAAGCGCCTGATACATCTGGCGGACGATCGTGATGTCGTCCCGCGAATTGGTTGGTGACATGATGGATGCTCAACTCTTGCGCTGCTGCTCAGGATTTCCTGCTGTGCAGGAAGTGGTCAATCGATACCGCCGCGAGCAGGATGCATCCCTTGATCATATCCTGCCAATAGACGGAGACGTCGAGCAGGATCAGCGAACTTGTGACGACGGAGAGCAGCGCCATGCCCAGTATGGCGCCGAAGATGGTGCCCGAGCCGCCATTGAGCGATGCCCCGCCAATCACGGCCGCGGCGATGATGTTGAGCTCCATGCCAGCGCCGAAGGTCGGGGTCGCAGCGCCAAAGCGCGACATGTAGATGACGCCGGCAAAGCCCGCGAGGGTCGAGCAGAGGACCGTGACCCAGAATTTGACCTGCTTGGTCTTGATGCCCGAAAATTGAGCCGCCTTCTCGTTGCTGCCGGTATAGAAGACCTTGCGGAACGCGGTGGCGCGCCGAAGCAGGAAATCGAAGATGGCCACGACCACGACAAAGATTACGATGACATAAGGCACATTGCCGAAGCTGCCCTGGCCGATCGCCTTGAACCCGGGCGGCAGGGTGAACAGCGACAGCGGGGTTCCCTTGGTGATGACAAGGCAAAGCCCGCGCACGATCACCATCGCCGCCAGCGATGTGATGAAGTGATTGAGCCCGATGACGGTCACGAAGAAGCCCATCGCCGCGCCGACCAGCGCGCTGGCGCTTATGCCGATGAGGCTCGCGGTCCACGGGTCCAGTCCCATCAGGAAGAGAGCGCCTGAGACGACCATGGAGAAGCAGACCACCGATCCGACGGAAAGGTCGATGCCGCCGACAATGAGGAGTATCGTCATGCCGACCACGACGATGCCTTCAATGGAGAAGCTCATCAGCATCGCGCGGAAATTTCCCCAGGTCAGGAAATGCGGCGAGGCGAATGTCATGGCGATGCACAGCGCCAGCATGATTGCGATCAGCCCCGCTTCGCGCATTGACCCCAGACGCAGCCAGTTGCGCCCGCCAAGCCCGGGGGCGCTGGCCTTGATTTCAGCGTCCATGAGGGTTCCTCCGGTCTGTCTAAGCGACATTGTGAGCCTGCCTTGCGTTTGATCGTTGCTGCCGGACACCCGACGCCAGCAGCATGATCGCCTCTTCGGTCAATTCGTCCGCCCCTAATTCGCCGACGATGGTCCCTTCGTGTATGACGAGCACCCGGTCGCTGAGCCCGATCAATTCCGGAAGCTCGGATGAAATCACGATGACGCCGACGCCCCGCTCGGCAAGGTCGCGAAGCAGGCGATGGATTTCCACTTTGGCGCCGACATCGACCCCGCGTGTGGGCTCGTCCAAAATGACCACCTTGGGGCCAACCGAAAGAAGCCTGGCGATGGCCACTTTCTGCTGATTGCCACCACTAAGCGTCGACACCTGTGTCTCGATGCCGCCCATTCGCACACCGTGGCGCTCCACCAGCTCGGTGGCCTGCTTTGCCTCGGCGCGGCGGTCGAGCAGCCCAAGGGGGGTGGTCAGTTTCCGAAGGTCCAGCGCGGAGATGTTCGACGCAATCGACAGGTCCAGGAACAGGCCCGACGCTTTGCGGTCCTCGGAGAGGTAGACCAGGCCCGCGCGCACCGCATCGCTGTAGGTCCTGATGTTGACCGGCTCGCCATTGAGTTCGACAGATCCCGACACTTTCGGGCGCAAGCCGCAAACGGTCTGAACCAGTTCGCTGCGGCCGGCGCCAATCAATCCGCCAATGCCAAGAATTTCGCCCGCACGAAGCGCGAAGCTGACGCCGTCCGAACCCTCTCGATAGGAGAGATTCCCGACCGACAGCACAGGACGATCGCTGCGCCGTTCAGGCGAGAGCTTTTGCGGATAGAGCTGCGTGATTTCGCGCCCGACCATCTTGCGCACGACATCATTGGGAGTGACCGAAGCGATAGAATCGGTCGCTACATATCTGCCGTCACGAAAGACCGTGACGCGGTCGCACAGGCTGAAGATCTCGGCCATACGGTGGCTGATGTAGACGATTGAAATTCCGCGCGCCTTGAGATCGCGGACGATTGAGAAAAGACGCCGCGCCTCGGTCTCGGTCAGGGCGGCTGTCGGCTCGTCGAGCATCAGCACCCGGCATTCGAGCGTCAGCGCCTTGGCGATTTCCACAAGTTGCTGGTTGGAAATCGAAAGCTCGGCGACCGGCGTCTGGACCGGGATCGGCGCCAGCAGGTCCATTATCTTTTGCGCATCGGCGTAGAGCCGGCGAAAATTCATCAGCGGCGCACGCCGGTTGTTGATCGCCGCCATGAGAATATTCTCGGCGACCGTAGCATCCTGGCAGAGCGCGATTTCCTGATGGACGAGGCCTATGCCAAGCCGCTGCGCGGCAGATGGCGATGCGATGGTGACGTCCTTGCCTTCGAGACGGATGGTGCCTTCGTCGGGTTGCACAATGCCGGCGATGACATTCATCAGCGTGGACTTGCCCGCGCCATTCTCGCCGCACAGCGCGTGAATTTCGCCCCGCTGCAGCGTGAAATCGACCCCGGTCAGCGCTTTGATGGCGCCGAAGGATTTCGATATGTCGCGGATTTCAAGTATGGCGGCGGCAGTCACTCCGTCCCCCTGCAGCATTGATGTTGATATTGACGATAGTCGCCCGGTCGACGGGGCGCGAGCGCGCCCCGTCCGGTTCGAGCATTTCCGAGAGATCTCCGAAGAAGGCGAGCCTTATTCCTCGATGCCCTTGGTGCCGCGCCGCTTGAGGTAGGCATCCCAATAGAAATCGTCAGCGTTTTCCGCAGTGACGATGGAAAAGCCGTTGTCGACGAAAGGCACGCCCATGCTGTTGAATCCGGATCGCCGGGCGTCGTTCATCGGATCAATCAGCTCAGGATGCTTGGCCAGCCACAGCAGCATGAATCCCATGTAGCCCTGCATGCCCTGGTTCGGGTTGACCGAGCCAAAGATTTCGCCCGCCTTGATCATATCGAGGATCTTGGCGTTGACGTCGGCCAGCATAACTCGGATCTTGCCGCCGCCCTCCTTCGCGGCCTGCGCTGCGCCGATTGCCGAGTTGGCTTCCGGCATGAACACTGCGCCCAGTTCGGGATGCGCCTGGGCGAGGCTGAGCACGGCCTGATAGGCCTTCGTCGCGTCCTGGTTCGAAGCCGCGCGGCCGACGAGCTTCATATCCGGCCATTTGGCTTCCATGCGGGCGATGAAGGCGGCGATGCGCTTGTCGTGATTATCCTGTCCGGGGTTTTCGAGGACCGCGTATTCACCCTTGCCGTCCATCGCCTTGGCAACGGCATCGGCGGCATAGGTGCCTTCGGCGACGTTGTCGGAGGTGATGTAGGATACTCGTTTGGAGTTGGGCGAATCTGCGGCGAATGTGACTACTGCCGTTCCCTGGTCTATGGCCCGATTGATTGGCTCGATGAATGGATCGGAGTTCATCGGATGCACCAGGATGCCAGCCGGCTTCTGAGCCAGCGCCTGGTCGAATGTCGCTATCTGCTTATTCACGTCGTATTCCGGCGTTCCGGTGTATTCGGTCTCGCAACCGAACTGCTGTCCAGCCTGCTTGAACATCTCGTAGACCGGGAACCAATATTCGACGCCGGAAACCATGACGTTCATGACGTATTTTTCACCCGGCTCGCATTTGAACGGGTTCGCGGCCTGGGCCGCGGCGTGGCTTGCCCCCAACACAGTGGTGGCTGCTGCCGAAATGGCGAGCATGCTCAAAAATTTGCGCAAGAATCCTCCCTCGGCCGAAGCCTGGTCAATTGGACGGTCGGACACTTACGTGCCGCCGCTCGTGGTTGCTGACACCGAACCTCCTCCCGAGGCCCAGCAGTTGATCATTTGCAGGAGTTCGCTCAACTGTCAATAAAATTCATATGCAGAAATATATTTCATACTTGCTTGGTGCATCCGCCGAGCGAGACACCATGCTCGCCATCGCAGCGGCTGACCTCGTGCATGTGGACCGGCGCCGGAGCATGACCCTAGCTCGACTTCCACTATGCTATTGATATTGCAGTTATTATTAATTTGTGTCGGAGGTCACCAACCTCAAGGTCGCATTGCGCCATCTCAAAGTCCGCATGCTGCCGCTATCTATGAATTCCGCGAAACAGTCCGGCGGGCGTGAGTTGCAGCCTGCTTCGTACGCTGGCGCTCGAGCCGCGCCTCGCCCCATTTCGAAAGCATCTCCACAATAGGCCGGAGACTTTCACCTTCCTCGCTGACGCGGTACTCCACCCGCGGTGGAACTACGGCATAGACCGTCCTGCTGACCAGGTCTGCCTCCTCCAGATCCCGAAGTTGCTTGGTGAGAAGCCGGGCGGTGATACCGGGTACACGGCGATGCAGCTCGTTGAAGCGCAAGCAGCCGGCGTCGAGCAGATGAAATAGCACGACGCCCTTCCAACGCCCGTCGATAAGGTCGAGCGTAACCTCCACCGGGCACCCCGGCACATCAACATAGTGCTTTACCTTCATCCCGACGGTTCCCTTTTGGGAAGTTAATACGCCAAACAGCCGTATTGGCAAAGTCTGTCGCAATGGCAATTTGCTCGGTGTTTCAGCATCGAAAAGGAATTCCCATGCAGGCTATCGGCTACCGTCCAGGCTCCGCCTTGTCCGACCCTCAATGCTTCGTAGAGATCAGCAAAGAGTATCCCAAGCCGCGCCCGCGCGATCTCTTGGTCTCGGTACGCGCGGTCTCTGTCAATCCGGTCGATACCAAGATCCGCAACGGCCAGGTTTTCCTAGGCGAAGAGATCGACGTCCTCGGCTGGGATGTTGCAGGGGTCGTTGTCGATGTTGGTGCCGACGTCACGCTCTTTCGCCCAGGCGATGAAGTCTTCTATTCGGGCAATCTCAATCGGCCCGGTGCCAATGCGGAATTGCACGCGGTAGACGAACGTCTCGTGGGTCGCAAGCCGGCCCGGCTCACATTCATGCAGGCGGCAGCGCTGCCTCTTACGTCGCTGACGGCCTGGGAGTTACTGTTCGACCGCCTCGACGTTACGCCCGGAAGGCTGCACGATGGCGGCACGCTGCTGATCATCGGCGGGGCAGGCG
This sequence comes from Mesorhizobium sp. M6A.T.Cr.TU.014.01.1.1, assembly GCF_004022765.1. Lineage (NCBI taxonomy): Bacteria > Pseudomonadati > Pseudomonadota > Alphaproteobacteria > Hyphomicrobiales > Phyllobacteriaceae > Mesorhizobium > Mesorhizobium sp. M6A.T.Cr.TU.014.01.1.1. The sequence continues at coordinate 202,886 of NZ_RZPG01000001.1, forward strand.
GTGTCGGCTCGATGCTGATCCAGCTGGCGCGACGCCTCACCGGCCTGACCGTCATCGCGACCGCCTCACGGCCCGAGAGCCGGGAGTGGTGCCTGTCGCTCGGGGCGCACCATGTCATCGATCATTCGCGATCGATGATCGAGGAGCTTGCCGCTACAGGCGCTTCGGCAATCACCCACATCGCAGCCCTCAACCAGACAGAGCAGCATTGGGCTGCGATCGCAGCGATCATTGCCCCCTACGGCAAGGTCGGAGTCATCACCAACCATGCAATCCTTGATGCGACGCCGCTTCGGTCGAAAAGCGCTTCGTTGCATTGGGAGGACGTGGTGACGCGACCTCATTCTGGCGGTGCCGACATGGTCGCTCATCACAGGATTCTCGAAGAGGTCTCGGCGCTCGCTGACTCCGGTGTCCTGCGCTCCACAGTGACGACCGACCTTGGAAAGCTCACGCCCAGCAGTCTTCTGGAGGCGCATCGGCTTGTTGAGGGCGGCCGCATGTTGGGAAAAGTCGTCTTAGAGGGATTGTCGACCGAAATGGGGGCGCGCCACTACCCGCGACGATGACGGCGAGGGCTGATGATCGCAGGCCAATTGCTGTCTTGCATTTCCAGTTCGTAAGGGCCGCTTTCCGGTCAGCCCTCGATGGAACGCGACACCGGCTTTCGCATGCCACAAGCCTGTCCGCCTCGGCGTGACCCAAAGACGGACAGGCTCAGCCCGGCTTACGGCCGGATGTTGTGGTTGACGCGGAAGAGGTTCGCCGGATCGTATTTGCGCTTAACCGAGACGAGCCGCTCATAGTTGGCACCGTAGGCGGCGCGCACGCGCGCTTCACCTTCATCATCCATCATGAAGTTGATGTAGGCGCCACCATGCGGGTTGTGCTTGTGCACCGCGGCCCAATACTCGCTTGCCCAGCGCCTCAGCTCCGACGCCTTCGTCGGGTCGGGATCGATGCCCGCGATAACCATGGACCAACGCGCTCGCCGCGCGCCCCAGGCGGTGGCGTCCGGAGCCACGTCCTGAACCGCTCCGTCGATGGGGTAGAGATGCATCAGCGACAGCTCGCTCGGGGTCTTCGAGCCGTGCTCGGCATGGGCAGCGATGGCCGCATCGGACAGCTCGTCGACATAATCGCCCTTCCAGTACCACTGCAAGCCCTTCGGCAGCAGCGGATCAAACAGCGCCTGCAGATCGACGAAGGGCATCTGCGCCATACCGTCCATAAAAGGCTTGGGAAGCGCGTCGCGCACGGGCTGCATCGCCCGGATGCCGTCCTCCTCTGCGCCGTTGTAGCAACTGATCAGCGCGCATATGCGCCTTCCCCAGATCTCGCGCGGGAAAGGGTCGCAGGAGGGCACCGTCTTGATGCCGAAGAACATCCCGAGCTCTCGCGGCGCTCCGGGCAGGAAGTCGCGGTACCAGCGCATGATCTCCGCGGCATCTGCGATGTCGAAGAAGATCGGCCCGGCATAGACATCCTTCGCCGGATGCGCCTGAAATATGAAGCGCGTCACAACGCCGAAGTTGCCGCCGCCGCCGCGCAGCGCCCAGAACAGCTCCGGGTGTTCGTCCTCACTTGCCGTCACGACGCTGCCGTCGGCCAGCACGACCTCGGCCGCAAGCAGATTGTCAATGGTGAGGCCGTGTTTGCGCGTGAGATGGCCGGTGCCGCCTCCCAGCGTCAGTCCGGCGACGCCTGTGGTCGCGACGATGCCCGCCGGCACCGCCAGCCCATGAACGCTGGTGGCGCGGTCGACATCGCCTTGGGTGCAGCCGGCCTCGACGCGAACCGTTCGAGTCGTGGGATCGATATCGACCCGTTTCATCGGCGACATGTCGATGACCATCCCGCCGTCGCAACTGCCGAAGCCTGGACCGTTGTGGCCGCCGCCGCGAATGGCAAGAAGCAAATGCTTCTCTCGGGCGTAATTGACGGCCGCGACGACGTCGGCGACCTCGGCGCAAGGGATGATCCAGCGCGGCCTCTTGTCGATCATAGCGTTGTAGAGCCCGCGAGCCTCTTCATAGACCGGATGGTTTTGGTCAATAAGGCTCGCGCGGAGCCGGTCGGGGAAATCATACGAAGTTACTGGCTTATCCATTTTGAACCCTCAGGTTTCGGAGCAAGACGCGTCGGCAACTCGCCAAGACTAGATTGTTCGTCCTGGGCGCCGGACATTTGCGTTTCGCCGGTTGAATCTGCCGCACTGCGGCTCTTCTTGTCATACACCGCCTTCGTTTCAGACGTTTTTCTGTGACGCCGTGGGAATGTTTCGTTTGTTTCAGCGGCACGCTCGAAGGGGATGACAGGCGGCATTTTGTGGCTGGTTAAGATCCCGAGTCGTTAGCTCGAGCCGTGGTTTCGGCCGTGCAATCTAGGCCATTCATGTTTCGGCCGTTTTTCTGGAGCGTTGGATAGATTTCGTTTTCACGCCAGCGCTGGCGAAGACTCCCACGCGCCGAAACAGTTGAAACAAATCACGCAGCGTCTGAATGTGTGCTGAAACAAAGAGGGTCTAGTATCCGCCCTCGGGACATCACGCGAACAAAGGGAACGTCCATGCGGCCTGATAATCCGGTTACATCCACACCCACAGGCTATGCCCTCTTTGACGCCAACAATGTCCTCGTTGGTAGCAATCCGGAGATATTTGGAAGCCAGCGGCTCGACCGCGGCGAGATGCAGCCGATGGACGCCATTGCCGCAATCGCCGAAGCCCTCTCATGTCTGAAAAGTTTCGACGGCCGCCCCATCGAGCCGGGCAACGCGTTCGCTGAAAGCGCTGCGGCGCGATGGATGCAAATCGACGACGCTCCTGTTGAAGCGGAGACTTTGGATGGGCGGTGGAAGTTGCTCACGGCACATCCTCGGCCGGACGGTGGCATCGCCCTGGTAAGCGTCGACATTACTGACATGAAGCGAGCGCAGATCGCGCACCTGGAAAACGCCGAGATATTCCGCTGCATCACGGACAGTCACCCGCTGCCCGTTTGGGTGGTGGACGCGGGAAGCGGGCAAATCCTCTATGAAAGCCTCGATGCGTCGAACCTGCTTGGCCGAAAATGGACGTCGAACGAACGGCAATTCCTGACGGATCATTTCGTGAATACTGGCGAATTCGATGAAATCAGGTCTCTTGCCAACAACAGCGACATCGTGCGGGATCACGAAATCCAGCTTAGAAACGCGAGCGGATCGACTGTCTGGTGTTCGACCAACTGCCGTCGCGGTGTTTATGGCGGGCGCCGCTCGCTCATCATCGGGGTGTTGGACATCACGGAACGGAAGCAGCGCGAGGATCTGTTCGGTTTCTTGATCAAGCATCATCCGTTGCCGGTATGGATGAACGACGCGAGTTCGGGGGAACTCATCTACCAGAGCAATGCTGCCGAACGGCTGCTTGGATGGAGCAAAAAGGCGCAACGTGAGACGGTGCGGCTCGGCGACTACTTTGTCGACCCCGAAAAACACCGGGAAATCAATCGGGAGCTCATGCAAAAGGGCGTCGTCGAAAATTGCGAGGTGCTTCTTAAAAGACCCGACGGCCAGGAGTTCTGGGCCACGGGCAATCTCAGGATCGTCGAGTTCCAAGGCCGGCGAGTGGTTCTCGCCGGCATCGCCGATGTGACCAAGCAGAAGAAGCGTGACGGCGAAGTCGCTGCGGCGCGAGAGATGCTCGCAGACGCCGTTGAATCACTCTCCGAGGGATTCGCACTGTACGACGAAGATCACCGCCTGGTCATGTGCAACAGCCTTTACCGCGAGCTGAACCACCCGGTGCGGGATCTCATTAAACCGGGCGTGGAATGGAACGAACTCCTTCGCGAATCCGCCAAGCGCGGCGTGTACCGCAATGCGGTTGGGCGCGAGGATGAGTGGCTGGACGAGCGGATTCAAGGCCGGATCGAGTTTCACTCCCATTTCGAAGTCCCCCTCTCCGACGGCAAATGGCACTCGGTATCGATACATCCCACCGATCTTGGCGGCTTCGTCGTAACGCGCGCCGACATCAGCGAGCGCAAGAAGGCCGAGGCTGCCGAGCGCGACGCCACAGCACTGCTGCAAAAGGTGCTCGATGCCTGCCCTTCGCCGATACACATGACCACGATCGAGGGAGAAACGCTCTACCGCAATCCTGCTACCAGAGATCTCTACGCCGACCGTCCTCGAATAACCGACCACTATGTCGATCCAGACTATAGCGCAATATTGGAGCGCACCCTGATCGAAAAGGGCAGGATCGATGATTTTCGGATCCAGCAGTACGACACCGAGAACAAGGCCTTCTGGGCTTCGATTTCCGCTCGCCTGATCGATTTCCAGGGAAGGCAGGTGATAGTGTCGAACACGACGAATATCACCGACATGATCGCCGCCCAGCAAGAAACGCGCAAGGCCAACGAGCGGCTGATCGACGCGATCGAATCTCTGGCCGAAGGGTTTGCCCTCTACGACAGGAACGATTGCCTGGTGCTGGCCAACAGCAGGTACCGCCAGATGCACGCGATAAGCGCGGATGTGCTCGTTCCCGGCGTGAACTGGTTCGAGTTCCTCCGCGTGACCGCAGAGCGCAACCAGTTTCCGGTTCCACGGGACAAGATCGACGACTGGCTTGCCGAGAGGGCAAGGGACCGCCGCGAATTCCGGCAACAGGAATTCCGTCACACAGACGGGGGTTGGTTTTTCGTCTCGAACTGTCCGACCCGCGAAGGCGGGTTCGTGGTCACCCGTGTCGACATTACAGAGCGCAAGCGGGCCGAGGAGGCCGCCAAGGAAGCGGATGAAATGGTCCGCAAGGTCCTCGAAGCCTGCCCCGTCAACATCCAGATGACCCGCGCGCATGACGGGAAGCTGCTTTACCGCAGCCCCGCCACCGTTGAGCTGCTCGGCAACGTGACCAGCGCCATCGACTACTATGTCGATCCTTCAGCGCGGATGCGATACGTTGAGCGGCTGCTCGCGATGGGGTTGGTCGACGATTTCGAAACCCAGCTCAAACGCAAGGACGGTGGAACCTGCTGGTGCTCGATTTCGTCTCGACTGATCGATTACCACGGTGAGAAGGTGATTGTTTCCCACGCCTACGATCTTACCGACCGTATCGAAATGCAGCAGGAATTGGAGCGGCAGCGCGAGACGCTGCACCAGAACGAGAAAATGTCGGCGCTCGGCGGATTGCTGGCGGGGGTGGCGCATGAACTCAACAATCCGCTCTCGGTGGTGCTTGGCCTGTCATCGCTGTTGAAGGAGACCGCAACCGACGCCAAGGTCGTGGAACGCGCCGACAAGATGAGCAAGGCAGCCGAACGCTGCGCCAGGATCGTCAAGACTTTCCTGGCTATGGCCAGACAGCAGCCGACGCGAACCTCAAACGTTGCGATCGATGACATTATTTCCGAAGCGGTGGACGTGGCGAGCTATTCGATTCGATCGTCGGACATCAGGCTTTCAGTTCATCTTGAACCTGGTCTTCCCCCGATCTGGGCGGATCCCGATCAGCTTGCCCAGGTGCTGATCAATTTGCTTGTCAATGCAGAACAGGCGCTGCACGGCTGGGAAGGGCGACGGACAATCACGGTTTCAACGCGGCTTCATCCCACGACCGGCAACATAGTCGTCAGCGTTGCCGACACGGGTCCGGGAATTTCCAAAGAGATACTTCCCCGCATTTTCGAGCCGTTCTTCACGACGAAAGAGATTGGGGCAGGAACCGGGATCGGGCTATCCTTCTGTCATCGGATCGTTCAATCCCATGGAGGAACCATCGAGGTCGAATCCCCCGAGGGGGGTGGCTCGACCTTCATACTTTCGCTGCCTGCTTCGGACCGTCTCGACGAACGAGCCGAAACGGCCGAAGACGAGCTCCCGAATTCAACCGGCATTGCTTGTCTGGTGGTGGACGACGAAGAGGAAGTGGGTGAGCTGGTCGCTGAGGTGCTCAGACGAGATGGTTTCAACGTCACCTTTGCCAGATCCGGCGAAGAAGCGCTGCTGCACCTCCAGAACCGCACTTTCGCGCTGATCCTGAGCGATCTGAAAATGCCGAACATGGACGGACGGGGATTGTTCAACCAGATTGCCAAGCTCCATCCGGCCGAGCTCGACAGGTTAGCCTTCCTGACGGGGGACACGATCAGCCCGGACGCGCAGATGTTCCTGCGCGCCGCGAAACGGCCCTATCTTGAGAAACCGATCAAACCTAACGAGCTCCTTTCGTTTGTCTCGAACTTGGTTAACAACAATACTTGACAGATCCATTGAATTGCACGTCACTCCAGAGGCAACTTTTCCATTAGGCTAGTTGCTCGGTGGTCGATTTTGACGACGCACGCACACGTAGTTGTCTGCGATGACGAACCGGATATCCGCGACACGGTGGCGGAATATCTGGAGCATCATGGCTATGCCGTGACGCCGGCCAATGCAGGGCCTGCCCTGCGTGAACTTGTTGATAGCCAGCACGTCGATGTGGTCATATTGGATATCCGAATGCCAGGAGAGGATGGCCTCTCCCTGGCGCGATATCTACGAGAGCACTCAGACGTTGCCATTATCATGCTGACCGGATCGGCGGAAATCGTCGACCGCGTTGTCGGATTGGAGATTGGCGCCGACGACTATGTCGCGAAGCCCGTGGACCTGCGGGAGCTGCTGGCGCGGGTAAAGGCCGTGCTGCGCAGAACATCGGCGAGCGAAAGAGCTGCGGAGAAAGCGAGCACTCCGGGCCACCAGGTCCAGTTCGGCAAGTGCCGCTTCGACCCGGACGCACACAAATTATACAACGCCGACGGGGCCGAAATAGCGATCACCGCGATGGAGTTCCGGCTTCTGAAAGTATTCAGCGAACATCGCGGACGAGTACTCAACCGCGATCAACTGCTCGAACTCGCCCACGACCGCGGATGGGATCCCTTCGATCGCAGCATCGACATTCGCGTTTCGCGCCTGCGGAAGAAAATTGAGGTCGATCCCTCCAAGCCGGAGGTGATCAGGACAATCCGCGGCATGGGTTACCTCTACTCTTGAGCGCGCCGCTGCCTAGTCGGACCAGCGCAGCCCTTGCGGCCGAGGTATTGCGATTTTGTGGCTCCCCCGCTCAAACTTCTGATTTTCGGGATCCATGCTGCGTTGGGTTGCGGTTCCACTATGACGTGTGGGCACTGAAAGGCAGGCGTGCAGGCCAAGCCTGTCTTCTCGACACCTGGAATTGTGTGCCGCAGCCGCCGGGTTGCGAGGCTGCGACACGTTTCCTGAGCCGACAACGACGCCGGCACCTTAAGCGCGGCTCAGAGCCGTTCGATGCCGAGAAAGTCCGGCGCTCCCACCCAGGCGGCCTTGAGGCGTGCATCCATCTCTTCGGCGTCCGCTGCCCTGCCGGTCCTGCGGAAAACCTCGCGCAGGCCCCACAACGCCCAGGCGTTGTTTGGAGTCTGCTCCAGGACGTGCTCGAAAGCTGCCGCGGCCGCCTCGTGCTCGCCCATGGCCATGTGGATCGCGCCGAGCGTCTGTCGGACCGGATAATACCAGTAGGCCGGTTCCATATAGGCAAGGCCGTCCTCGATCGCGACCGCCGCCTCAAGCTTGTTGCGCGCTTCCTGTAGGTCACCCTGGTGCTGGGCAATGCGGGCCTCCACGATTAGCGCGCTCAATTCCAGCAGGTCCGGCGCCGGAAGTCCTCCCGCCGTCTCCGTGGAAAAATCGGTCTCGGCGGCGAGCTTGCGGATTGCGGTGGCTTCTGCGCGCGCCGCCTCGCTCGCACCCGTTGCGGCGAAGGCGACACCCCTCGCATATCGCCAGGTTGCCTCGACATACGGCAGGGCGTTTGCCGGCACCGGCAGCGCGAGTATGACCTCGGGATCGCTGTACTGGGCGTGCGCAAAATAGGTGGCCGCCTTGATCGGCTGCAGCCCAGCCACCTTTCTGGCCATGGTGTCGGAGACCAGCGCTTCGAGCTTTTTGGCCGCCCCGGCGATTGCCTCGACGTCGCCCGCCATCTGTGCGGAGGTCATCAAGAAATGCAGGTTGTGAGGATAATAGCCGTCCGTGTAGACACCGGGCGTGCTCTCCGGCGCTATGCTGACGCGCTCGAAATAGGCCTCGTCCGCGACCACCGCCTCGCGGTTGATCTCCAGGCTGTCGATCCACCGGCCGACCTGGTGATAGATGTGAGATGGCATGTGCACGATGTGTCCGGCGCCGGGCATGAGGGCGGCAAGCCGGTCGGCGTAGGGTTCGGCCCTTTCCGGCGTCTTGGACGCTTCGACGGCGTGGATATAGAGATGGATCGCGCCGGCATGATCCGGATTGCGGCCCAGCACCCGCTCCAGTGAGGCCACAAGCTTGATCGTGTCCGGCTTTGGCGTTGCTCCGCTGTCAAGCCAGTAGTCCCACGGCATCAGGTTCATAAGCGCGTCGGCGTAGAGCGTGGCGATCTCGTCGTCCTGCGGATGGCGTTCGGCCAGTTTCGCCATCGCCGTGGCATAGGCCCGGTTGAGGGCGCCCTGGTCGGTCGAAGTGTCGGCGCTGTAACGCTTGGAGAGCGCGGCGATGAGGTCCTTTTCCCGGCTGGAGGCGAGGTGCGCCAACTTGCGCGCCTGCGCGACGGCTTCGGCGGCGTTCGCGGCTGCCTCCGGATCCATGCCGGCGTTGATGTTGGGGCCGAGCACGTAAGCCTCGCCCCAGAAACACATGGCGCAGGTCGGGTCCAGCTTCTGCGCGGCCCTGAAAGCGCGCTGCGCCTCAGAGTGATTGAACGCCCACGCCCAGCGCAGGCCCTGGTCGAAATAGGCCTGCGTCAGCGGGTTAGCGGTGGTGACAAGGTAGGAATGGCTGCCTAGGTTTTCGAACAGCGGGACGCTTGTCGAATCCTCGGCAACCGCCGCCGCCTTGGCCTGGCGGTGCGGAAGGCCCGAGTCATGGGCATTGGCGGCGGGCGCCGCCAGAAGGGCGGCCACGCTCGCACAGGCCAGTAGCGGGAGCCTAAATGAAAGCTTCATGGTTTCAGCCCGCCTTGTCTTCTTGGCCGCGCTTCAAGCCGCGGACCACCAAACCAATTTCGGACCGGCTGATCCCGATGTCCTTCAGGAGGGCATCCTCCATTGCCGCAAGGGTCCGTTCCGCCATACGGTGAACCCGGTAGTCCCGGAAAGAGCGGTAAGCTGCTCGCATTATCGACATTGCAACGCTCCATGATTAACGCCGCGGAATGCAGCGGTGCCGTTGCATTTAAACCATCCCTGTTTCAGGCGTTTTTCCGCGCTGAACGCGAAGTGTTTCGTTTGTTTCAGCGCCGAGGAGCGCTTCCCCGGTGGTGTGAATTCCGAGCTGCCAGAGGCGCGGGAAACCACCTTCTTTCTTGGCGCTGGATCGTGAAACCGGCGTCCGCGATCAGCCACGCTGGCTCGCGCGTCAGATGCCAGCCGCCGGCAAGCCAGCCCCACAGTCGGACAAGACGCCCTTGCAGCGTGCTCGGGGAGCGGAGTTTCGCCGCCGCCATGCTCTATGAACACCAGCCGCCCGCCGGCCTTCAGGACGCGGCGGAACTCAGCCAGCGCGCCGTTCGGGTGCGGGATCGTCCAAAGCGAGTAGGTGAGGACCACGGTATCGGCCATAGCATCAGCCAGGCGCTTCTGGTCTGCATTCTGCCGCCACTCATTGTTTGACATCCATGGCTCGGCAACCGACGGCATCAACCTGCGGACCTTATTGGTTCGGACAGTTTCTCATCGGCATTTCGATTGGCTCTCGCTTCAAGAGGGAGGTGGTCTTGCGGCTTCCTCGCGTCTTCGTCAGCAGCGCGGTTTTCATTCTGATCCTTGCCACCTTGCTTTTCGGTTATGCTGCCCTTCTGTGCTGGCTAACGGGACTGGACCTGGCCAGTGCGACCCTCGGCGCCTCGCCTGGCGGCCTGGTCGAAATGGCCATCACCGCACAAACGCTGCACTTGTCCGTCGGGCTTGTGACAGGGTTTCATGTTGTCAGGGCATTTCTCGTCAACGGATTCGCGACGAAGTTTTGGGTAGAATTTCATCGCGTCGGATTGTTTACCGGCCTGGACTGGATCGCCAGCAGATTAAAGAGACATCGATGATGCATCGAGAGACCGGCAGGTACACGAACCGAGCCGACGAAATTTCCTTTCAGCGGAAGGGATAGGCTGAAGACGGATGCAGCAGTCCAGGCGCGAACGCAGCGTCCCACAGCCGTCACTTTGTGGAGTCACTGCGCGTCGCCACCGCGTCCTTGACGGCATTCGCAAGGTTGGCGAGGATTCTCCATTCCTGCTTGAGACCTTCGAGCGTTGCCTCAAACGAACGGGTGCGGGTAGCTCGGGCACCAGCATGGCTCGCGACAGCGTGCGAATAGAGATCGACGGTCTGCTGCGCGGTCGAAGATTGTGAGTAGGAGGCCGCAGTCAATCTGGCTTCTTCTTGCAGTGCCGCTCGGCCCGGCGGAGTGAGCGCGCGGACTCTGGCGAGAGCCTTGGAGAATTGGCCTGGGGACGCATCGGCTGACAGGAGATAGCCGTTCTTTCCGGTGCGTACCACTTCACGGACTCCAGGTTCATCAAGCCCAACTACGGGAACGCCGGTCGCCATCGCCTCGACGAGCACAAGACCCTGGGTTTCGGAACGCGACGAGAAGGCGAAGACGTCCATCGCGGCATAGACGTCGGCCAGATCGGCGCCTTCGACCACGCCTAGCAGATGGCACCTGTCCTGAAGACCCGCCTCTTCCAGCATGCGGCGCATTTCGGACGCTGACGCACCGTCGCCGGCGACGACAAAATGCGCGCGCTCATTTTGCAAAAGAAACAGGCAAACCGCTTCAGTGAGGTAAGTCAGGTTCTTCTCCGGCGCCAGCCGGCCTACGTGCCCGACGATGAAATCGGTTTCCACTATTCCCAACCGGCTCCGCAATCTCAGCCGATCTCCATCGGCGAACCTGGCCAGATCAATGCCGGTCGGGATTGTGGTGATCGGTTTGGTGACGTCGTGGTGGCGCAAGAGGTCGGCAATGCTGTGAGTTGGAGCGATGATATGATCGCACAGGTCACAGTAGCCAGCCGCCAGGCTGAGCACGAGCCGTTGGAGGACCGGTGCATCCTGCGCAACGTAGTGGCCGTAGAGTTCGTAGCGGGTGTGATAGGTAAATATCGTCGGCAATGCTCGCGACGCCGCGGTGCGAAGGGCGGTGTCGCCGAGAAGAAACGGGTGGTGCGAATGGACGACATCCGGTTCGAAGGCGTTCAGTGTCTTCTCGAGCGAGCGGGTGAACGGAATCGGCACTGAAAAATCGCTGCCGTTAAAATTCTGGATCGCAGGGACACGAAGGATGTCGCTTTCTGATCGAGCTGCTTCCGCATAGTCCGGCGCGACGATCAGGACTGCATGCCCCAACTCACGCAGCATTTCCGACAACGACGCAACGCTGTGTGCAACGCCGCCGACATGCGGGCTGAATGTGTTGGTAAACATCACAATGTTCATGCAGGGCCTGTCGAGTACCGCGCCTATCGATCGAAGGGAGGTAGCCTCCAAAGCAATCGCCGCGTCCAGCTTGTCGAGCCATCGGATGATCGAAATCCGATCTTCCACAGTCCGGACTCCCTGCGACAACCAGGCAGCAAGTTTGGGAGCCTGGCGCTCGGACTAAACCCTGACCTTGCCGTCAAGGATCACCTTACCATCCTGAACATTAACGCGGAAAGCCTGAGCTTCGGCCTCGCGCTTCAGCGCTGACTTGTGCGTTTCGATGTAGGAAACTAGGGGCCTGGTGTGCCGAGCAAATACCAACTCGTCCGACCGCGCTCGTGACCTCTACGACCGCGTCAAACGCCTCGCTTCGAGAACGAAGATCCCTCCCTCCTGTTCGCCGAGGTCGGCAAGAAGTGACTCTCGACACCCGAAACCAGAATCAACACAGTCCGTCAAGAGCCGACATTCGGCGGACTTCGAGGAAGTCTGAATCACGTCAATCCCGGCTGCCAGATCGAAAGCGGTGCCCCAAAGCGAAATTCGACTCCCCACTTTTTCGTAGACGCCGGCGATACCGCCAGACGGTCTGCCGCCCGCCGCAGGGTAATCCATGCGCTAACTAGGGTTCTCCAAGCGATTTGTTTTGCGCCACTCCTCATACTCCCCGCGGGCATCGTCATGCAGCGGATAATAGCGCTGCAACGACCCGCCTCCCATGAGTTTCACTCGCGAGAACTCCTCCCAGTCGTGATGCTTCTGCGATTCTTCGATTACCTTTGCGGCCATCGCGACGGGGAGCACCACCACGCCATCGTCGTCGGCGACGATGATGTCGCCGGGGATCACCGTGACCCCGCCGCAGGCAATCGGAACGTTGACGGCATTGGGGTAGATGCTGGTCTGCACATGATAATTTGGCGTCCAGCCGCGCAGCCATAGGGGCAGATCGAGCTTTTCAACATTGGGCCGGTCGCGCATGCACCCGTCGATGACGATACCCGCGCCGCCTCTGCCTTTGAAATACGTCGACATCATATCGCCGAAGACGCCCGAGCTCATGTCGCCGCGCGCGTCGACCACGACCACATCGCCCTCCTGCGCGTGATAGAGCACGTGCCGATGCAACTGCGTCTCCGGATCGGCATATTCTCCCTCGGTGAATAGATCCGGCCGCTGTGGCATGAACTGCAGCGTCAGCGCCGGCCCGACGATCGACTTCCCGTGGTTTTGGGCTACCGGTCCGACCATGTGCGGATTGCGAAATCCCATGTGGCCAAGGGTGCCGGCAACCGTCGCGGCGCCGATCTCCCTTAGCGCGTCGATCAGGTTTTTTGGCGGCCGCGTGATGTCAGGAGCATGTGTCATCGTGGACTCCGGTTGAAAGAGAACTACCAGTTCGTAACGGAACCGTCGCGGCGCTTAAGGTGAGGCGCTTCCCAGAAACGAAAGCTCTCCGCCTGGACCGCCTTTTCGTCGACCTCGACGCCTAGCCCCGGTAGGTCACTGACCGGATAGTCGGCGCCATCGAGTTGTGGTTGCACCGGGAAGAAGTCGGAATTGTCGAAGCCCAGCTTTCTTTCGGGCGCCCTGGTCTCGAGCCACGCGAAGTTGGAGACCGCGGCAGCGAGATGCATGGTCGCGGCCGTGCACACCGGGCCAAGCGGATTGTGCGGCATCAGGTCGACGTAGTGCGCTTCGCTCCAGCCAGCGACTTTCATCGCCTCGGTGAGTCCGCCGACATTGCAAACATCGAGCCGGTTGAACTGGTGGATGCCGCGTTCGATATAGGGCAGGAACTGCCACTTGCTGGCAAATTCCTCGCCGATGGCAAAGGGGATGTCGGTCATCGTGCGCAGGGATTCGTAGGCCTCCGGTGTCTCGTCCCGTATCGGCTCCTCGAGGAAATCAAGCACGCCGCGGCCGAGCTTGTTGCAGAAGCTCGCCGCCTCCGCCACCGATAGCCGATGATGATAGTCGATGCCGAGGACGACGTCGTCGCCCAGCGCCTCGCGCGCCTTGTTCATCATACTCGCGGTGGCGCCGATCGACTCGCGCGGCTCGAAGATGTCCCTGCCGTTTTGCCCGACGGGGAAGAAGCGGATCGCCTGCCACCCTTGCGCGCGGAGTTCGCGGGCTCGTTCTATGGCGACATCCCCCTCGGCCTCGTCTCCGGTCGAGGCGAAGGTGGGGACGCGGTCGCGCTGCTTGCCGCCCAGCAGCTCGTAGACAGGCACCCTCAGCGCCTTGCCCTTGATGTCGTGAAGGGCGATGTCGATGGCGGAAATCGCCGCCTGCAGAACTCGGCCGCCTTCGAAGTACTGGCTGCGATAAACCTCCTGCCAGATCCGGCCAATCTGCATCGGGTCGCGGCCGATGAGGAACTCGCGATAGTGCTCTACCGCGCCGGCCACGGCCTTCTCGCGACCGCTCAAGCCGCTCTCGCCCCAGCCGAAGATGCCTTGGTCGGTCTCGACCTTGACGAGCATCTGGTTGCGCGTTCCTACCCATACTGGATAGGGCTTGATCGCGGTGATCTTAAGCTTCTCAGTCATCTACGCCCACGTTCCACGCGCCGCCCTATCTCAGTTGGCCGTGAGGGCCATTTCAGTTTCGCCGTCGAACAGATGCATCCGCTCCTGATCGAACTCGAGCCAGATCTGTTCGTCAGGTGCGACGGCGATGTTGGGAGGCACGCTGATGTTGACGATGGCGCCGGAGAGGAACGCCTGCACGAAGGTGACGTCTCCGGTTGGTTCCACCGTAAAGGCCTTGGCCGGAATGGCACCGGGGACCGCGCTGTTGTGCAGCTTGATCGTCGAGTGTCGCGCTCCGAGCACGACCTTCTTGGTCGTCGCCCTCTGGACCTTGCGCGCGTTGAGTTGCGACAGCTCGAGGCTCCAGCCTTCCGCGCTGGTCAACACGGTGTTGCCGTTTGCCGTCGATGCCTCCAGCGGAATAAGGCTCATCGCCGGGCTGCCTATGAAGCTCGCGACAAACATGTTCACGGGATGGGCGAAAACCTGCGCCGGCGAATCGTATTGCTGCAGATAGCCGCCGTTCATCACCGCCATCCTGTCTGCCATGGTCACGGCCTCGAGCTGGTCGTGCGTTACATAGATGATCGTCGCCTTCAGGTCCTGATGGAACCGCTTTATTTCGGACCGCATCTGCACGCGCAGTTTGGCGTCGAGGTTAGAGAGCGGCTCGTCCATCAGGAACACAGCGGGGTCGCGGACGAGGGCACGGCCCAGGGCCACACGCTGCTGCTGTCCGCCCGAAAGTTCGCGCGGCTTGCGCTCGAGCAAGTGCGTCATGTCGAGCACTCGCGCCGCTTCCTTGACCTTCTTGTCGATCTCGTCCCTGGGGAGTTTGCGCATCTGCAACGGGAACGCCAGGTTCTTGTAGACCGATTTCTGCGGGTAGAGCGCGTAGTTCTGGAACACCATTGCGATGTCGCGGTCCTTGGGGTCGAGGTCGTTGACCACTCGTTCCCCGATGACGATGTCGCCCGATGTGATCGGGATCAGCCCCGCGACGAGATTAAGCGTGGTCGTCTTGCCGCAGCCTGAAGGGCCGACTAACGCAACGAATTCGCCGTCATTGACCGTCAACGAAACGTCGTTGACGGCTTTGAAGCTGCCATAGGTCTTGACGAGATCTTTGAGGACCACGTGGGCCATCGGCAACTCCCTAATGCTTGACCGCGCCTTCTGTGAGGGCGCGTACGAAGTATCGTTGCAGGACGAGGAACAGCACCACGACGGGCACGCTCATCATAAAGCTGGCCGCCATCAGGCCCGGAAAGTCCGTCGTGTTTTCCGAGAAGAAGCGCTGGATGCCTACCGGCAGGGTCAGCTGTTCGTTCTTGGAGAGGAAAGTGTAGGCGTAGATGTATTCGTTCCACGCGCCGATGAAGGAATAGATCGCGGTGGCGATGATCCCCGGCGTCGAGAGCGGCATCACGATCAGGATGAAGGCCTGGAACCGCGTTGCGCCATCGATGCGCGCCGCCTGCTCGAGCTGCACCGGGATGTTGTCGTAGAAGCCCTTGAGCAGCCAGATCGCCAGCGGCAGGCCGAAGGTGAGATAGGTGAGGATCAGCGAGCCATGCGTGTTCACCAGCCCCAGCACGCGCATCAGGATAAAGAGCGGCACGAGAAAGATCACCGCCGGGAACATGTTGCGCAGCAGCACCGAGAAGAACAGGAAGTTTCGGCCGGGGAAACTGAAGCGCGAAAACGCGTAGGCCGCAGGGACAGCCACGATCACCGAAAGGATTGTCGTGACGGTCGAGACGAAAAGGCTGTTCCAGAAGAAGCGGAGGAAGTCCTGACCGACGCTGTTCTGCGGATCGAGCAGCTTTTGATAGCTGGCGAGGGTAGGCTGGTCCGGCCACCATTGCGGGGGAAATTGCATCGCCGCGAACCCGGACTTGATCGAAGTGATCAGCATCCAGATCATCGGCAACGCGGTGTAAAGCAGCATGAAAACGAGGAAGATGCGCCCGGCCCACCGCCATCCGTCGACACGCATGCGGCGCCGGGTCTGACCTCGAGGGGCTGTCTCGACAATCGTGCTCATGCGCTCCCTTCTTTCCGCTCGTTGCCGCTTAGCGCACGGACGTAGAAGTAGCCCAGCGTCATCAGGATGAGGAACAGGAGCACCGAATAGGCCGATGCCACGCCCCAGAGCTGTCGGCCGAAGGCGAGCTCATAAATGTGGGTGATCCAGATATGCGATGCGTTCGACGGCCCGCCGCCGGTCATGATCCAGGGGATGATGAAGGAATTGAAGTTGGCCACCGCGAGCAGCAGGATCGTCACTGTCGAGACGTTGCGCAAATGCGGGAAGGTGACGTGCCAGAAGCGCTGCCATGCACTGGCTCCGTCGACTTTTGCAGCGCTCAGCAACTGTTCGGGGACTGTCTGCAGGCCGGCCATCATCATGATCATGGCAAACGGAAACTCGCGCCAGATATTGACGACGATCAGGGATGGCAGCACCGTGCTAACGCTGTCGATGAAATTCGGCGGCCGGTCGGCCAATCCGAGGCCGACCAGCACTGCGCCGATGATCCCGAAGTCCGAATGGTAGATCCACCTCCAGATATAGGAGGCGGCGACCGCGCTGATGACCCAGGGAACGATCAGGATAGCGCGCAGGACACCACGGCCGATAAAATCGCGGTGGAGCGCCAGCGCGGCGGCAAACCCCAGGACAAAGGAGATGAAAGTGGATCCCAGTGTCCAGATCAGAGTGTTCCAGGTGACTTTCCAGAACACACGACTGGCGAGGATGGTCGTGTAGTTGTCGAAGCCGATAAAGGTCTTGTCGCGGAGCTGTAGGCCGGGCGGCGTCTTAAAGAACGACAGTTCGATCGTGTAGTAGATCGGATAGGCGATGACGATGAGCATCACGGCGATCGCAGGGAGCACGTACGCGTAGTCGGCGCGATGCTCCCATATCTTCCGCAACAGGCCGGATTTACCGGGTTGCAATATTCGGCGAGCCTCGGCCTTGCCGGTCACGATCGTCACTGGGGCGTGCCCTCGTTCTTCGGAACGAGCCGGCTGCACTATCGGCGCAGCCGGCCAGATCCAGGTCAGGCTTGGACTAGAGTCCGCCCATCAGGTCTTTGACCCTCTGGGCCGCGTCGTCCGCTGCCTGGTCGACGGTCATCGCTCCGGTCAGGGCATTCTGCAGCATGTCCGGGACGATGATGTTCATGATCTCGGGGGACTGCGGCAGCGCTGGGAACGGGATGCCATATGGTAGCATCGAGGTCGTCACATCGAGGAACTCGATGTTGTCCAGACGTTCCTTCATCCATTTGGTCTTGAAGCCGTTAAGATTGCCCGGGTTCGAGCCGGCGTAGGCCATCTTCAGCGACCATTCAGGGCTCGTCCACATGCAGATGATAGCCTTTGCAGCCGGCTCGTCTACCTTGCCGCCCTCGACATATTCGGGCTTCAGGATGTGAATGTTCGAGCCGCCGAAGACGACGGCGCGCTTGCCGTCGGGGCCAGTCGGAATCAGGCCGTAGCGCATGTTGTCGATGACGGTCTGCGCCTTGTCCTTGTCGGTGCCCGTCGCCTTCTTCTGCAGGTCGAGCATCACGTCGTAGTCGGACGGGTGCGAGATCATCATGCCAAGCTGGCCGGCGACGAACAGGGGCTGGTTATCGGCCTGCTGGTTGGTGAGTGCCGAAACCGGAACCGACTTGTCGCGAACGTACATGTCGTAGGAGGCTTGCAGCGCCGCCTTGCTCTGCGGGTTATTGAGCTCGACCTCCTCATAGGTCGGGTTCGCGGTTGCTTCGTCGAAGACTCCGCCGCCATAAGCCCATAGCTGTGGCATGAAACGGTACGGCGTATTGCCGGCATTCTTGCGAGCCACGAGGCCATAGCCGGCAATGCCGAGCTTGTCGTGGATCTGCTTGGAATATTTGACGACGTCGTCCCAGGTTGCCGGTGGCTTGTCCGGATCGAGGCCCGCCCGCTTGAAGATGTCGGCGTTCCAGATGAACGCCATCGTCTCGTTGTTGGTCGGAATGCCGTAGGTTACGTCCTCCCAGGTTACAGCCTTCATGGCGCCGGGCCAGAAATCATCGGTCGAATAGCCGACATCCTCGGGTTTGAGCGGTTCCAGGTAGCCCTTTGACGCGAACTCGGTACCACCCAGGATTTGCAGGCGGACCGCCATCGGCGCGGCATTGCCCAGGAGCGCCGTGCGGAACTTGTCAAGAAGGTCGTTATAGGTGAGGGCTTGTTCCTCGAGCTGGATGTTCGGATAGGTCTTGCGGAAGGTCTCGAAGAATTCCTTGTAGTACTGGCGCAGGAGGTCGGGGTCGCCCTCGAACACGCCCTGATACCAGAAAGTCAGTCGCCCCTTGTAGTCGAGCGGGGTGACCTTGGCGCAATCGGCTGCCGTGTCAAAATCCTGTGTGCCGGCAATGGAGCGCACATATTCGGGCGACCACTTGCTCAGGTCGACCGGCGGCGCACCGAGTGCCGATGTGGACATCAGCGATGCCATCAAAGCAGTGGCGACAGTGCCGCGCAGGACCGCACTGCCGAGCGTAATCCTCGTCATAGGTATCCTCCCTGGTTCTCCATGCCGCCCTGCGCCGAGGCAAAGCGGCTTAGCTCGTACGACCGTGGGACGCCTCCCTATTCTATGTATCCCTTCGATCACCTTGTACGTTTTCAGATCGTGGATTGCCTGTCAACGCATAGGATCGTACATTGTTTGTGGAAACCGTGTGTGATATCGGGCAGAGTATGTACTGAAATAGGGGAGCCGGCATTGGCCGAAATAAGTGATTTTAAAGCCAAGCCACCGGTGGAGATTGACCCCATAGGGGCCTCCAGCGAGGGCGCCTCAGTTTACGAACTGATTAGGGAAGACATCATCGAAGGACGGCTCGCCGCCAACGAACGGCTTGTGGTCACCGATCTCGCCCGGCGTCATGGCACCTCAACCAACCCCGTGCGCGAGGCCCTGCAGCTCTTGCGCGGGGAGGGGTTTGTCATCTTTCTCCCCAACCGCGGGGCGCGCGTCCGACCCATAGATCAGGATTTTGTGCGGGATATCTATGAAATCGGTGTTCTGATCGAGCCGGCCTTGACGCGATGGTTTGTGAATATGGCGACCGGCGAGGACATCGCCGAGCTCGAACGTCTCCAAGGCCTGATCGAAGAGAACAACTTCGCCGACACGTTCAGGCACAGCGAGCTGGATACGGCTTTCCACACCGTGATGTACCAGCGGCACTATAACCGCCATGCCGCCGAACTTTGGTGGAAGCATCGCGAAGTGCTGCGAGCCGTGAGCCGGCGTTTCAACTTCACGCTTGCACGGCGTGCCGCGATCATTCGCGAGCACCGCGAACTCATCGCGCTCGTAAAGGCGGGAGAGGCCGACAAGGCGGCCGAACTCGTTTCTCGCCATGTCGAGGGTTCAGGCCGGCATATTCTCGAACAGATGCGAGCGCGCAACGCCGCTCGGGCCGGATAGAATGTCCGGTCCAGAACATCGTTAGCCCGACCATTTCGAAAAAGGTAGTTGAGATGAAAATCACGAGCATTCGGCCGTGGCTGATCAAGTCCGATGCTTCCTATTGGGGAGAGTTCCTTTTCGTCGAGGTGACGACCGACGAAGGGGTGAGCGGCTGGGGAGAGATCACGACAACCACAAGGCTCGCCAACCGCGCCCTGTGCACGATCCTGCGGCAGATCGGCATCGCCGTGACAGGCGAGAATCCAGCTCATATCGAGCGTCTCTGGCACAAGATTTTCCGCAGCTTCACCTACATGGGCAGCCGCGGCGCCGCCGTCGAATGCGTGAGCGCCATCGATATAGCCCTCTGGGATATCCGGGGCAAAGTCCTCGGTAAGCCGATCTACGAGCTGCTAGGCGGACCGGTGCGCGATGAAATCGCACTCTACACCCATCCTAACCAGGCCAAATTCACCAGCAAGGAGGCTGTGGTCCGCGAAATTTTGGACATCGTCGAGTCCGGACACACAGCGCTCAAGTTCGATCCTTTCCCCCACCAGGGCCGCACCGCCGATGGCCTGTCCCGCGAACAGCGGGACGGTTACCTCGATGGCAGCATGACTCGCAAGGACGAGCGCGAAGCGGCCGAACTCACGGCGCTGATCCGCGAAACGGCGGGGCCTGATGTCGACATTCTCATCGACGCGCATGGCCGCTTCGACGTTCCCACCGCTATTCGCCTATGTCGGAGCCTGGAGGAAGCCGGCCAGATCGACTGGTTTGAGGAGCCCTGTCCGCCCGAGAGCCTTAACGCACTCAAGCAGGTGCGTGAGAAGGTCAGTGCCGCGATCTCGTGGGGCGAGCGCGGCCACACGAAATGGGATTTCGTGCCGGTACTCGAGAACAAGCTCGCTGACTACATCATGCCTGATGTGACCTGGACCGGCGGCATTACCGAACTCAAGAAGATTTCCGCCCTATGCGAAGCCTACTACATCCCGGTCTCGCCGCATGACGCCGCTGGGCCGATCAACGTGGTTGCGGGAGCGCAGGTGATGATGACCGTTCCCAACTTCTACAAGCTCGAAACGTCGGAGTGGAACCTGGGCAAATACGATCACCTCATCGACAGACCTCTCGACGTTTCGAACGGCAGCCTGAAGCTGACATCGAAGCCTGGTCTGGGTGTTGAGATGGACCGCGACTACCTGCAGGCCCATGAGATTGAGCTGGGCTAGTTTAGGCCTGCCCACGAGCCCAGCTGACCAGAACGAGGACTGATCATGCCAAAAACAGATGGGGCCGACGAGGCGCTCAATCGGGTGAACACGGACTCCAAGCCGTCCGACCTTCGCATCACCGACATGCGGGTTGCCGAAATCGTCGGCGCGCCGTTCACCTCGGCGCTGCTCAAGATTTACACCAACCAGGGAATCGTGGGGCTTGGTGAGGTGCGCGACGGCGCCAGCGCGACCTACGCGCTGATGCTGAAAAGCCGGCTGCTTGGCGAGAACCCTTGCGACATCGATCGCCTGTTTCGCCGTATCAAGCAGTTTGGCGGGCACGGCCGGCAAGGCGGCGGCGTCTCTGCGGTGGAAATCGCATTGTGGGATCTCGCCGGCAAGGCCTATGGCGTCCCGATCTACCAGATGCTCGGCGGCAAGTTTCGCGACAAGGTGCGCGTCTATTGCGATACCGACGCCGAGAAACCGAGCGGCACCGAAACCGGAAAGCGTCTCAAGGAGCGCATGGACCGTGGTTTCACCTTCCTCAAGATGGACCTGGGTTTGATGCAGATCGCCCATGTCCCGGGCGCCGTGGCCGCGCCCGCCGGCGCGCTTGAAGGGTTTCACGCCAATCCACGCGGCCGTGGCGGCGCGCTCGAGGAGCGCAAGGCGCGCAATCTCGCCTACGATGCGCAGAACGTGCAGCACCCGTTCACGGGCCTGCATTTCACCGAAAAGGGTATCGACCTGCTCGAGCAGTATATCCACGAGGTCCGCGAGGTGATCGGATACGAGATCCCGCTCGCCATCGACCATGTCGGCCACATCTCGCTGCAAGACGGCATCCGTCTCGCCCGGCGGATCGAGAAATATGCACCGGCCTGGCTCGAGGACGTGATCCCCTGGCAGTACACTGAGCAGTATCGGCAGTTGCAGCAGGCTACGTCCGTGCCGATCTGCACGGGTGAGGACATCTACCTCAAGGAAGGCTTCGAGCCGCTGCTCAACTCAGGCATCTCGGCCATCCATCCGGACTTGCTGACCACCGGCGGCATCCTCGAGACCAAGAAGATCGGCGACGCGGCACAGGACCATGGTGTCGCCATGGCGATCCATATGGCGGAAAGTCCAATCGCGGCAATGGCTGCGGCGCATGTCGCGACCGCGACCGAAAACTTCATGGCGCTCGAATATCACTCCGCCGATGTCGACTGGTGGGACGATATCGTCACCGGCGTTCCCAAGCCGCTCGTCAAGGACGGCTTTATCACTGTTCTGGACAAGCCGGGCCTGGGGATTGACGACGTAGTCGACGAGGTAATCTCGCTGCACCTGCAACCGGGGGTCACGGGGATATGGCAATCCACCGAGCATTGGGACAATGAATATAGCTGGGACCGGACCTGGAGTTAGCCCAGACCCCTTCCCTCATTCCCCCCGGGCTCACAGGGCCAACGACCGACCATTCGTGTCGACCTCTCCCAATGGAGAGGCGAAGAAAGAAACGGACGAAACCATGATCTACGAACTGCGTATCTATGACTGCCTGCCGGGCAGGCTGCCGGCTTTGCTCAAGCGCTTTTCCGACCAAACGCTGGCCATCTGGGAGAGGCATGGCATCCGCCAAGCCGGGTTTTTCACCACGGCGATCGGCGAAAACAGCAATCGCCTCACCTATTTCCTCGCCTGGGAATCGCTGGCCGAGCGTGAGGCGAAATGGGCGGCTTTCGTCACCGATCCGGCATGGCACAGAGCCCGGGACGAGTCTGAGCGCGACGGGCAGATCATTGCCAATATCAGCAGCCAGTTGCTCACGCCGACAGCTTTCTCGTCTGTGAAATAGGACTGCGCCATGAAGATCACCGATCTCCGCTGTGCCGTCATCGGCAAGCACCCCATCGTTCGCGTCGTCACCGACGAGGGCCTCTATGGCCTGGGCGAGGTCGAGTACACCAAGCCCTACCTCAAGCCCTGGGTGCTGCATTTCCGCGAGGCCCTGATCGGCGAGGACCCAACCGACGTCGAGCGGGTGATGCTGAAGATCCGCCAACGCGGCTCTTTCAAGCCCTATGGCGCGGCGGTGAGCGCTATCGAGCATGCGCTATGGGACATTGCCGGCAAGGCTGCAGGCGTGCCGGCCTACAAACTGCTCGGCGGCAAAGTGCGCGACAAGGTGCGCGTCTACAACGGCTCGATCCGCCAGAAACGCACGGGCGACCGGCCGGAGGACTACGCCGCTGATGTCAAATGGATGATGGAGCAGCCTCAGAACTTCTTCATGGTCAAGCAAGGAATCTCGTTCCACTCCAATATGAAGGACACTATCGAGGGCTTCCATTACGGCGTGACGCAGAAGAAGGCAGGCTATCACGGCGCCATGGATCAGGGCATGATCAGCGAGCGCGGTTTCAATCACATGCTCGACTGCGTGATCGCAATGAAAGAAGTGCTGGGCGACAAGGTCAGCCTGGCGCTCGACTGCGGCCCGGGCTGGATGCTGCCGGATGCGATCAAGTTCGCTCGCGCGGTCGAGAAATACAATTTGATGTGGCTCGAGGACATGCTGACCGGCGACTATGTGCCGTGGGTCAATCCGCAGGCCTATCGGGAGCTGACCACCTCCACCTCGACGCCAATCCATACCGGCGAGCAGATCTACCTGCGGCACAATTTCAAGGAGCTGATCGAGACGCAGGCGGTGCGCGTCATTGGTCCCGATCCTGCCGATATCGGTGGCATAGCCGAGCTCAAATGGGTGGCCGAGCACGCCTATATGCACTCGATCCTGATGGCGCCGCACGGCACGGCGAACGGCCTGCTCGGCCTCGGCGCGCTGATCAATGTCTGCGCCACGTTGCCCGCCAACTACGTGGCTTTCGAATATCCCAGCGCTTCGGACCCGTGGTGGAGCGACATCGTCATTGGCCTGCCTGAGCAGGTCGTGAAGGACAGCATGGTGGACCTGCTGGAAGCGCCGGGGCTGGGCCTCGATATCGACGCCGAAGCAACCAGGAAGTACCTCAGGGAAGAGGACGCGGGCTTCTTCGACTGAACCATTCTCGCCGGCATCTGCCGCGCTCGACCCGACTAGCGACGTTTTCCTACATCGACCTGCGCTGGATGTTCGTTAACAACAGCCAACTGTCGCGCAAATCAGGCGGGTGCTCTGTCTGGAATGCAAGCTCAAAGCATGCGTGGTTTATCCCCATTGCGCATTTACGCTTTTGTCGGCGTTGATCCCGAAAGGTCAATCACGTGGGTCCCACTCTTCAGGGTTTGTGTGGTCAGACTTGATACTAATCACCTAGCCGGAATGAACTGTCTCCCTTCTCCCGGAACGGCCAGTGGTTGGCTGTTTTGCTCCCGAAAAAATCTCCCTCCGCTGCAGGCCTGACTGATCGCGTTACGCGCTTAAGCGAAACCGAGTGACGTCGATGGCCGCGGCCATGAGCGTCTGCGTGTAGGTAGCTTGCGGATTGCTGAAGATCGCCTCGGTCGGCCCTTCCTCGACGATCTTGCCTTGCTTCATGACGATGATGTAGTCGGCCATGGCGCGCACGACGGCGAGATCGTGGCTGATGAACAGATAGGACAATTCATGGTCGGCCTGCAGCTTGCGCAGCAGCTCGACGATCTGCTTCTGGACGGAGCGGTCGAGCGCCGAGGTCGGCTCGTCGAGCACGACCACCTTGGGCTTGAGGATCATCGCGCGCGCGATGGCAATGCGCTGGCGCTGGCCGCCGGAGAATTCGTGCGGGTAGCGATTGCGCGCATTCGGATCGAGTCCGACTTCGCGCAGGGCCTCGACCGCGCGCAGATCGCGCTGCCTGCCCGACAGGGTCGGCTCATGCACCAGAAGCCCTTCGGTGATGACCTGGCCGACGGTCATGCGCGGCGACAGCGAACCGAAAGGGTCCTGGAACACGAGCTGCAATTCACGCCGCAGCGGCCGCATGGCCTGACGGTCGGCGGAGGAGATATCGCGATCGCCAAAGCGGATGAGGCCATCACTTGGCAGGAGCCGCAGCAAAGCCCGCCCGAGCGTCGATTTTCCCGAACCGGATTCGCCGACGATGCCGATGGTCTGGTTCCGCTGAAGGCGGATCGAAATGTGATCGACCGCGCGCAGCACCAGCGGCTCTCCGGCAAGAAACCCGCCGCCGATCTTGAAGTTCACTTCGACATTCCTGCCTTCGAGCAGGACGGGCGCGTTTGGCGGTGGCGGCGCCTTGGTTCCGGTCGGCTCGGCGGCCAGCAGCATCTTGGTGTAGGCATGCTGCGGGTTGACGAAGATCGCTTCCGCATCACCCTCCTCGACGACTTCGCCGTAGCGCATGACGTAGACGCGGTCGGCAAAGCGCCGGACGATGCCGAGATCATGGGTGATGAAGACGATCGCCATGCCGAGCTTGCGCTGCAGCTCGGCGAGCAGCATGAGGATCTGCGCCTGGATCGTCACGTCGAGCGCCGTCGTCGGTTCGTCTGCGATCAGTATGTCGGGATCGTTGGCCAGAGCCATGGCGATCATGACCCGCTGTCGCTGGCCACCCGACATTTCATGCGGGTAGGATTTCATCCGCCGTTCGGGATCGGGAATATGAACCAGCCGCAAGAGCTTGAGCGCCTCTTCGCGTGCTTGCGCCGCACTAAGCCCGCGATGCCGGCGGATCGGTTCGATCAGCTGATTGCCGATCGAATAGAGCGGATCGAGCGAGGTCATCGGCTCCTGGAAGATCATGCTGATCTTGCGGCCGCGGACCTTGTTCAACTCGGGCTTGCTTAGGGTTAAAAGGTTGCGGCCGCGATAGTCGACGACGCCTGTCGCCTCGCCGTTCGAGGCCAGCAGGCTCATCGCTGCCATCATCGTCTGGCTCTTGCCGGACCCGGATTCACCGACCACGGCGACGGTTTCGCCTGCATTAACGTGGATGTTGATGCCCTTGACCGCCTCGACCACGCCGTCGAGCGTTCGAAAGCGGACGCGAAGGTCTTTAACGTTGAGGATCGTTTCGGAAGCGTCCATCTCAACGATCCCTAGGGTCGAGCGCATCGCGCAGGCCGTCGCCAACGAAGTTCAGCGCGAACAGCGTCGAGACGAGAAAGAAGGCAGGGAACAAGAGCAGCCAGTTGGCGGTGCCGATGTTCTTGGCGCCGGTCGAGATCAGTACGCCCCAGCTGGTCATCGGTTCCTGCACGCCAAGCCCGAGGAAGGACAGGAAACTCTCCAGGATGATGACATGCGGCACCAGCAGCGTCATGTAGATGACCACTGGGCCAAGCAGGTTGGGAATGACGTGGCGGATCAGGATGCCGCGCTGGCCGATGCCCATCGCCTCCGCCGCCTGGACATATTCCTGCCGCCGGATCGACAGCGCCTGACCGCGCACGATGCGCGCCATGTCGAGCCAGAGCACGGCGCCGACCGCAAGGAACATCAGCACGAAGTTCCGGCCGAAGAAGACCACCAGCATGATGACGAAGAAGATGAACGGCAGCGAATAAAGCACATCGACGATGCGCATCATCACCTCGTCGACCTTGCCGCCGGCAAGGCCGGCAGTAGCGCCATAGAGCACGCCGATGACGCCGGCGACGACCCCGGCGAGCAGGCCGATGGCCAGCGAGATGCGCCCGGCCATCAGCGTCCGCGACAGGAGATCGCGGCCGGTATTGTCGGTGCCGAACAGGAAATACTGCTGCCTGATCGAAGCGCTCATCACCGCTTCAAGGCCGTCAGGCGATTTGCTCTCGATCTTCGTGTTGTCGAAGGCATCGGAACGGTCGAGGTAGCGGACATTGCGGTCGTCGATCGGCTTGGAAGATGTGACGGTGACGAAGATGCGATTGTCTTCCTGCCGCCACTCCTTGATGTCGACACGCATACGCTTGATCGCCTCATTGAGCGCCGTTTCGATCTTGTCGGCCTTCGGATAGGCCGAGAAGCTCGGCGGCGTGCGCACATAGTCGGCGTAGATGGTGGTGTATCGATGCGGCACCAAAGAGGGCCCGAACACGCTGAGGAGCGCGATGAAGGCAAGATAATACAGGCTGAACATGGCGGCGCGATTGGCCTTGAGGCGCGCCCAGGCATCGGCCCACAGGGAGCGGCCGACGACGGCCGGAACGGTGGCTGCGATGTCAGTCATAGCGCACTCTCGGATCGACGAAGGCGTACATGATGTCGACGATCAGGTTGAAGACGATGGTGAACAGAGCGATGACCACCACGGTGCCCATGACCAGCGTGTAGTCGCGGTTGAGCGCAGCCTCGACGAAATAGCGGCCGATGCCGGGAACGGCGAAAATCGTCTCGACGATGATCGAGCCGGTGAGCAATGCCGCCGCCGCCGGGCCGGTGAAGGAGACGATCGGCAGAATGGCGCCGCGCAGCGCATGCTTGACGACCACCGACCAGTCCGACAGACCGAGCGCGCGTGCGGTGCGGATGTGGTGCGAGCGCAACGATTCGATCATCGAGCCGCGCATCAGGCGGGCGACGATGGCGATCTGCGGCAAAGCGAGGGTCAGCACAGGCCCGACCTTGTTGAGGAGAGCGCCATCCCCCCAGCCGCCGATCGGCAGCAGCTTCCAGGTCAGACCGAACAAAAGCTGGATCACTGGTGCGATGACGAAGGTCGGGATAGTGCTGCCAGCGGCAGCCAGCGCAATCACCGAATAGTCGGCAAGCTTGTTCTGATTGAGCGCGGCAATGGTGCCGAGGAGACTGCCGAGCAGCAGCGCCAGGATCAGGGCCGAGGCGCCGATCTGAATCGAAATGGGCAGCCCCTTGGCAAACAATTCGGTGACGGTGAAATCCGGCATGTTGTAGCTCGGCCCGAAATTGCCGCGCAGCAGATTGCCGAGATAGTGGACATATTGCAGCCAGAGCGGATCGTTCAGGCCAAACTGCGCTTCAAGATTGGCCTTGATCTCCGGACTCAGGCCCCGCTCCTGATTGAATGGCCCGCCCGGCGCGACGCGTATCAGGAAGAACGCCATCGTCACGATGACGAACAGCGTCGGAATGGCGGTCAGGAGCCGCCGAAATACGTAACGCAGCATCGGTTCCCCGCTTTGCTAGCAAACCGGAACCGCCGCCCTAACTCATGACCCCGAACCGAACCGAAGGTTCGGAAGGGGCCATGCGCAAAATCAAAGCGTTACAGCGTCCTTTGCGCGTCCCGAAGGACGCGCGGCGCTGCAAAAGAGCGGCAGTTCGGCCAAGGAAAATCAGTCCTTGGAGATGAAGCGCGACGGATGCACGTCCATGACGTTGTCCTCGAAGCCATGAAGCTTCGGAGAAACGATATCGTGATAACTATAGTAGAGAAGCGGGATGTTGCCGACCTCATCGACGAGGATGCGCTCGGCCTTGGCGAGTTCCTTCATGCGCTCTTCGGGCTTGCCGCCGGCGGCTGCCGCCTTGTCCATGGCCTCCTCGTATTTCGGGCTGTTGTAGACCGAATAGTTGTTGCCACTGGCCTTGCGGGTGATGCCGAGGAAGGTTTCCGGATCCTTGTAGTCCGCAATCCAGGCGGCACGCGCGACGTCATAGTCGCCCTTCTGCTCCAGGAAGGAGTAGTGGGTCTTGGTGTCGGTGTTGAGCAACGTGATTTCGATGCCGAGCGGCTTCAACTGTTCCTGGATGGCGACCGCGGTGTTCTTGTGGTTTTCCGAAGTGTTGTAGCGGATTTCCATCTTCAGCGGATTCTCGGGCGTGTAGCCAAGCTTCTCAAGCACCTTCTTGGCTTCGTCCTCGCGGTCGATTTGCGACATCTCAGCATACTTGGCCATTGCCGGCGTGTAACCCTCGATGCCCGGAGGCACCATCGAATAACCGGGCAGCATCGAGTTCTGCCAGACCTTTTCGGCAATGAAGTCGCGGTCGATTGCCATGGAGATGGCGTTGCGCAGCTCGACATTATCCCATGGGGCCTTGTCGGTCTTGATCGCATAATAGTAGGTGCCGAGATACGGCCCGACGCGGATTTGATCGCCAAACTTGGCCTTGAGATCGGCGAGCTGTTCGGTCGGGAGATCATCGTAGCTGTCGAGTTCGCCGGCCTCGAAGCGCTTCATCGCCGACGAGCGGTCTTCGGTCGGGATAACGTTGACGGTGTCGATCTTGACGGTCGCAGCATCCCAGAATTTCGGATTCTTGACCAGTTTGATGTGGTCGTTGGGAACCCACTCCGCCAGCGTAAAGGCGCCGTTGGAGACCAGGTTGCCCGGCTTGATCCAATCTGCGCCAAGCTTTTCGATGGAAGCCTTGTTGACCGGATAGGCCGCCTGGTGGGTCAGCATTTCGAGGAAGTAGGGCGTGGGCGCCTTCAGCGTCACTTCCAGGGTACTTGCGTCAATTGCCTTGACGCCCATCTCCTCGGGCTTGGCCTTCTTGGTGTTCACCTCCTCGGCGTTCTTCACGGGATAGAGCATCGAGGCATATTCGGCGCCGGTGGCCGGGTCTTCCAGCCGCTGGAAAGAGTAGACGAAGTCATCTGCCGTCACCGGGCTGCCGTCCGACCAGACGCCGTCCTTGCGCAGCTTGAAGGTATAGACGGTGCCGTCGTCCGATACCGTCCAGCTCTCGGCGGCGCCCGGAATGACATTCGCCTTTTGATCTTGCATGACCAGTCCCTGGAACAGGTCGCGCAAAACATTGGCTTCGTAGACTGTCGAGGTCTTGTGCGGGTCGACCGACTCCACTTCGGCGGCGCTGCCTCTGTTATAGACGACCTCGGCGAAAGCCGGCGCGTAGAACGTGCCCGCGGCCAACGTCATGGTTGTGGCGAATACCGTCGCCTTCAGCATATTTTTCAGCATGAAGTTCTCCCTGTCGAGACGGCCCTACAGCTACGCCTCTTGAGTGTTGACGCCCCGAAACCGATTAGATGGCCCCTTTGAGCGCGCCGCCGGTTCCCTTTCCGGCAGCTGGTGGCCAGACAGTAACGTGGAGAATTTTTATTTCAACAGGCTCTAGGGGTCACCCAAAGTAAGGCGCGCCGAGAGCTACCTCGTGGCCGATAGAACAGTAATTGAAACCATAGGCTTGGCTGCGTTTTCTCACTTCGAGATTTTCGTTTCCGGCAAGAAACCTGTCGTCGATTCCACTTTGTCGAAATGTCTTAAGCCGCCTTTAAGCAACCATGGGTTACATTGCACGATGGGCTTCGATAGATCTCACACATCTCCCAACGGGCAAAGGGTATGAACAGCACAGAAAGTAAGGCAGCCGCCACAAAGTGCCAAAAAACACTCCACTTAAGAATAATCTGGCGTCTATGTAGAGAAAATTCCGGCACCTCTGCAATCGAGTTTGCACTGCTTTCGCCCATTTTTATCCTGCTCTTGCTCGGAATGGTTGCATATGGTATTTATTTTGGTGCAAGCAACTCCGTGCAGCAGATCGCGGCGGACGCCGCACGCACGGCTATTGCCGGGCTGAACGAAACCGAGCGCCAAGCGCTGGTGACCAGTTTCGTCAACAACAACGCCAGCGGATATCCCTTTGTCGATTCCGACAAGCTGACCTATCAGGCTAAAGACAGCACGGCCGACGGAAAACAGTTCGTGGTGTCCATCCAATACGATGCCCGCAATTTGCCCGTCTGGAATCTATTCCCGGCGCTGCCCATGCCTGGAACCACGATCTCGCGCAAATCGACGATACGAGTCGGAGGCATCTGAATGTCGGAACTTTTGCTGGGGAGGATCGGCCGGGTCGCCCGCTCGATGCTTGGCGACTCGAAGGCGAACTTCACCGTCATGACGGCGCTTTGCGCTCCGTTCGCGCTGGCGCTGGCTGCCTTCGCCATCGATGAAGGTTCGATCTATGTGGAGCGCCGGGAGGCCCAGACAATAACCGATCTGGCGGCAATCACGGCCGCCTCAAACATCAACAACATCGAGGCCGCGGTGGTGACAACGCTCGGCGATAACGGGATGCCGGGTATCGTTGTTCAGAAGGCAGGACATGCAATCGTTCCTACTCTCGGAAAGACCATTGTGTCGGTCACCGCCGGTCGATATTCACCAGAGTCGTCGCTCGGCGTCGACAAGCGCTTCGAGGCCGGCAAGACGCCCTACAACGCCGTCCATGTCGCCCTGCAAAAGATACCCGCCCGCTATTTCGCGAGTTCGCTTATCGCGACTCCGGTGATCGGTACCCAAGCCGTTGCCAGCATAGCGCCGCAGGCGATGTTTTCGGTCGGGTCCAGGCTTCTCAGCGTCAATGGCGGCATCCTGAACTCGCTTCTCAGCGGCCTCCTGGGCGGCAACATTTCGCTCAGCGTCATGGACTACAACGCTCTGATCGCTGCCGACGTCAACCTGCTTTCGTTCTTTGACGCACTTGCCGTTCAGTTGCAGCTGACAGGTGTCAGCTATTCGGAGGTGCTGGCTTCGAAAGCTACGGTGGGCCAGATAGCGACGGCCATGGCTGATGTTTCACCCGTTGGCAGCACCAGCAAGCTTGCTTTGCAGACAATCGCCTCGAGGACCACCAGCACGGTCAAGATACGGCTCAATCATCTTGTCGACCTTGGATCAATTGGCCAACTGGGCCTCGGGCAAAAGTCGGCCGGTTTTTCGGTCGACGCTAGCGCCATGGGCATACTGACTACCGCCGCCGCACTGGCCAACGGCTCGAAGCAGGTCGAGCTCAATCTCGGAGCCACGATTCCGGGGCTTGTCTCCACCACGCTTGCCGTTGCCATCGGCGAACCTGCGCAATTCTCGCCATGGCTGACAATTGGCGAGAAGGGCGCCGTGGTGCGTACGGCGCAGACACGGATCAAGCTGGTGGCGTCGGTCGGCGGCAGCAATGCGACTCTCGGTGGCGGCATCAGCCTCCTGGCCGTCAAACTGCCGCTGCATGTCGAGGTGGCCTCTGCCGAAGCCAAGCTGACCGACATCAGTTGCCCGACGGGGCATCCCGACAGTTTGAAGGTTTCCATTGCCGCACGCCCGAGCCTAGCATCGCTGCACCTTGGCGCCAGCGATGCCGACAACAGCCCCTCCGCCTTCGCCGATTTCAGCAACCCACAGTCGTTTCAAAATGCCGAAATCGCGCAGGTCAGCGTGAAGCTTCTGTTTCTCACCCTGAATCTGATCGGCGTGAATGGCTCTGCGGCCTTCGAGATCACCAACACCGAGCCGACGACATTGACCTTCAACAGCACCGAAATCGCAAACAAGACGATAAAGACCGCTTCCACGAAAAACCTGACGCAATCTCTTACCACGTCGCTGGTCAACAATTTGTCGCTTTCGGTCAGTGCGCTGGGCCTCGGGCTTGATGTAACCGCGCTGCTTGGAACGGTGAAGCCAGCAGTTGTGGCGCTGCTGAACGGTGTGACTGCGCCTGTCGACGAATTGGTTTATAACGTGCTTGCGGCACTGGGCGTGCGTGTCGGCGAGGCCGATGTCCGGGTCCTGGGCGCGACTTGCGGGCGCTCCGTGCTCGTTCAATGACGGCCAGGTGAGAGGTCAGCCGGCTCGTCCCAGGAAGCAGCCCAAGGGCGGCAGCGACAGCATCTTATCCTGCAAGACGGCATCAGTGCCGCCAAGATCGACTGTCTCTGCAACATCTGCATCCTGAGGCAACGGCCAGTCGGCCGGCTCGTCGGCGAAATTGAAGACGCAGAGCAGCTTCTCGCCGCCGCCTTCGCGAATGAAGGCAAGGACATCACCCTCTGCATCGAGAAACCGGATCGAGCCCTGTACCAGGGCCACATGCTGCTTGCGCAAGGCGAGCATCGCCCGGTAGCTGGCTAGAACCGACTTCTCCTCGCCGTTTTGGACATCAACCGCGCGGGCGCGATGGCTATCCGGCACCGGAAGCCACGGTCTGCCAGTGGAAAAACCGGCATTGTCGGCTCCTTTCTCCCAGACCATCGGCGTGCGGCATCCGTCCCTGCCCTTGAACCCGGGCCAGAAGCGGATGCCGTAGGGGTCGCGCAGATCCTCGAACGCCAGTTCCGCCTCCTCCAACCCAAGCTCCTCGCCCTGATAGAGGCAGATCGATCCACGCAGGCACGACAGCAGCGCGATCGAGAATTTTGCCACCGCCTCCAGATCGCCGCCGGGCCTTGTCCAGCGCGTCACATGGCGAACGACGTCGTGGTTGGAAAACGCCCAGCAGACCCAGCCGTCGGAGACCGTACTCTCGAAAGCCTCGACGCAGCCACGTACGTGTGCTGCCGAGAATTGCGGACCGAGCAGGTCGAAAGTGTAGCACATGTCGAGCTTGTCGCCGCCGGCGGTGTAGGCGGCGAGCGTCTGCAACGAACGGCCCTCGTCGCCGACCTCACCGACAGCGGCGCGGCCCTCATATCCATCGAGCAGCGCCCGAAAACGCTTGAGGAAAGCGAGGTTTTCAGGCTGCGTCTTGTCGAACAGATGCTCCTGGTAGAGGTAGGGATTGGTTTCGGTGTTGGTGCCGGCGACGCTCGATGCCAGCGGCGGGTTGCTGCGCAGCCAGCGGTCATGGACGTAGTAGTTGACCGTATCCAGCCGGAAACCGTCGACGCCGCGCTCCAGCCAGAACCGCACCGTCTCCAGCAAGGCGTCTTGAACCTCCGGATTGTGGAAATTCAGGTCCGGCTGCGAGGCGAGGAAATTGTGCATGTAATATTGTCTGCGGGTCGCATCCCACTCCCAGGCGGGTCCGCCGAAAACCGACAGCCAGTTGTTGGGCGCGGTGCCGTCAGGCCTCGGATCGGCCCAGACATACCAGTCGGCCCTGGGATTATCGCGGCTCGCGCGGCTTTCGACGAACCATTCATGCCGGTCGGACGAATGCGACAGGACCTGGTCGATGATGACTTTCAGGCCGAGACGGTGCGCCTCGGCGACCACCGCGTCGAAATCCTCTAATGTGCCGAACATCGGATCGACGGCTGTATAGTCGGACACGTCGTAGCCCATATCGGCCATCGGGGACTTGAAGAAGGGCGACAGCCAGATGGCGTCGACGCCAAGCGATGGAATGTGAGCCAGCCTTGAGGCAATGCCACGCAGATCGCCGCCACCGTCCCCCGTCGTGTCCTGGAAGGAGCGCGGGTAGATCTGATAGATGACGCAGCCGCGCCACCACTCGGCATTGTCATCAGCCATCATGGGTTCTCCTCGATGCGGGCCGGCCCGACCTTGCGCTCGATCATGAAAACGACCGTTCGCCCAGGCACCGGCCGCGAGATGTCGAAAGCGCCAGCCGATGTTTCCATGGCCGGGCCCCAGAAAAATCCCTCGCGCTCCGGTAGCGTGAACATACAGGCCCGACGATCGCCATTGACGACGATCGCAAGACGGCGGCCCCCGTCGCCAGTGCCGCCGAGCACCATGGCCAGGCGATGCCGCTCAGGGTTCTGCCAGCTTCTCTCATTGACTGGCGCCCCGGTCTCGGTCAGCCAGGCAACATCCGGTACTTCCGACCCGGGCCGCGGCTCTCCGGTCAGGAAGCGCGTGTCGGAAAGTGCCGGCGCGGCGCGACGCATCGCGGCAAGTCCAGAGGCATAATGCTCCAGCGTCTGGTCCCGGCCGGCCCAGTCGAGCCAGGTGATTTCGTTGTCCTGCGCATAGGCGTTGTTGTTGCCCTTTTGCGTGCGGCCGAATTCGTCACCGGCGGTCAGCATGATCGTTCCACGCGAAGCAAACAGCGTCGCCAGCAGCGCGCATTGATCAGCGAGGCGAGCCTTCGCAATCGCGAGGTCGCCGGTTTCGCCCTCGACGCCATTATTCCATGACAGGTTCTCGTTGTGGCCATCTCTGTTCTGCTCGCCATTGGCCTCGTTATGCTTGTGCTCGTAGGCAACGATATCGGCCAGCGTCATGCCGTCATGCGCGGCGATGAAGTTGACGCTGTGGCTCGTGCGCTCTCCCGCTTTGGCAAAGACATCGGACGAGCCGGCGAGCCGCGTCGCCAGCGCGCCGACCATGCCGCGATCGCCACGCCAGAAGCGGCGGATATCGTCGCGATATCTGTCGCTCCACTCGAGGAAAGGCGGCGGAAAGTTGCCGAGCTGATAGCCGTCCGGCCCGATATCCCAAGGCTCGGCGATCAGCACCCTGTCGCCAAGAACCGGGTCGTTCCGAACAGCTCTCAGCAACGGCGCATCGGTGTCGAAAACGCCCTCGACCCGCCCTAGAATGGGCGCCAGATCGAAACGGAAACCGTCGACGCCGGCATGGCGGACAAAATGACGAAGTGTGTCGAGGACCATTTCCTGGACGACCGGATGATCGCAAGCGACCGTATTGCCGGTGCCGGTGTCGTTGACCAGGCTGCCGTCCGGCCAATGCCGGTAGTAGGCGCGGCTGTCGAGGCCCCGCAGCGACAGCGTCGGTCCAAACCTGTCGCTTTCGCCGGTGTGGTTGAAGACCAAGTCGAGGATAACACCGATGCCGGCCTCACGCAGTGCGGCGACCGTCTGCCGCAATTCCGCGAGACCGCCGGGCGCGAGGCGCGGATCGAGCGCCATGAAGGTCACGGGATTGTAGCCCCAGGTGTTGCGGAGCCCGAGTGGCGGCAGATGTCGTTCGTCGATCGACGCCGTCATCGGCATCAATTCGACCGCGCCGACCCCGAGTTTTTTCAAGTGCTCGACGACGGCCGGATGGGCAAGGGCGGCAATCGTGCCGCGCTGCTGCTTCGGGATGTCCGGATGCAACATGGTGAAGGCTCGCACCGGCACTTCGTAGACCAGTCCACCGGGCTGGAACAGCGGCGGCAGAGCAGCCAGCGGCTCTGCCAAGGCGCCGGCAATCGCCTTCGACAGCAGCGGGGCGGTGTCGGTGCCCTCGCCCCGGCGAGCGGCGAGCCGGTCGTCATAGACATACGGCCTGTCGATCTCGACGGCATAGGGGTCGACCAGCAGCTTGTCGGGATCAAACCAGAGCCCTCGCTCGGGCGCATAGTCGCCATCGGCGCGAAAGCCGTATCGGGTGCCTGAAGCGAGGCCGGCAACGAAAAGCGCGTGAACGCCCTCGCCTTCCGGCTGAAGTTCGAGCCGGTCGATCTCACGGTTTCCCCGTTCGTCAAAGATCGAGACCCAGAGCCGGCTGGCCGCAGACGACCATGCGGCAAAACGAATGCCGCCTTGCCCGACAAGTCCGCCAAATCGCGGCCGATAATCGGCCGGCATTCCAGATGGCATCAGGTGATGACGCTCGGCTTGACGCGGCCGGTATGGCCGCGAATCCCGGCGATATCATCGGCTGCCGCAATCAGATCGGCAAGCGCCTCCTGGGTGTCAAGATCGTGCCTAGACTTGTCGGGCTCGTAGCGCTCGATATAGACGCGCAGCGTCGCCCCCGAGGTGCCGGTGCCGGAGAGACGGAAGACGACGCGCGATCCGCCTTCGAACAGCACCCTGATCCCCTGGTGCTTGGCTATCGAGCCATCGACCGGATCATGGTAGGCGAAATCGTCGGCGCCAGCGATCTTCATGCCGCGCACGCTGGTGCCGGGCAACGAAGCGAGCTTGGCGCGCAATTCGTCGACCAGCGCGTCGGCGCGGTCGGTCTCGACCTCTTCATAGTCATGGCGCGAATAGTAGTTGCGGCCATAGGTCGCCCAGTGCTCGGTGACGATCTGCTTGGCGCTTTCGCCGCGGGCAGCAAGGATATTGAGCCACAAAAGCACGGCCCACAGCCCGTCCTTTTCGCGGACATGGTTGGAGCCGGTTCCGGCACTTTCCTCGCCGCAGATCGTCGCCATGCCGGCGTCGAGAAGGTTGCCGAAGAATTTCCAGCCGGTCGGCGTTTCATAGATGCCGATGCCGAGCTTTTCAGCGACGCGGTCGGCCGCACCGCTGGTCGGCATCGAGCGGGCGATGCCTTTCAGGCCGGCCTTATACCCCGGCGCCAGATGGGCGTTGGCGGCGAGCATGGCCACGGAATCCGACGGGGTGACGAAAATACCCTTGCCGATGATCAGGTTGCGGTCGCCGTCGCCGTCGGAAGCGGCGCCGAAATCCGGCGCATCCGGTCCCATCATCTCGTCATAGAGGTGTTTGGCGTGAACCAGATTGGGATCGGGATGGTGGCCGCCAAAATCCGGCAGGGGAATGAAGTTACGGGCGGTGCCGTTCGGCGCGCCGAGACGGTTTTCCAGGATCTCCTTGGCGTAGGGACCCGTCACGGCATGCATGGCGTCGAAGCGCATGCGGAAACCCGATTTGAACAACGCGCGCAAGGCATCGAAATCGAACAGGCTTTCCATCAACTCGGCATAGTCGGCGACCGGGTCGATCACCTCGACCGTCATGCCGCCCGCCTCGACGGTACCGATTGTGTCGATGTCGACGGTTTCGACGTCGGCGATCTTGAAGCTGGAGATCACCTTGGTCTTGGCGAAGATCGCGTCGGTCAGCTTTTCCGGCGCCGGGCCGCCATTGCCGGCATTGTATTTGATGCCGAAATCCTCATGCGGGCCGCCTGGATTGTGGCTGGCCGACAAGATGATGCCGCCGAAAGTCTTGTATTTGCGGATGACGTTGGAAGCTGCCGGCGTCGACAGGATACCGCCCTGCCCGACCATCACCTTGCCGAAGCCGTTTGCTGCCGCCATGGCGATGGCCTTCTGGATGACCTCGCGGTTGTAGAAGCGGCCGTCGCCGCCGATCACCAGGGTCTTGCCCTTGAATCCATCCAGCGCATCGAAGATCGACTGGATGAAGTTCTCTGCATAGTGCCCCTGCTGGAACACCGGCACCTTCTTGCGCAGCCCGGAGGTGCCGGGCTTCTGGTCGAGATAGGGTTTGGTGGGGACGGTTTGTGTCATGCTTCAGGCAACCCTTTTCGAAAGCAGCAAGCGATAGAGCTCAACATATTTTTCCGCGCTTTTGTCCCACGACACGTCGGCCTTCATGCCTTGCCGCTGCATCGACGTCCAGACCGTGGGGTTGGCGTGCGCTTCGACCAGCCGGCGGATGGCGTGCAGCAAGGCGCCGGCATCGGCGGGCGCGAACTGGAAGCCGGTCGCGACGCCTGCCGAAACGGACGCTTCATTGGCATCGATGATCGTGTCAGCGAGGCCGCCGGTGCGGGCGACGACCGGCACGCAGCCATAGCGCAGGCCATAAAGCTGCGTCAGTCCGCAAGGCTCGAAGCGCGACGGGATGACGATGGCGTCACAGCCGCCCTGCATGGTGTGGGAAAGGCCCTCGTCGTAACCGATAACGACGCCGATGCGACCGCGGTGGCGGGCGGCGGCGGCCAGCAGCGCACCTTCGAGGCCGGCGTCGCCGGATCCGAGGATCGCCAGGCGCGCACCCCTCGCAATGATCCCGTCAACGACCGCCGCCAATATATCCATGCCCTTCTGCCAGGTGAGCCGGCTGATGACACAGACGATCGGACTGTCGTCGCGGTTGAGGTCGAAACGATCCTCGACGGCGGTCCGGTTGGGGTGCCGCGCCTTCAAAGTCTTGGCCGTGTAATTGGAGACCAGATGCTTGTCGGTGGCCGGGTCCCATATCTCGGTATCGATGCCGTTGACGATGCCATAGAGATCGACAGACCGCATGTTGACCAGGCCATCAAGGCCCATGCCGAATTCGGGCGAGCGGATTTCCTGGGCATAGGTCGGGCTGACCGTGGTGATGGCCCAGGCGGCCTGCAGGCCGGCCTTGAGGAAGCCGACGCCGCCATAATATTCGACGCCGTCGAGCGCCATGGCCGACGCCGGCAAGCCAAGCTCGCCAAAGATGCCGGCGCCGAACCGGCCCTGGAAAGCGAGGTTGTGGACGGTGATCATCGACGGCGTTCCGACCGCCTTGCCGTAGCGCATATAGGCCAGCGTCATCGCCGATTGCCAGTCATGGGCGTGGACGATGTCCGGCTGGTAGCCCGAGATGGCGCCGCCGGCGATGTCGCCGCCAACCTGGCTCAGGGCCGCGAAACGCCGCCAATTATCCGGCCAGTCGGCGCCGGTGGCATTGCCATAGGGACCGCCGGGACGATCGAACAGATGCGGCGCGTCGAGCACGAAAAGATCGAGCCCTGAAATCTCCACGGCATGGACCGAAGCTTTGCCGCCCTGCAGCTGCGAGTATTGGTGAACGGCCTTTTTCTTCTTGAAGGCATCCATGATCTGGGGATAGCCGGGAACGAGCGTGCGCATCGTCACGCCGTTGCCGGCGAGCGCGATGGGCAACGCGCCGGTCACGTCGGCAAGCCCGCCAGTCTTGATCAGAGGGAATATTTCGGGCGTGACCGACAGAACCTGCATCCACTACAACCCCAGTTTGTCGATCATGACCTGCGTGACGAGGCAGATGCCCTTTTCGGAAACGCGGAAGCGCTTGGCGTCGAGAATGGGATCCTCGCCGACCACGAGCCCCTCCGGTATCCTTACGCCATGATCGATGACCACGCGCTTCAACCTTGCGTTCCGGCCGACATGGCAGTCGGGCAGCATGACGACGTCCTCGAGCGTCGAATAGGAATTGATGCGCGCGCCCGTGAAGATCAGGCTTCGCTTCAGTGACGCGCCTGAGACGATGCAATCGCCCGAGACGAGCGACGACACGGCAGAGCCGCGGCGGCCATCCTCGTCATGCACGAACTTTGCCGGCGGCTTCAGCTCGGCATAGGTCCAGATCGGCCAGTCGCGGTCGTAGAGGTCGAGCTCCGGCGTGATGTCGGTCAGGTCGATATTGGCTTCCCAATAGGCGTCGACCGTCCCGACATCGCGCCAGTAGGCTTCGTTCTCGGCGGTCGAGCGCACGCAGGATTTGGCGAAGCGATGGGCGATCGCTTTCCCATGCTCGACGACATAGGGGATGATGTCCTTGCCGAAGTCTCGGCTTGAGCCCGGTTCGGCCGCGTCGCGGCGCAGTTGCTCCATCAGGAACTTGGTCTTGAACACATAGATGCCCATCGAGGCCAGGGCGAAATCCGGCTTGTCGGGAATGCCGGGCGGATCGGCGGGCTTCTCGATGAAGGAGATGATGGTGTCCTTGGCATCGACATGCATGACACCGAAGCCGGTCGCCTCCATGCGCGGCACTTCGAGGCAGCCGACGGTGACATCAGCACCGGCTTCGACATGCTGGCGAAGCATCAGCTCGTAGTCCATTTTGTAGATGTGGTCGCCGGCTAGGATGACCATGTATTCGGGCCCGTAGGCCTCGATGATGTCGATGTTCTGGTACACGGCATCGGCCGTGCCCTCATACCATTGCGTTTCCGACACGCGTTGGCTGGCCGGCAGGATGTCGAAGCTCTCGTTACGCTCGGGCCGCAGGAAGTTCCAGCCGCGCTGCAGGTGGCGGATCAGCGAATGCGCCTTGTATTGCGTGGCGACGCCGAGGCGGCGAATGCCGGAATTGAGCGCGTTGGAGAGCGCAAAATCGATGATGCGCGTCTTGCCGCCGAAATAGACCGCCGGCTTGGCGCGTCGGTCGGTCAACTCCCTGAGGCGGCTGCCGCGGCCGCCGGCCAGCACATAAGCCATGGCATCGCGCGCCAGCGGCTGGGTTCGTTTTATCTCTGCCATTTTATCCTCCCAAGTTACGCGCTGCGAGACATCGCTCATTCCGAAGCAAATTCGAGCATGATCGTTGACAGCGGCGGTAACAGCATCGTCGCCGAGATGCTTCCTCCTTCCGCCCGAGCCTCGACGGCGCCGCCATTGCCCTTGCCGGAACCGCCATAGTCGGCGGCGTCCGTATTGATGATCTCGCGCCATTTTCCGGCCGTCGGCAACGGCACGCGATAATTGTCGCGTGGCACGGGCGTGAAATTGGAGATGACGGCGACCGGATTTCCGCCCGGCGCGCTACGCAGCCAGGCAAAGACGGAGTTCGCGCTGTCGTCGACGATCAGCCAGGAAAAGCCCTCCGGCTCGCAGTCGCGCGCATGCAGCGCCGGGCGCGAACGGTAAAGATAGTTGAGATCGCGCACCGTTTGCCGGACGCCGCGGTGGAGCCGGAAATCGAGCAAGTTCCAGTCGAGCGCGCGCGCCTCGCTCCACTCGCGGCGCTGGGCGAATTCCTGTCCCATGAACAACAGCTTCTTGCCGGGGTAGCCCCACATGAAGGCGTAGTAGGCGCGCAGCGTTGCGAATTTCTGCCAGTCGTCGCCGGCCATCTTGCCGAGCAGCGTGCCCTTGCCGTGCACGACCTCGTCATGGGAGAGCGGCAGCACGAAATTCTCTGAGAAGGCGTAGACCAGGCCGAAGGTGATATCGTTGTGGTGATGCTTGCGAAAAATCGGCTCCTTGGAAAAATACTCCAGCGTGTCGTGCATGAAGCCCATGTTCCACTTGAAGCCGAAACCCAGTCCGCCCTCATGCACCGGCTGCGAGACCTTTGGCCATGAGGTCGATTCCTCGGCAATCGTCATCACTCCCGGATGATGGCCATAGACCTCCTTGTTCATCCTCTGGAGGAAGCTGACCGCCTCGAGGTTCTCGCGCCCGCCCTTTTCGTTGGGAATCCATTCGCCGGCCTTGCGTGAATAATCGAGGTAGAGCATCGAGGCGACGGCATCGACCCGCAAACCGTCGACGTGGTATTTCTCAGCCCAGAACAGCGCATTGTTGACGAGGAACGAGACCACCTCGCGACGGCCGAAATTGTAGATCGCGGTGTTCCAGTCGGGATGGAAGCCCTTGCGCGGGTCGGCATGCTCATAGAGCGCGGTGCCGTCGAAATTGGCCAGGCCATGCGCGTCCACCGGGAAATGTGCCGGCACCCAGTCGAGGATGACGCCGACGCCGGCGCGGTGGGCGCCGTCGACGAAGCGGGCAAAACCGTCCGGATCGCCGAAGCGGGCCGACGGCGCGTAGAGGCCTGTCGTCTGGTAGCCCCAGGACGGGTCATAGGGATGTTCGGAGATCGGCATGAATTCGATATGGGTGAAACCCGTGTCGACGACGTAGGGGATCAGCCTTTCGGCGAGTTCGTCCCACGACAGGAAGCTG
The DNA here is from genome assembly GCF_004022765.1 of Mesorhizobium sp. M6A.T.Cr.TU.014.01.1.1. Lineage (NCBI taxonomy): Bacteria > Pseudomonadati > Pseudomonadota > Alphaproteobacteria > Hyphomicrobiales > Phyllobacteriaceae > Mesorhizobium > Mesorhizobium sp. M6A.T.Cr.TU.014.01.1.1. The sequence continues at coordinate 244,525 of NZ_RZPG01000001.1, forward strand.
CCGTCGTCGTGAAGCTGCCAGGAGCCGGCATGGACCTCATAGATCGACACCGCCTCGCGCCTGGGGTCGGTGTTGCGCCAGAAATTGCGGTGCGCCTCGTCACCCCATTGATGCGCCGGCGGAAGCGCCGTCACCGAAGCGGTGGCCGGGCGCAGTTCGGATTTGAAGGCGAACGGATCGGCCTTCAGCGGCAGCCTCACGCCATCGGGTCCGATGATCTCGTATTTGTAGGGCCGGCCGGCGCCGATGTCGGGAATGAACAACTCCCAGATGCCGGTGTCGCGGCGGACGCGCATCGTATGCCTGCGGCCGTCCCATTCGTTGAAGTCGCCGACCACCGACACACGCCTGGCATTGGGCGCCCAGACGGCGAAATGCACGCCGGACGCACCCTCGTGGTCGATGAGATGCGCGCCGAGCTTGTCGAACAGCCTGAGATGCGAACCCTCGGCGATATAATAGTCGTCCAGCGGACCAAGCACCGGACCGAACGAATAGGGATCGGTCAGCCACCAGTCGCCACCGGCATTGCGCGCATGATAGCGCAGGGGCTGTCGCTTTTTGAGCGACAGCCTGCCCTCGAAGAAGCCGCCTTCGTCGCGCCTGGAGAGTTCGCCCGCTTTCTTGCCGGTCAGCGTATAGGCAGTGACGAGCTCGGCATGAGGGACGAAGCAGCGGGCGACAAAGCCCTTGTCAACCTCGTGCACACCGAGGACAGCGAAAGGATCACCATGCGTGCCGGCGACAATCGCCGCGACATCACCGGCTGACGCCAGTCCATCCGGCCCGCTTGTCGCAGCGGTCGCGCGCGGCTTCCTCATCAGGCAGTGACCCTCCCCGGGACCACGTTGTTCGTGGCCTCATGCAATCATATCAGACGGGCACGTTCCAGATTTCTTTCGCATATTGGCGGATCGTGCGGTCGGATGAGAACCAGCCGACGCGGGCGACATTGCGGATTGCCTTGGCGTGCCAATCCGGGCTGTTGCGCCAGACGGCGTCGACGTCGCGCTGGGTGGCGGCGTAGGCATCGAAATCCGCTGCGACCATGAACCAGTCGCTCTGATAGAGGCCGTTCATCAGGTCGCGATAGCGTTCCGGATCGTCAGGCGAAAAGACGCCCGACGAAACGGCAGCCACCGCCTGCGCCAGTTCGGGAGAGGCTTCGATCACGGATCGCGGATCGTAGCCGTTGCTGCGCCGCTCGGCGACCTGCTCAGTGGTCAGGCCGAAAATGAAGATGTTGTCGTCGCCGACGCATTCCTTGATCTCGACATTGGCGCCGTCGAGCGTGCCGATGGTCAGCGCACCGTTCAGCGCGAATTTCATGTTGCCGGTGCCGGAGGCTTCCATGCCGGCGGTCGATATCTGCTCCGAAAGGTCGGCGGCCGGCATCATGATCTCGGCCAGGCTGACATTGTAATTCGGCACGAACACCACTTTCAGCAAGCCGCGAACAGCCGGGTCGCGATTGATGACCTTGGCGACGTCGTTGGCGAGCTTGATGATCAGCTTGGCGTTGTGATAGCTGGGCGCCGCCTTGCCGCCGAAGAACTTGACGCGGGGCATCCAGTCGCGCTCCGGATGGGAGCGGATCTGGTCGTAGAGCGCGATCGCTTCGAGGATGTTCAGCAGCTGGCGCTTGTATTCGTGGATGCGCTTGATCTGGATGTCGAACAGCGCCGAGGGATCGACCTTGATGCCGAGGCGGTCGGCGACGAGATTGGCAAGCCTGACTTTGTTCGCCCGCTTGACGGTCGCGAACTTGTCGCGGAAGGCGGCGTCGTCGGCAAAGGCATCGAGCTCCTTGATCGCGTCGATGTCGTCGAGGAAGCGATCGCCGATTGCCTCGCGGGTGAGCGCGGTAAGACCGGGATTGCATTGGATCAGCCAACGACGCGGTGTGATGCCGTTGGTCTTGTTGTTGATGCGGTCGGGGTAGAGCTTGTGAAGGTCGGCAAACACCGTTTCCTTCATCAGCTCGGTGTGAAGGGCAGAGACGCCGTTGATCGAGTGCGAGCCGACAAAGGCCAGATTGCCCATGCGTACCCGGCGGTCGCCATTTTCCTGGATCAGCGAGATGCGACCGATCTGTTCATCCGAGAACTGGTCGGAGGCGCGCGCCTCCAACAGCACTTCAGCGTTGATGGCGTAGACGATCTGCATATGGCGCGGCAAAAGCCGCTCGAACAGCGGCACCGGCCAACTTTCGAGCGCTTCGGGAAGCAGCGTGTGGTTGGTATAGCCGAAGGTGCGCTTGGTGATGCTCCAGGCCTGGTCGAAATCCATGCCGTGGACATCCATCAGCAGGCGCATCAGCTCGGGCACGGCGATGGCCGGATGGGTGTCGTTCAGATGGATCGCCGCCTTGTCGGGCAGCGACTGCAGGTCGCCATACTGGCTGAGATGGCGCTGGATGATGTCCTGCAACGAGGCGGTCGAGAAGAAATACTCTTGTCTTAGCCGCAGCTCCTGACCGGCCTTGTGGGAATCGGCAGGGTAAAGGACGCGCGACAAGGCATCGGCCTTGTTGCTTTCGGCGAGCGCACCAATGTGGTCGCCGGCGTTGAACTTGTCGAGCAGGATCGGATCGATCGGCATGCCGGACCAGAGCCGCAGCGTGTTGACGCGGTTGGCCCGCCAACCGACCACCGGCGTATCGTAGGCAACCGCCAGAACATGTTCGATTGGCTTCCAGACATGGCGCTCAAGCCGGCCGTCCTTCGAGGTGATCGATTCCACCGCGCCGCCGAAACCGACCTCGAAGGAGCGTTCGCGCCTTTCGAACTCCCAGGGGTTGCCGTGATCGAGCCAGGTCTCGGGCAGCTCGACCTGCCAGCCGTCATGGATTTCCTGACGAAACATGCCGTTGGCGTAGCGAATGCCATAGCCATGCGCGGGGATGTCGACGGTTGCCATGCTTTCCATGAAGCAGGCGGCGAGCCGGCCGAGGCCGCCATTGCCAAGCGCTGCATCCGGCTCGAGGGCCGCGATGAGGTCGAGGTCGACGCCGAGAGACCGCAGCGCTTCGCGCATATTGTCCATCAGGCCGAGATTGGAGAAGGCATCGCGCATCAGGCGGCCAATGAGAAATTCCAGCGACAAATAGTAGACGCGCTTTTCCTGCTGGGCATAGGCCTCCTGCGTCGCCTGCATCCAGTGATCGACGATGCGGTCACGCACGACTTTGATCGAGGCGGTGAGCCAGTCGTATTGCGTGGCGACTGCGGTGCCCTTGCCGACCCTGTATTTGAGGGCCTTGAGGACTTCGTCAGCGAGAGTCTTGGGATCTGGGGTTTCGAGAATGGGAGCTTTGGATGCCATCGCGTGCGTCATGTCGCCTCTCGTGCGGTTGCCATGATCATACTGGCTTTCACCATTCCTCCCAGCCCATGCTAGCGCATATTTTGTTATACATTCAATCGAGTTAGATTGCCGCGGGGCAGCTTACCCTGCGGCAGTTTAGCAACGTAAAGCGCGTCGCGTTTGGGCGGCTTCCGCGATGCGTGCATGTCGTTATCCCAAAACCGCTACGCACTTTTGGGCGACATGCTTTCTCGTTTATGCATGTCGTTATCCCAAAACCGCTACGCACTTTTGGGCGACATGCATCAGGCCGCCAGCGCCGCCTCCGGCGGAAGCTTCGCTCCGGTCATGAAGGCGACGGCGTCGGACATCGTATATTGCTTGGGATCGATGACACAGAGGCGACGGCCAAGCCGATGGATGTGAATGCGGTCGGCCACCTCGAAGACATGTGGCATGTTGTGCGAGATCAGCACGATCGGTAGGCCGCGCTTCTTCACGTCGAGGATCAGTTCGAGCACGCGGCGGCTCTCCTTGACGCCCAACGCCGCCGTCGGCTCATCCATGATGACCATCTTCGAGCCGAAGGCGGCCGCGCGCGCCACCGCCACGCCCTGGCGTTGGCCGCCCGAGAGCGTTTCCACCGCCTGGCTGATGTTCTGGATGGTCATCAGACCGAGTTCGGTGAGCTTGTCGCGGGCGCGCTTTTCCATTGCCGGCCGGTCGAGCATGCGCAGCCAGTCGCCCAGAAAACCCGGTTTGCGGATCTCGCGACCGAGGAACATGTTGTCGGCGATCGACAGCGCCGGCGACAGCGCCAGGTTCTGGTAGACGGTCTCGATGCCGGCCTCGCGGGCCTCGATGGGCGATTTGAAGAGCACCTGCTTGCCGTCCAACTCGATGATCCCCTCGTCCGGGATCACGGCGCCAGAGATCGCCTTGATCAGCGTCGACTTGCCTGCGCCATTGTCGCCGATCACGGCCAGGATTTCTCCCGGATAGAGATCGAAGTCGCAGCTGTTCAGTGCGGTGACGCGGCCATAGCGCTTGACGAGGCCGCGCGCAGTGAGGATGGGCTCCTGGGTCATGGTTACACCGAAACCTTTCTGATCCACTGGTCGATCGCCACGGCGCCGATAATCAGCACACCGGTAAGCAGCACTTTCCATTGCGGATCGGCGCCCAGCATGTTGAGGCCCATCGAAACGACGCCGACGATCATCGCGCCGAACAGCGTGCCCAGGATCGAGCCGCGCCCGCCGAAGAGGGAAATGCCGCCGATCACCGTCGCGGTGATCGCCTGCAGATTGTAGTCGGTGACGGCGGCGGACGGCGAGATCGAGCCGTTGCGGCCGATAGAGACCCAAGCAGCGAAAGCAGCGATCAGCCCGGCAAGCGTGTAGACCGAGATCAGCACCTTCTTGGTCTGGATGCCAGACAGCTTGGCCGCCTCCGGATCGTCGCCGACGGCGTAGACATGGCGGCCCCATGCCGTGTGATTGAGCACGTACCACAGGATCAGCACCAGCACGACCATGGCAATGACACCGAACGTCAGCACCGCCGTGCCGACCTTGAAGTTCAGGCCAAACAGATGCAGCAGCGGCGCCTGGGCGTCGACGTCGGCGTCGCGGATCGTCTCATTGGCCGAATAGATGAAGTTCGTGGCCATGACGATGTTCCAGGTGCCGAGCGTGACGATGAAGGGCGGCAGCTTCATGTAGGCGACCAGCAGCCCATTGAGCAGCCCGCAGGCCCCGCCGGCGGCAAGCCCGATCACCACCGCAAGCAAGGTCGGCAGGCCATAGGTGACCGCGCAATTGCCCATGATCACGGCCGAAATCACCATGATCACGCCGATTGACAGGTCGATGCCGGCTGTAAGGATGACCAGCGTCTGCGCGGCTCCGAGAATACCGACGATGGCAATCTGCTGCAGGATCAGCGTCAGCGTGTAGGACGAAAAGAACCGCCCTCCGATGGTGACGCCGAAGACAGCGATCGACAGAACCAGCACGATCAGCGGCACCGCAGCCGGAGTGGAATGCAAAAAATGCTGGATGCGCTTGACGATCGACGTGCCGTGCTCGTCAAAAGCAGCAACGCTTGTCTCGCTGTTCGAGAGAGCCTTTTCGAATTCCTGAACCTGAGCCATGTTTCCTCCCATGGGGCCTCAGCCACGCCGACGCCCGTCCAACCATTCCCGATCTGCCGCCGGAATTGTTCGCGCTTGCGATAGCGCATCGTCCGCCCGAAACGACCGGGGATCAAGCCCCGGCCGATCGGTTCTGTTGCCTGTCAGACCAGCATCAGCCCCAGCACTTGGCGAGGCCTTCCTTGGTATCGATGGACTTCACGCCTTCCGCCGGCTTGTCGGTAACGAGGTTGACGCCCGTGTCAAAGAAATCCTTGCCTTCGGTCGGCCTGGGCTTCGTCCCATCCTTGGCGAAAGCGGCGATCGCTTCGATGCCGAGTGCCGCCATCTGGAGCGGATATTGCTGCGAGGTCGCGCCGATCACACCCTCGGCGACCGACTTCACGCCGGGACAGCCGCCGTCAACCGAGACGATCAGCACGTTGCCTTCGAGGCCCACGGCCTTGAGCGCCTGGTAGGCGCCGACGGCTGCCGGCTCATTGATGGTATGGATGACATTGATGCCGGGATCCTTTTGGAGAAGGTTCTCCATCGCCTTGCGGCCGCCTTCCTCGTTGCCGTTCGTGACATCGTGGCCGACGATGCGTGCATCGTCCTCATCGCCGATCTTGTTGGGGTCCTTCACGTCGATGCCGTAGCCCATCATGAAGCCCTGGTCGCGCAAGACGTCGACCGTCGGTTGCGAGGGCGTCAGGTCGAGGAAGCCGATCTTGGCATCCTTGGCCTTGTCGCCGAGCGTCGCGGCGGCCCACGCGCCGATCAGCTTGCCGGCCTCCAGATTGTCGGTCGCGAAAGTCGCGTCGGCGGCGTCGAGCGGATCAAGCGGCGTGTCCAGCGCGATCACGAGCAGACCGGCGTCACGTGCCTTCTTCACCGCCGGGACGATACCCTTGGTGTCCGACGCGGTGATCAGGATGCCCTTGGCGCCGTCGGCGATGCAGCTTTCGATCGCCGCCACCTGGCTCTCGCTGTCGCCGTCGATCTTGCCTGCGTAGGCTTTAAGCTCAACGCCGAGCTCTTTGGCCTTGGCGGCCGCGCCTTCCTTCATCTTGACGAAGAACGGGTTGGTGTCGGTCTTGGTGATCAGGCAGGCGCCGACGTCGGCAGCGGACGCGGCCGAGGTGAACGCCATCAGACCCAGTCCGGCCGCGGCAAAAACGGTGGACTTCAATAGTGCTGTCTTGGTCACGATTTTCCTCCCAGTGGAACCATTTCAGATGCCAGCCAACCGGCATCCGCACAAGCATCCAGACGACTTCTCCCGGCGTGGACGCCTGGCCCAACACAACACCAGGCCGAGGTTTCTGTCAATAATTAAATCACTCTTATTTATTATTGACAGGGCTGCATCGTTCACTCATTCTGGCCCCAAAAGCTTTGAGGGGAAACGACGGGAGGAACAAGGGTGGAGACCGGCATTACGGGGCACGGTTCGCCCGAGGCAGCCGAAAGCCGCATTCATCGCGGCACCAACCAGAGCGGCATGCGAGACCACAATGAGCGGCTGGTGCTGTCTCTGGTGCGTCGGCACGGCAGCCTGGCCAAGTCCGACATTGCGCGCATGACCGGACTTTCGGCTCAGACAGTTTCCGTCATCATGCGCGAGCTCGAGGTGGACAAGCTCCTTGTCCGCCAGGCGCCGTTGCGCGGCAAGATCGGCCAACCTTCCATTCCGATGGCGCTCAATCCCGATGGCGCCTATTTCATTGGCCTGAAGATCGGCCGTCGCAGCGCCGAACTCGTGCTGATCGACTTTCTCGGCAATGTACGCTCGATGCTGCAGCATTCCTACCGCTATCCGGCACCGCGCGAGACCGTCGAATTCGTCACCTCGGGCATGAAGACGATGCGCGGCGAGCTCACCCCGGCGCAGGACAAGCGCATTGCCGGGCTCGGTATCGCCATGCCGTTCGAATTGTGGAACTGGGCCGATACGGCAGGTGCGCCGCGCGACGTCATGGACGAATGGCGCCACCGCGACATCCGCGCCGATATCCAGGCGCAGTGCGAATTCCCCGTCTATCTGCAGAATGATGCCACCTCGGCTTGCGGCGCCGAACTGGTGTTCGGCAAGGCGGGTGCGGCGCGCGACTTCGTCTATTTCTATATCGGCGCCTTCGCCGGCGGCGGCATCGTGCTCAACGGTCACCTTTTTGGCGGGCCGACCGGCAATGCCGGCGCGCTGGGTTCGATGCCGGTGCCCGGACCGGACGGCAAGCCGACCCAACTGATCGACGTGGCGTCGATCGCCATGCTGGAAAAGGCGCTCAACGCGCGCGGTGTCGAGGCCTCGCATCTGTGGACGTCACCGGAGGATTGGGGCGAGATCGGCGTCGAGCTTGACGACTGGATCGCCTGCGCCTCACAGGCGCTCGCCTATGCCATCGTGGCGGCGTCCTCGGTTATCGATTTCGAGGCAGCGGTGATCGACGGGTGGATGCCGAAGGCCGTGCGGCGCCGGCTCGTCGATGCCGTTGTCGAAGCCATCGGCAACATCGACGGCGAAGGCCTGAAGCTCCCAGCCGTTCGCGAGGGGACTGTCGGTATTCATGCACGTGCCCTGGGCGGCGCCAGCCTGCCGCTTTCCGAGCGCTTCCTCATCGGTTCGACGACGATTTCCAGGAGTGCCTGAGTTTGCTGACCGGAATGGTTGCAAGGCGGTTGCGCTTGCCGGCGCCGGCTTCTATCTACGGTTCAGATCCGCGCACGCGATCGTCGCGGCCAACATCATCATCCGCAAGGGTGTGATCTATCCGCCGGAGAACAGCAAATCATGATCCTCTGTTGCGGCGAAGCCCTGATCGACATGCTGCCGCGTACCACGACGGAGGGCGAGCCGGCCTTTGCCCCCTATGTCGGCGGCGCGGTGTTCAACACCGCTATTGCGCTCGGCAGGCTGGGAGCACCCGCCGGTTTCTTTTCCGGCCTGTCGTCGGACCTGTTCGGGGGCCAGTTCAGGGACGCACTTGGAGAGAGCAAAGTCAGTTCCACCTATGCGCACACATCTCCCCGGCCGACCACGCTCGCCTTCGTGCGGCTGGACAACGGCCAGGCGACCTACACGTTCTACGATGAAAACACAGCCGGACGCATGCTGACCGTCGACGATCTGCCGAAACTCGGCAGCGAGATCGAAGCCATGCTGTTCGGCGCCATCAGCCTGATCTCGGAGCCTGCCGGATCGGCCTACGAGGAGTTCATGCGGCGCGAGCATGAGCGCCGCGTCATGATGCTCGACCCCAACATTCGACCCGGTTTCATTCCGGACAAGGCCAAGCATCTCCGGCGCATCCGCTCGATGATGGCGATGGCCGACATCGTGAAGCTGTCAGATGAGGACCTCAACTGGTTCGGCGAAGCGGGCTCGCACGAAGACGTCGTCCGCAACTGGCTGGATCGGGGCCCGACCCTGATCGTCGTCACCCATGGCAGCGAAGGCGCTGCCGGCTACACCAGGGATCACAAGGTCACGGTCGTGCCGGACAAGGTCGAGGTGGTCGATACGGTCGGCGCCGGCGACACGTTCAACGCCGGCATCCTGGCCTCGCTGCACGAGCAAGGCCTGCTGTCGAAGGAGGCGATCGCCAATCTGCCGGAAGACGCCATCCACAAGGCGCTGACGCTCGGCGCCAAGGCTGCGGCGGTTACCGTGTCGCGAGCCGGCGCCAATCCGCCATGGCGGCACGAAATCGCCTGATTGGACGGCGATACACCCAGCTTGGCGATCACTTTATGTTTCGCCGGCCGGACGCGACGCGATATGAAAACCAAATGATGCCTGATGAAGCCCGGATTTCCGGCATCTTCAAAGGGCACCTCGGAAATCAGAGGTAACAGGCTGCGACACTTGAGCAATTCGCGGTTTGGTTCGTGCAGCTTTCTCGGCTGGCGCAACTCTGATACCAGCGGCCGGTTATCTGGCTAGTACCGTTTTGAGGCCGACATGCAGTTCATCGATCTTGGCGCGCAGCGCGAACGAATCCGCGACAGGCTGAAAGTGGCGATCGACCGCGTCGTCGATGAGGGACGCTATATTCTGGGACCTGAGGTCACCGAATTCGAAAATAAGCTCGCCGCCTATATCGGCACCAAGCATGTCGTCGCCTGCGCCAACGGCACCGACGCGCTGCTGTTGCCGCTGTTTGCGGCCGGCATCGGCCCAGGCGACGCGGTGTTCGTGCCGAGCTTCACCTTCGCCGCCACGGCGGAAGTGGTGGCGCTGGCCAAGGCCGAGCCGGTTTTCGTCGATGTCGATCCCAATACCTACAACATCGACATCGCCAGCCTCGAGGCTGCCATCGCCATGATCAAGGCGGAAGGCCGGCTGAAGCCAAGGGCGATCATTCCCGTCGACCTGTTCGGGCTTGCCGCCGACTACGAGGCGATCATGGCGATCGCCAACCGCGAAGGGCTGATGGTTATCGAGGATGCTGCCCAGTCGATGGGCGGCTCGATCGACGGCAAGATGTGCGGTTCGTTCGGCGCGGTCGGCTCGACCAGCTTCTACCCGGCAAAGCCGCTCGGCTGCTATGGTGACGGGGGCGCGATGTTCACCAATGACGATGCGCTGGCCGAACAGCTCCGCTCGTTCGCCTTCCACGGCAAGGGCGAAACCCAGTATGACAATGTCCGCGTCGGCATCAATTCGCGGCTCGACACGTTGCAGGCGGCGATCCTGATCGAGAAGCTGGCCATTCTCGAAGACGAGATGGTTGCCCGGCAAGCGGTTGCAAATCGTTACGCCGAAGGGCTCGGCGACATCCTCAAGGCGGCGCGCAACCTGGACGGCGGCCGTTCGGCCTGGGCGCAATACGCCGTCGAGACGCCGAAGCGCGACGGGCTCAAGGCGCATCTCGGCGAAAAGGGTATTCCTTCGGTCATCTATTACGTGAAGCCGCTGCACAGCCAGATCGCCTACCGCGACTATCCGCGCACGCCGTCCGGTCTTGCCGTTTCGGAGGAGCTGCCAAAGCGGATTCTCTGCCTGCCCATGCACCCTTACCTGAGCGAAGCCGATCAGGACCGGATCATCGAGACGATCCGCAACTATATCGGCTCGAATTCGGCGGATGTCGCCGCAGCGTAGAGCTTCACGCGCGCGAGTCTAGCCGGTATGCCTTCCAGCAGCACGCCGATCGCGGCATCAACAGGTCAGTTGCGACGACGCGCTTCCCCGGCGCCAGCGCATGGCGGATGCCGCCCTCCCCTTCCGATATCTCAAGTCTTGGCACCCACAGTCGCGACATCGGTAAGCGCAAATCCCGCATCTATGGTCAGGATCGGCGCCTGGTAGGATTTCGCGGTGGCATAATGGAAGCAATCGGCAAGATTGAGCGCACTATTGCGTTCAGCGTCCGGATAGCGGTGCCGTCCATAGCGATCGAAGGCTTGCAGCGCGGCGGTCAACTCACGGCTCGAAATCGCCAGAACCTCGACCCCAGCCGCTTCAAGGAACTCCTGCACTCGCGCTTCAGCTTCTGCCATGGGAATGCGCTTTTTGCGAAACAGCCCAACAGTCGCTTCCCATGCAGCCACGACCGATGTGATCGGCCGCGGCGAGCGCGCGGCATCGAGCGCCGCCGCAAGGTCCTCGGCCTCAGGCTCTTCCGTCATAATTGCGATGATTGCCGACGCATCGACGAACATCAGTAGTCGCCGCTGAGGTCATCGAAAAACGCCCTGTCTGCCGCAAGGCCGGTGTCCGGATAGGCCGCAATTTTCGCGCGCAAAGGCTTCAGCCGCTCCCACAGAGGGATCGCCTCCTCGACACGGCGCAGTTCGTTTTCCAGGGCCAGCTTCACGGCAGCCGTTTTGTTCAACCGCGTGCGCGCCGCCAATTTTTCGGCAAGCATATTTACTTCTTCACTGCGAATGTTGAGCGGCATAGCGAATTCTCCTATGTGTAGACGTACATATAGAAACGCCAACACGTGATGGCAACCGCCCATCAGGAGAGCATAAGGTTTTGTGTGCGGCGGAATGCGAACGTAGCCAAGAAGAACCTGTTCTTGGGGCACGTCTGATTGCCCGCGGCCGGTTCATGTATTTTGACTCGAGCGGCGATGTTTTGGGCGAAATCGTTTCGTCGAAGAGTTCTGTGCGCCAGATGCCACGACCGAAGCGGGGATCGTGACGCGCGGTTTCAGCCGGATTTATGCTTCGCACGGCGACCCACGCCCTGCAGGGCTAGCGACGTTATAATCGTCAGATTGGCCCGACTGCCTTGCCGCTGGCTATGAAATGCGGATTGGCGAAGTCCTCGTCATCGCTCTGATTGCGCTTGCCGTAGGCCAGCGGTTTGCCGTCAAGCGTGCGCGTCATGCCGCCGGCGGCGCGCAGCACCGCATCGCCGGCCGCGGTATCCCATTCCATGGTGCGGCCGAAGCGCGGATAGACATCGGCCTCGGCGCCGGCGACAAGACAGAATTTCAGCGACGAGCCGACCGAGACGATCTCGGCAGCGCCTACCGTGCGGATATAGGCTTCGGTCTCGGGCGTGTTGTGGGACCGGCTGGCGACGATGGTCAGTGGCGCCACACCGGTCCTGGCCGAAATCGGCCGACGGCCGATGATCTGGTAGTCGCCATCGACGTCGATTGCTTCCGCCCTGCCCGGCCGGCCGGAAAAAAAGCGTCCGGTGCATGGCGCAAAGACCACGCCGATCTCCGGCACGCCGTGGCGGACGAGCGCGATGTTGACGGTGAAGTCGGTCCTGCGGTTGACGAATTCCTTGGTGCCGTCGAGCGGATCCACCAGAAAAAAGGCGTCGTCGAGGTCGGGCGGCACGATGCCGGCCGATGCCTCTTCCTCAGCCACGCAAGGGATGTCGGGGAACGCGGCGCGCAAGCCGGCGAGGATGATCTTTTCGCTCTCGCGATCGGCCTCGGTCACCGGCGAGCTGTCTGATTTCTGATCGACCGCGCAACCAGCATCGAAAACCCGCATCACCTCTCGCCCCGCCGCCAAGGCAAGGCGCTCGAACACGCCGAGCATCGCTTCGTCGTCAGATGCCGCCGCCGCTATCGTATTGGTTTTCGGCAATGTCGCGCTCGTTCAGCCAGAGTTCCAGGGCCTCTACCATCTCCTCGGCAGACTTGCCGAGTGTCTTGAGATGGATTTCGGGGTTTTCAGGAGCTTCATACGGGGAATCGACGCCGGTGAAATTCTTGATTTCGCCATTCAACGCCCGCGCATAGAGACCCTTCGGATCGCGTCTGGCGCATTCCTCAAAGGGTGTATCGACAAACACCTCGACGAATTCACCGTTGGCCATCAACTCCCTGGCCATGCGCCGCTCCGCGCTGAAGGGCGAAATGAAGGAAACAATGACGATCAGCCCGGCATCGGCCATCAGGCGCGCCACTTCCGCAACGCGGCGAATGTTTTCGACGCGGTCGGCGTCGGTGAAGCCAAGATCGCGATTGAGGCCGTGGCGAACATTATCGCCATCCAGGATGTAGGTGTGGCGGCCGGTGGCGAACAGCTTCTTCTCGAAGAGGTTGGCGATGGTCGACTTGCCCGAGCCCGAGAGCCCGGTGAACCAGAACACGGCAGGCCGCTGGTTCTTCAGATCGGCGCGACCGTGCTTGCCGACATCGAGCGATTGCCAGTGGATGTTTTCGGCGCGGCGCAGCGAATGCAGGATCATCCCGGCGCCGACCGTGGCGTTGGTGATGCGGTCGATCAGGATGAAGGCGCCGGTCGTGCGGTTCTCAGCGAAGGTGTCGAAGGCGATCGGCGCCCGCGTCGAGATGTTGCAGATGCCGACCTCATTCATTTCGAGCGACTTGGCCGCCTCATGGGCAAAGTCGTTGACGTTGACGCGGTATTTCAGGTCGGTGACGGTGGCACTGGTCTGATCGGTCTCGGTCCGCAGGATGTAGGAGCGGCCCGGCAACAGCGCATGCTCGTCGAACCAGACGATGTTGGCGGCGAACTGGTCGGCGACCTGAGGCCGCGCCGCCGGCGACACCAGCATATTGCCGCGCGAGACCTCGACCTCGTCGTCGAGAACTAGGGTGATGGCTTGGCCGGCAACCGCTTGGCTCAGATCGCCGCCATGCGAGACGATGCGCCTGACGTGAGCGGACTTGCCAGATTTGGCGACAACGACCTCGTCGCCTGTTGAGACGGAACCGGAAGCAATCGTGCCGGCAAAACCGCGAAAATCGAGATTGGGGCGGTTCACATACTGCACCGGAAAACGGAACGGCAGTTCGACAACGGCTTCATCGACCGACACGGTTTCCAGATGTTCGATCAGCGTCGGCCCGGAATACCACTTCGTCTTGTCCGAGCGGCTGGTGACGTTGTCGCCGTAACGGGCAGACATCGGGATGGGCACGATCGTCTGGAAGCCGAGCTTGTGCGAAAATTGCCTGAAATCCTCGATGATTCGTTCGAAGACGGCCTTGTCGAAGCCGACGAGATCGATCTTGTTGACGGCGAGCACGATGTGCCGGATGCCCAGCAGCGAGGCGATGATCGAGTGGCGCCTTGTCTGGCGCAGCACACCTTGACGGGCATCGATCAGCACGATGGCCAGATCGGCGGTCGACGCGCCTGTCGCCATGTTGCGCGTGTATTGTTCGTGGCCTGGCGTGTCGGCAACGATGAACTTGCGCTTCGGCGTGGCGAAAAAGCGATAGGCGACATCGATTGTGATGCCCTGCTCGCGCTCCGCCTCTAGGCCATCGACCAGCAGCGCGAAATCGACGTCGTCGCCCGTCGTCCCGTGCTTGCGCGAATCACGCTCAAGCGCGGCAAGCTGGTCCTCGAAAATCTGCTTGGTGTCCGAAAGCAGACGCCCGATCAGCGTCGACTTGCCGTCGTCCACCGAGCCGCAGGTCAGGAAGCGCAGCAGCGACTTTCGTTCCTGCACCGCAAGATAGTCACGAATGCCGTCGGTGGAGGCGAGGCTCTTGGCCATGATGTGGCGCATGCTCAGAAGTACCCCTCGCGCTTCTTCTTTTCCATCGAGCCCGCTTCATCCCGGTCGATCAAGCGGCCCTGGCGCTCTGACGTGCGCGCGGTGAGCATTTCGCCGACGATGGCCTCCAGCGTATCGGCGTCCGATTCGATCGCGCCGGTCAGCGGATAGCAGCCAAGCGTGCGGAAGCGCACCAGCCGGTTGTCCACTGTCTCGCCGGGGCGCAATACCATGCGGTCGTCATCCCTCAGAATGAGCATGCCGTCACGTTCGACGACCGGCCGCTCCTTGGCGAAATAGAGCGGCACGATCGGGATGTCTTCCTGGAGAATGTACTGCCAGATGTCGAGCTCGGTCCAGTTCGACAATGGAAAGACCCGGATCGATTCACCGGTCGCGATGCGGGTGTTGAATATCTTCCACATCTCCGGCCGCTGATTCTTCGGATCCCAGACGTGCTGGGCGTTGCGGAAGGAGAAGATCCGCTCTTTGGCGCGCGACTTCTCCTCGTCGCGACGGGCACCGCCAAAGGCTGCATCGAAGCCGTACTTGTCGAGCGCCTGCCGCAGCGCAACGGTCTTCATCACATGCGTATGGGTATTCGAGCCATGGTCGAAGGGATTGATCTTGTCGCGCACACCGTCTTCGTTGACGTGGACCAGGAGATCGAAGCCGAGCTTTTGCGCCATCTGATCGCGAAAAGCGATCATTTCGCGGAATTTCCAGGTCGTGTCGACGTGGAGAAAGGGAAACGGTGGTTTGGCGGGATAAAACGCCTTCATCGCAAGGTGCATCAGCACGGAGGAGTCCTTGCCGACGGAGTAGAGCATGACCGGCTTGGCGAACGCCGCCGCAACCTCGCGAAAGATATGGATGGATTCAGCCTCGAGCCGCTGAAGGTGCGTAAGCGCGATGTTCATGGACTGTGAGCGTTCTCTCGTGCCATCCAGACCTTGCATCGATGCATCAGGCGCAATTTTCAGCTACCCGGTTCAAGCGTCACTTCTGGATAATGTCTTTTCGTGCAGGCGTTCTAGCAGATCGCCATTGTTTATAACAATGCAAGACAAGCCTGCCCTAGAGTGGTTCGGGAATGAATTTTCCACGCTGGCGCCAGAACTCGGAAATTCCTGCCCAATGAGCTAAGGGATCCCGTGGCCCAAGAAAAATATTCGCGGAACACGAGTGGTGGATTAAGCCGCACTGTCGATTTTGATGGCAGCCCGACCCTGCCGTACTATCGAAAACCATGATCAGCCGCTATACCGGCTCCTGAATGAGCCACCGCGCGTAGCGCATGTGCATGAATCTTGAAGATCATTGCACCAGCCACGGCCAAGTTAAATCCTCATCTCAAAAGATCCCGAAGAATGCGAATCATTCCCTTGGACCGGCTTTCATCGATAAAACAACAATTCACACCTTCGCGGATCAATACCTACTTTTCAATTCTTTGCTTCTTTTCTCCCCCCGTTTTGGGATCGGTGGTTAGCTTTGTATTCAATGGCGGCGGCCTGTGGTCGAGCTTGCTGGTTGCCTTGAAGAGACGGCGCTTCAATGTCGATCGGCCCATGGCCGCCCTCACCGTCGCGATCTATGCATTTTGCGGCGCCGTTGTCCTTGCTTCCATCGTCAACAACTCGATTGCGATGGATGCGACGCATCTTGTGCCGCTGATCACCTTCCTGTTTTTCCCCTTCTCATATTCGGTCTGGAGCATTTCGCACAAAATCACCCTTGCCCGCGTCATCATACTGAGCAGCACGGCCGCTTGCTTCGGCGCATTGCTGCTGACGGCCATCCAGTACTATTGGCTCGGCATGCCGAGGGTTGAAGGTGGTGCTGGAAATCCGATCGTGTTCGCGACGGTCACCTGCCTTAGTGTTTTGGTATGCATGGCTGGCGCTTTGTCGGGCATCGAAAAGGCCAGGGGCCTTCTCGCCTGTGCGGCGCTGGCCGGAACAATTGCCATCCTCTACTCCGGTTCGCGTATCATCTGGCTGGCGATGCTGATTGCAGGCATAGCCGTTCTGCTGATCAATCGGCAGAGGCTCAGGGGCAAGTACGCCCTTCGTCTGTTGTTGATGCTGGGCGTGGCCGGCCTCGCGATCGCCGCCTTTGGATTCCAAACAATATTGGAGCGAGCCGAGTTCCTCCGTTCCGACTGGGAGGCGCTCACGGCGCATGGCAACTACGGCACCGCCTTGGGATTTCGCGTTGCCATGTGGCAAATTGGCCTCGACGCATTTCGCGAAATGCCGCTTTTCGGACATGGGGTGGGCGCGACGCCGCTGTTGATGAAACAGGGATTCCAAGAGCAGTTCGGCATGGACAAAGGCTTCAGCCACTTCCACAACGGCTTTCTGACCGCACTGGTGGAAGCAGGAATCGTGGGAGCTGTCGCGCTGGCGGCCATCTTTATCGTTGCCGCCAAAAATGCCGCCACAGTGCTGCGCATCAGTGCCGATCCGGTCGAGCGGTTCGGCGCCACCATGATCGTCATTGTGGTGATCACCTATCTCACAGGCGGAATGGTGGGCATTCTGATCGGTCATGATATTCTGGATTCGGTGCTGATGGCATTCCTGGTGTCGGGGACATATCTTGCATCGGGGCGCACCCTTCCGATAACGGAAGAACGAACGCTGCCGGTGACACCGGCGGGCCCATAGAGATTCGGCGACAGCAATGAAAGTGTTGGTGACTGGCGCCACAGGGTTCATCGGGCGCCTTGTCGTGCAACACCTCCGAGACGCGCAGTTCGAGATCCGGATCGCCTCCCGGCACCCGGAAAAGCTCGGTTCGGGAAACGACATCCTCCTGCTGCCGAATTTCGACGCGCCTGCCGAGGCCTTTGCGACGATCCTGAAAGACGTCACGCATGTCGTCCACTGCGCCGGGTTGAACAACGATCGTGGCAATCCAACCGAAGCCGATTACCTGAAAGCCAATGCCGAATTGACCGAGCAGCTCGCGCGCGCCGCGGCTGCACAGGCCAACGGACGCTTTATTTACCTGTCTTCGACCCGGGCTGTGGTCGACGCCGGCTTCAGCGGGAGGCTCGACGAAGAGACTATCCCTGCCCCGCAATGCGCCTATGGGCGTTCGAAACGCGAAGGCGAGATCAGGGTCCTGGACGCTTATGCATCGTCCGGCCGCTCCGATGCCGCAATGCTGCGCCTGCCGCCGGTCTACGGATCTGGCATGAAGGGAAATCTGGCGACACTGATGCGCTTGGCCGACACCGCCTTGCCGCTGCCCGCAGCGGCCCTGGCGGGGGTCCGCTCGCTGATATCCTCCGAGGCAGCGGCCCGGGCGGTTTTGCACCTGTTGACCCATTCGATCCCGCTTCGCCCCGTCTATATCGCCAGCGATATACGGCCAATCCCGGTCGCCGCCATCATCGAAGCCTTTCGACAAGGCTTTGGACGGCCGAAACGCCTGGTTGCGGCCCCTGCCGGCCTGATACGGCCGGTCGCATCGTTGCTGGGCAAACGCAAATTTTGGGAAAGCTTGACCGCAACGCAGATATGCGATCCGTCCCTGCTCATTTCGGAGGGCTGGCTGCCGGAAACCGATACGATCGAGCGACTGACCGCAATAGCGCGGGGCAGCAGACTTGCTCAGGTCCGATAAATCGTTCCAAGCAGAATCCTGACATCGAGACCGAACGACGCCGCCTTGAGATAAGCGGCATCGGTTTCGGCACAGAGCGTCGGGACCGACATGTCGATGCCTCGAATCTGAGCCAAGCCGGTTATGCCCGGAAGCATGGATGACACGCCCAACTGCTTGCGACGCTCGATCAGCTCCGTTTGTGTGGGCAAGCATGGACGTGGCCCGACCAGGCTCATTTCCCCCTTAAGGACGTTCCAGAGCTGCGGCAATTCATCAAGCTTGAACCGCCGCAAGACTTTTCCGACCACCGTAACCGAATTTGCCGGCGCCTCGTGCGAGGGCAATGACGGCGTCCCCAGATACATCGTTCTCAACTTGTGGCAGCGAAAAAGCCCGCCGTTGCGGCCTACCCTCGTCTGGGAAAAGATTGCAGGCCCGGGTGACGATAGCCGAATAGCCAGGATGGCAAGCAACAGGACAGGCGACGTGATCAGCAGCAGCAGGGCCGCCACCACGAGGTCGAAGGTCCGCTTCGCTGCCCCCATGAACATGGATTAAATCCGGCCGGAGATGATTGCCAAATAGAGCCCGAAGGTTCCAAAAGGCGTCTGCCGATAGACGCCGCTTTGGCGCAGATAGCTCAGACGACGGAAGATATTGCCCTTTCGCGCCAGGATGAACAAGCCTAGGCACGCAGCCGCGTCTGTCGTGAGAAGATCACGATTGGCGGCCAGACCACTGAGATTCTCATCCGTCCAATTGGCAAATCCGCCTTTCAGCAGATGTGCGAGCCGGGAAAATCTCGCCCTCCACGAAACGTTGGCCCCGACCAAATTTGCCCCATGCTGGCGGTAGCGCACCAGAGGCCGCGGATCATACCGAACGATGCCGCCTGCACCCGTTACGATGAGGTAGGCCCACCAATCGTGACTGACAAATCGGGTCTTTGACGACGCCTTGGCCAGCAGGTCGCGTGCCGCCCCGTTGATCATGATGGTGTTGCCGCCGGCAATGCTTTGCACGAGAGCGTTGCGGAAGGACGGCGGCCGTTGGAACAGCGGCGAGCAGCCGATCACGCTTCCGGTTTCGGTCATGGTTGCGGTTCTGGAGCAGAACATAGCCGGGATTTCTGCGTCCAGCGTCCGCATCCAGCGGATAGCGCTGTCCAACCTGTCCGGCTCCCAAATGTCGTCCTGGTCGCAAAAGGCATAGTAGTCCGCCTCGATCCGCGGATCGACGATCATTGATCGAAAATTGGCAGCGAAACCCTGGCGGGGGCCGTCCACCAAGGTCAGCCGACCCTTGTGCCAGCGGGGTTTCCAGGCGCCGATGAGGGCGGTCGTGCCGTCGGTCGAACCATCATCGGAAATCCACAGATCGACGGGGGAATGCGACTGCGTGAGGAGAGAGCCGAGCTGTTCTTCGATGAAAGCCGCGCCGTCCTTCGTGCCCATCAGTATGGCAACGCGCTGATCTTGTTTGCTCACGATTGTGGTGTCATCTGCAAATGCCTGAGAACGGCTATCGGATTTTTTCCCATCATCCAATCACAACCGCCCGAAGGGTCCTATCCTGCATGTCCAATTCTTTTCGGACCTGTTGGCCGACGTGCGTCACCCGGGGATCTTTCTGCTTGATGGAGCCCTTCCAGCACGGCAAGCGCCGAGCCCTTGTCCTGGCTCTTCATCGCTGTGTGCAGCGCCGTAAGCGCGGTCTCGACCCGCGGCCAGTCGACAACATCCGTCCTGAGGCCAAAAACCTTGGAGGTGCTGAGCTCAACGACTTCTTCATCTTCGCCGTGAAGCGTTTCATGAAGTTTCTCGCCTGGCCTTATCCCGGTGAACCGGATTGGGATATCCGTGTAGGGGCTCTTTCCAGCCATGCGGATCATCGTCTCGGCGACTTCAACTATGGACACCGGCTTGCCCATGTCGAGCATATAGACGGCATAGTCGTCCCTGCCCTGTCGCGACGCCGCATCGGCTGCCGACATGATGACGAGGTCGACGGCTTCGGCCACTGTCATGAAATAGCGCGTCATGCGCCGATCCGTAATGGTGACAGGCCCTCCAGCCTCGATCTGCGCCTGGAATATGGTCGCCACTGATCCATTGCTGCCAAAAACGTTGCCGAACCGGACGGCAATGAACTTGGTGCCGGAATGATGCCCTCGCGGTTGATGCCCGTTTGGTTGGGCCGCATGGCTTTCATGTAAGGCGCTCACGATCTGCTCGGCTGCTCGTTTTGTCATGCCGAGCACGGATGTCGGATCCACCGCCTTGTCACTCGAGACAAGCACGAATTGCGGAACCCCGCATTTGGCGGCTACCTCTGCACAGACAAGCGTTCCGAAAACATTGGTCTGGATCGCCGCATCCCAGTTTTCCTCGAGCAGGGGGACGTGCTTGAGCGCGGCGGCATGAAAGATGATGCAGGGTTTGAATTCGCTTATGACACGCGTCATTTGCCGCCGGTCCGCCACATCGACTATGCGGGCCTTGAGACGATCGTGGTCTTTCTCGTCGATATATTGGCTCAACTGGAAAATGCCGAACTCGGAGAGATCGGCGACCAGCACCGCCTCGGCGCCCAGTTCCAGCGACCGCCTGACCAGAGTTCGCCCGATGGAGCCGGCGCCGCCTGTCACCAGGACGCGCTTGCCGCGGACAAAAGTGCCGATACGCTCGATGTCGGAAGGCACCGCTGGACGGCGCAGGATCGTTTCCATCTCGACGGCGTCGAGAACCAGCTTTCCTCCTTGCCCCAGTTCGGAAAATCCCGAGAATTGCACAACGGCTATGCCACTATGCCGGGCGACACGAACTAGCTCCGAATACTCCTCGATCTCCCGCCCGGCACCATTTCCGAAAATCAGCAGGTCCAGGCTTTTCGTGCCCTTTGTGTAGTCCTCTAGGAATTCCGTCAAACGGGGGCGGACTGCCACCACCGGAACCCCTTGAATCCGGGTGCCCAACGGCGCGTCGTTCTCGATCGCCATGACCCCTGCGATGGAATAGTCCCCAGGCTGCGCCGTGCGCGTAAAGCGAATGATCAGATCGGCCTCGCCGAGCCGGCCGACGAACAGGGCTTGCTTTGTCAATCCCTTGTCGGCGGCCCTGTTCAAGATACGCCAGCTCGCTCCGTCACGAAGAAAGCGATAGAAGAGCCGAGGGGCCGATATGATCGTAAAGGACACAAGAAAGAAGACGATGAACTGGCGCTCGTTGAGGCCCGTCACCGGCTTGAAGAAACGAAACGAAAGCGAGGCGCAATAGAGTACGACGGTCAAAATCGCGCAGCTCTTCAGGATGTTGAAAAAGTCCGGCGTCGAAGCGAAGCGCCAGACCGTGTTGTAGAGGCCGCAATATCTGAACAGCAAATGGCTGGAAACGACGATGCACGCCCAGGTGGTCAGGCCCTCGTAGGAAAAAGCTTCGAAAGAGAGATTGGACCGCGACAAAACCAGACTGAGCGCGACCGCGACCAGGACCATGACGGCGTCCTGGATCATGATAAAGGCGCGCCGCATGTCCGGCCGAAGTCTGAATACGGCTTCCAAGTATGAATTCATTGGGTAGTACTGTACTCCAGGCGCAAGCATACGGACACTACAATGGCGCCAGATCGAATATCGTCCGTCACCGACCCCCTGTTTATGGTGCCAATCCTCAGTGCACCGCATAGCGCGGAGTTGGAGGCATCGCCAGATATTTTTTGAGTCTGTTTGGCTAACGACTATTGATTCCAAAATCTTGGTCCTGCGCGACCAATCGGCTTTGAACGTGTGCGAATGCCATGTGCGCACGACAGGCCCGCTTTGCATCACGCCGGGCCTGTGATACCAGCGCCAGGCTTTGCAGGGACGATTATGTTGAAGGTGGTACGAAGCGCGCTTGCCGATTTCGATCGCGGCCTCAGGATGCGCAGCGTCTGGATGGCGCTCGCCCATGAGGATATCGGCGACCACCACAAGCGCACGGCACTCGGCCCCATCTGGCTCCTGATCAATTATCTCGCCTTTGCCGGCACCTTTGTCGTCATCTTCGGCGACAATCAGTCGGTGCCGCATTTTGCCGCCTATGTGGCGACGGGGCTGTTCGTTTGGCTCTATCTCACGGAAGTAACCACCCAGAGCGTAACGCTCTTTAACCGCGAGGAGAGCTTCATCAAGGGCACCACCCTGCCGCTCACCGTCTATATCTTGCGCATGACCATGCAATCGGTGATCCGGGCGGGCTATGCGCTGATCGGCTGCCTCGCCATCCTGCTGCTCGTCGGCACGCCAGTCACCGTTGGCTGGCTTTGGTCAGGGTTGGCGCTCATCATGATCGTGGTGGCGACGCCGGCGGCGATCCTGGTCTTGGCCGTCGCCGGCGCCTTCTTCCCCGATTTGAGCTTCATCGTGCAGAACCTGATGCGCATCGGCATGTTCATCACCCCGATATTCTGGATGCGTCCGGACGGGGGCGTCCGTGGCGAGCTTTATCGCTGGAACCCCTTCACCTATTTCCTCGAGATCGTGCGCCTGCCGGTGATCAACACTGAATTCCCGGTCGCCGCCTTCGGCATTTGCGCCACAATTATCCTCTTCTTGTGGGTATTGGCGGCGCTGCTTTTGGGCGGCTATCGCAAAAAGATCGTGTTCATGCTCTGATGGTTTCGATCCGCGCCGACAATCTCGGCCTCACCTACAAGATCCGTCAGAAGCTGACGCTTGCCCAGCGCGACAGGCGCATGCCGACGGGCGGGCGCATCGAAGGGGTGGGCCGCGCACGCCATGTGACGGCGCTCGAGGGTGTTAGCTTTTCCCTCGAGGCGGGCGACCGGCTCGGCCTCGTTGGCGCCAACGGCGCCGGCAAGACCACGCTTTTGAAAGTGCTCTACGGCATTTACGAGCCGACAAACGGCACGGTCGCAATCGACGGGCGGGTCGATGCGCTTTTCAACATCGCGCTGGGCTTCCGCACCGAAGCCACCGGACGGCGCAACATCGAACTGCGAGGCCTCATCAATGGCTGGACCCCTGATGAAATCAGGGCACGCATGGATGACATCATCGAATTCAGTGAGCTCGGCGATTTCATCGACTTACCCTTCAAATCCTATAGTCAGGGCATGGCGGCGCGGCTGGCCTTTTCCATCGCCACCAGCTTCGAGCCCGAGATCCTGCTCATGGACGAGTGGATCGGCGCCGGCGATCCGAAATTTCAGGACAAGGCGCGCCGGCGTATGAACGAGATGGCTGAGAAAGCCGGGATCATCGTTCTGGCGAGCCACAATCACGCGCTGTTGCAGAAGACCTGCAACAAGATTCTGGAATTGGAGGAAGCCCGGGTGAAAACATTCAGCGGGGCTGAAGAGTGGTTCGGCAAACAGGCCGATACTGCGCCAGCCAAACCAGTTCGTGCTTCATGCTGATGATTTGATCGAGCTGGGAGCGGACGGGAATGACCGTTCGCGTCGCAGGCTGTTGAAAAAATCGTTTGCTCGCGGAATGTCCCAGCGCGAACAGACCAGAATCGGAACGGGTACATCGTTCACTTTTACAATAGCCTGCTAGATATCTTTTCTCCTAAAAACGCCGCAACATCCGTAAATGCCTACGAATTCGAACAGATTGGTATCAAGCGAATCTTCAATACCGGCTATGATCCCATATTCGTTGCTGGTTTCCCCCAATCCGGTGCGCCTCGAATTTCGCTTGTCATTGTAATCGTGGAACACACAGAACGAACCGGGCTCAATCAATTGTTTCAACCTATGGCATGCCTTCACAACATGCTCATAGGCATGCGAATGATCAATGAAGGAAAAACCAAACTTTCGATTGCTATCCACTAAGCGTTGGCAGGTAGCGTCGGCGTCTCCCACTTCAAGACGAATGGTTCCATTCACTCCGTGAGCCGTGAGGTTTTTGTGAGCCGTCGCTGAAATCTCCGGTGACAACTCCATAGAGACGATTTCAGCCTTACGCCCAGAATTTGCGACTGCATTGGCGAGAATATAGGCCGATAGTCCCTCGTTCGTACCGAACTCGAGAATATCTCCTTCGGCAAATCTGGCCAGTTCGTAGAGCTTTAGCGCATCTTCGCGCCTCAACCATCCTGGTATTCCGATATCGATAAGACTGCCTCGCATAGGGCAGTTTCTAAGGAATGTCTGAAACTCGTCAATGTCCGGACCAGCGTAGGAATAATTGGGTTTGTAGCCCATGTTGGGCTGAAACTGTCCGACTGTAATCGCCCGATCTGAGTGGTATGTGAGGTGCGCGTTTGCCGCCATAACCAACCCTCCTCGTAAATAGTTTTCTCGCCGCCACAGGAAATGTTACTTCCTCAGAACTGTCCAAAATTCGTTTCGACCCCGTCTGGTCGGCTCAACGTGCTCCACCGACAATCCAACCAGGCCTGGCAGCCGCAAATCATTGATGGCGATTTCGAACGAACTTGGAGTGAACACCCAACAGTGAGCATCAGTATACTCGTTGCTGGCAATTTCTGATCGCTTTATCGCTTCACTAAAACTGAATCTCGATTTGAATTCCGAAGGCGGCATTCCATTCCAAATTGCTTCAGCATCTACCTTTTGGTGGTAATAAAAATGATCAAATATCTGCCATTTATCTGGCCTAGAAAGCTTTTCCTCATGCGCGCGTACCATTTGGATCGCAGTACTCTCCGATCGAAAATAGTCAAAGGTGTAACGCCGATCCGGGATAGCGAGGAAGACCGCCCCTCCAGGCCTAAGTAGCGCTTCGATCTCTTTAAGCCATGTCACAACGTCTGCGATGTGCTCTATTACATGACTTCCACTGATTAAATCGAATTTCGCATCGACGTGTCTCGCAAATAGGTGATCCTTGATTACATAGTCGACATCAACCGCTCTATTAAAATTTCTTTTGTGATTAGACTTGTGCATGTCAAGCAATTCTTCTTTCCCAAACCAATCTGCGTATTTAACCATGTCTCCAAGTTCTTTCCTGAATACTGGATTATCAAACGCACCGAGTTCCAAAATCGAACCAAAACGCGGCAGTCTTCGTTGAAGATATTCCCGTCTTTCAACAGCGACTCTTGATAGAACAGATTGAGGGCTAATGAGCATCGATACTCCACTCCCGAAAATCTCAGTCGGCTCCACCGCCAACAATTTTCACTTCCGACTGTACGGCGGACAAATCCATGACGATATTATCCAGCTGTTCTGCCGCCGCCTTCATTCCGTGATGATGAAGCATCTCGTCAAATGCCCTGGCAACTATCTGGCGCTTTTCATCCGGTCTATCAATTGCGCGCCGTAAACTGTCCGTCCAGGCTTCAACGTTATTATCAACTAGGTAACCCGTTACTCTTGATCGAACGGCGGACTTGTATGGCTCGACCGCGCTGTAGAGTCCACACAATTTGGCGGCGGAATATTCATAGAATTTCAACGGCGACTTTGCGGCGTTGAATGATGTGTCATCGAGCGGGGCAACAGCAATGTCCATTTCCGCCGCGAAATTTCTGAACCATGGTACAAAATTCGAGTAGGGCTTATACTTGTCTCTGATATTGACATTTTCGAACCAGTTTTCAGATATATCGGTAATGCCAATGGTAAAGAATCGGAGATTCGGAAATTCAGACCGTAAGACTCTGATTGGCTGCTCCAAAAGTGCGAGATCTGCGGTATGAGTTTTTGTTCCCATGTAAACTATGCGGATTTCCTGGCTGGCACGCTTTTGGAGGTTGGGAACTCCGAGGTCATCCAAGCCGGAAGCAATTGGACCAAACCAGAGCCGCTCGCTTAGCGCATTCTCCGCAATCACAACTGAACGGTTGATGGTTCGGAGACGACCGGCCAAAATCGGCGTAGACGCGATGACGACGTCAGCCGTCTGAGCAATTGATTTTACCGATTGCTTGAATGCTTCGTAATTCACAGTCAGATCCCGTCGGTCGCCCATGTCGATCAAGTCGTCGTCTATCTCGAAAATGACTTTCGTGCCGCTAGAGGAGCATGCCGACGTAAATTTGGTCAGATCATATGGCTGCAAAGCCGTACGCTGAACGAGGATAGCGTTAAACTGGCCGACCACCGATTCATTGGCTACATCACCGGGCTGTATGAGATCATATCTGACAGGTCGTCGTATATTATCGCGGATTTTTTCCAAAACTCTGATGTGACTTGAAGCGGGATAACTCGGGCCATTTCCGGGCAGGACCACTCCGACACGGGGACGATGCAGCCCCTCAGAGACGTGTGTTTCTCGCGTCAGTAGATTGCGATATATTTCGTCATAGTACTGCGACATCCAAAGCGTCGAGTTGGTACGGCCAATCGCGTCCTGCCATAGATGCACTTCATCGACTTTTTGCGAATAGTCTACGAAATCCTGGGTGATCGCCTGCAACCGCTCAAACAGGATCTGCGGCGAGGAATTTGCAAGAAGCCATCCGCCTCCCGTCTGGCGTATACGTTCGGCCACCGCGCCGAAGTCCAGCGCCAGCACGGGCAGCCCGCACGCCCACATTTCCGTCAAAGTATGACAAAATGTTTCAGGCCAAATCGATAAGATAGCGCCGAAATGAGGTCGGATCTTCTCCACCTTCTGAATGAACTCTTCTCGCTTATACGGTCCGTGAAAAACGAAATTCCTCGTTAGCGGTATTGTCGTCCTGCCGAGGAGGTGGAATTCAAATATTCCGTCCTTATCCAACTCCGCTAGAGATTCAAGTATCCCAGCACCTTTTGAAATATCTATGTTTCCAGGTACCAATATGCGAATTTTTTCTTTTGTCGATCTAGCGGTTGTGGTTACATTCTTTATTTGTAGATCGCGGCCATGCGTAATCACAACAAATGGTTTTTTCTGCGTGACAGGATAGATTTGCATGATCTGATCACGCGATCCATGCGAAGTGGTCACGTAACTATCGCAGTGTGCCAGCATCTCGCTCATCGCCGATTGCCAGTCTTTTATGGCGTTGCGCTTTAAGGGAGGGAAGTCTGGATCGGTCCACAATTCATGTTTGCACTGGCCGAGCGAAGCAGTACACGTCCCACCGCAAAACTGTAAATTCTCATCAAGAAGTTTGACTGTTGGGCAAATAGTATAGAAGTCATGAAATGAAAAAACGACCGGCACCTGCAAAGATTTGCAGATTGCCGGTAGTTTGAGGCTATGCCAAGCTATGTGCCGAATATGCACGAGCTCAATCTGATGCTGGATTAAAAGTTGTCGGACGATCGCGTCATATTCCTCCGATGCATGTGGGAATGCTTTGAGCGGCTGCTCAAGCTTGACCGTTTCCAATAGTATTTGCTCGCGTCCAGCGATTTGGAAAAATTCGACGGTTTTCGCATCGCAACGCAATAGATAGGCCTCGTAGCGGTCGTGCAAAGCCTCCATAAGATCTTGATTGGTTTGTGGCGTGCCGCCAGTTCGGGTCGATATGACGAACACGGCGCGGGGGCGCACCCCGTTCTGTTGCAGCGGGATAGAAGCAGCCTCGCCAACTCTTTGGCGTGCAGCCGAAACGATTGGATCATCGATTAAGCTGCGAACGCGGTTCGAGTATTCTGGGAAGCGTTTGTCGACAGCAGCGCGACCGTCTTTCATTAATTGCGTTTTTTCATCACCAAAACTGGCTGAGCGCACATGGTGAATCAGAGTCGCGTCATCGATCACATGCTGCCAGCCCTTCCTGCCGGCGCGCATGCAGAAATCGTTCTCTTCGCCGTAGCCACGCGGAAACGTCTCGGCATCAAGTGTGCCGACTTCATCAATACAAGCCCGCCTGACAAACATGCAGAAGCCATTTCCGGTCGGAACCTTGGGGTAATGCCGCTTGCTGTTACGCGTGACGAGACGAGCGTAGTCATCGAGTTCCAACCATCTCGGGATGGGGTTCTTCTTGCCAATCTCCGGCGCCGAAAACGCCCCGGCATTGTCCGAAAATGGTGTCGCTGTGGCGATACGATCTTCCGAGTACGCCGCGAATTGAAGATTGCGCAGCCACTGCGGCGTGACGATTGTATCTGAATTTAGAAATACGACGTCAGCTGAGCCAGCCAATTCAATTCCACGATTGATCGTTCTCGTGAAACCAATATTGGTTTCGTTGTGGACCACTTCGACATTTGGCAAATCAGTATACTGGGCCAACACCTCCCTTATTTTCGGATCCGAACTAGCATCGTTTATCACAATGAGTTGAACTGACGGGTCGCTGTGCCGCAAAACAGACCGGATGCATTCATCCGTTTCTTGTGGAGCATTGTAGACGGGGACAATGATTGCAACAGAATTAAACTGCGCTTCTATGCGCTTGCGAATATATCTGGCTTCGACTTGTTCGGTTGCTGGCCCTGGCGATCGCTGAGCAACCGAAGGCGTCGTAGCTCCTTCGGTGCGTTTAATAGCGAGCACGTTTCGATAGTATTTGTAACGCGTAGCCCAAAGGCGAGGTGTAATGGTCCACCAAGCCAACTTCGCAAGAAGTCTAGCTGGAGCGCGTATCCGGGCAGGCATCGCGCGAACCGGCGCGGTGATACGCCAAGACGTGGAAGCTAAGAATTCCTGCTTTTCTCGACGAAGGCCCACTAGATGGGTTTCGAGTTCCCGCCTCTGGATCTCATAGGCCTTCTTCTCGACCTCCAGCTTCGCGATTTCGGCATCGCGTGTACTGATCAGTTTGTGAGCCGCCTCCCGCTCCTGGTTTCTATCATGCGCTACGGACTCGAGTTCAGACTTAAGTCCATCGTTGGCTCGGAGCAAATCTGCCCGCTCCTGGTTTCTATCGTGCGCTATGGACTCAAGTTCAGACTTGAGTCCATCGTTGGCTCGGAGCAAATCGGCCCGCTCCTGGTTTCTATCGTGCGCTACGGACTCAAGTTCAGACTTGAGTCCATCGTTGGCTCGGAGCAAATCGGCCCGCTCCTTCGCTGTAGTCTCCAGCTGCTTTCGAAGAGACGCCGCTTCTTCGGCTTGCTTACCAAGTCGAGCCTCGATTTCGGTTGATTGGCGCCGCAATCGCGCATCTAGGGCCCACCTCTCTCCTATGGCTTGAAAGCGTTCCCGCAGTTTTTTGGCCCTCCCGCTGTCGAGATTGCACAGCTCGATTGCAGCAGGATGGACTTGGTTGCCGAAACAAAGGACGCCTAGTCCGTGGCTATGGAGAAATTCAAAGGTTGGAAACTGTTGTTTTAGTTCTTCCCAAAGGCGCCAGATCCCGAAGCCCTCTCTGTGTTCGTTAGTGTCGTGGAACAAAACGATCGCGCGGTCGGAGAGCTTTGGCTTCCACGTATTGAAATCGTGGCTACCTGCCTCATAGGAGTGAAAACCATCAATATGCAAAAGATCAATGGTCCCATCAGCGAAATGCTCCACCGCATCATCAAAGGTTCGCCGCAATAGGGTCGAGAAACTGCCATAAGTCGCGTCGTTAAACCGTGAAAAATCTAGATAAATCTGTTCTGGATAATGACCTGCATGATCGTCACCCTTCCACGTATCGACAGCGAAACAACGAGTATTGAGATTTCCACGTGCGACTGTCGAGCAGAACGCGGAATACGAGACGCCAGCGTGGGTACCCAGTTCCACCAACACTCTCGGGCAAGTGGCGTTGACGAGCCACTGCGCAAAGGGGATGTGCCCGAACCAGGCGCTTGCGCGATCGAGCGACGCAGGCGGCCAAAATAGGGGAGCAAGTCCGTCATCTAGAATCGGACCTAGCTGGTCTCGGTGCGCTTCGTCCAGGGCTGCGTTCCCGCCATTGCGTGGGGTCAATGATTCATCCATTTAAAGGCGCCTTGTAAGCAGTTGCTCGACAACTCGGCCTGTCGCCCCCCTCCATTCCGGCAAGTTCCATCCGAATGCGTCTGCGAACTTCGCGCTCGAAAGCCGCGAATTGGCCGGGCGCTGCGCCTTGGTCGGGTAGTCCTTCATGGCGATGTCCCTCACCACGGCATCGGGGCCACCAAGCACGCGGCTTGTGTCCAGGATATGACGGGCAAAGCCGCTCCAGTTGGTCTCGCCGGTTCCCGCCAGATGATAGACGCCGAAGGAAGCAAAGCCCTTGTTGCCGTGCAGCATCGCCGCGACATGCAAGATCGCGTCGGCGATATCAAGCGCCGAAGTGGGATTTCCCCACTGGTCGGCCACCACTGCAATCTCGTCGCGATCCGCTGCCAGCTTCAGCATCGTCTTGACAAAATTCCTGCCGAACGGGCTGTAGACCCATGCCGTGCGCAGGATGAGGTGACGCGGGTTGGCCTTGGCGACCGCGTGCTCGCCGGCGAGTTTCGAGGCGCCGTAGACGCTGCGCGGAGCGGGCTCGTCTTCTTCTACATAAGCCCCCTCGCCGCTCCCGTCGAAGACATAATCGGTCGACAGATGGATCACCGGTGCACCGATCCGTGCTGCAGCCGCGGCGACATGGCCGGCGCCGATGCCGTTAACGGCGAAGGCAAGGTCCGGTTCGTCCTCAGCCTGGTCGACGGCGGTGTAAGCTGCGGCGGATACGACCAGGTCGGGTCGGGTAGCCACAAGCGCCCGTTCGATCGTCTCCGGCTTCGCCAGATCGAGTTCAGGCCTGCCGAGGGTGACGACCTCGATGTCCGCGTGTGTGCGCGCACGCTCGACAAGGCTGCTGACGACCTGGCCCTCGCGTCCGGTGACGACAAGCCTCACGCAGCACCCTTCCGCGCTTCGCCCAACCGCTCGCCGGCGTAGTGCTCGCGGCGGATCGGACCCCACCACCACTCGTTCTGAAGATACCAGTCGACCGTCCTGGCGAGGCCGCTGTCGAAGGTCTCGCGCGGCGTCCAGCCGAGATCGCGCTCGATCTTCGAAGCGTTGATCGCGTAGCGCCGGTCATGGCCTGGGCGGTCGGCAACGAAGGTGATGAGATCGCGATAGCGCCGACCGGCGGAACGCGGCCGCCTGCTGTCGAGGATATCGCAGATCGCCTCGACCACCGCCAGATTGGTGCGTTCCGAGCCGCCGCCGATATTGTAACTCTCGCCGACCGCCCCTTGAGTCGCGACCATGGCCAAGGCGCGCGCATGGTCCTCGACGAAAAGCCAGTCGCGCACGTTCGCGCCGGCGCCATAGACCGGCAATGGTTTTTCGTCGAGCGCGTTCAATATGACGAGCGGGATCAGCTTTTCGGGGAAATGGAACGGACCGTAATTGTTCGAGCAGTTCGACAGGACAACCGGCAGGCCGTAGGTGTCGTGCCATGCGCGTACCAGGTGATCGGACGCGGCCTTCGACGCCGAATAGGGCGAAGACGGTGCGTAGGGCGTCTGTTCGGTAAAGACGCCGCCGTCGAAGGGCAGATCGCCGAACACCTCGTCGGTCGAAACATGATGGAAACGAAAACGGTTTTTCTTCTCGTCGGGAAGTCTGCGCCAATATTCCAGGGCCGAATTGAGCATTCGGTAGGTTCCCACGATGTTGGTCTCGATGAACGCGCCCGGCCCGTCGATCGACCGGTCGACATGGCTTTCGGCGGCAAGATGCATGATGACGTCGATGTCGTCGCGGTGCAGCATTTCCAGAATCGTCCTGTCGTCACAGATATCGGCGTGCACGAATCTGTAGTTGTGCGCGTTTTCGATCGGCCGCAACGAGGCGAGGTTTCCCGCATAGGTGAGCTTGTCGATGTTGGTCACCCGGTAGGCCGGATTGCCGCACAAATGCCGGCACACCGCCGAGCCGATGAAGCCGGCACCTCCAGTCACCAGAAAATTCATGCCGCTCTCCTCACGTAAACGTCTTTCACACAAACACCTCGGCGGCGGCGAGCGGCGGCGCCTTGAGGTCCTTGTCCGAAAGTTGAAATCCGCCTGATAGCGATGGCCATTCGACGCCGATGGCGGGATCGTCGAAACGGATCGATCGGTCATGTTCCGGCGAATAGGTGTCGGTGACCTTATACAGCACCTCGGTGTCCGGCACGAGCGTGACGAAACCGTGCGCAAAGCCTTGCGGCACCAAAATTTGATTGCCTTTTTCGGCGGAGATATCGAGGGCCACCCATTTTCCGAATGTCTTCGAACTGCGGCGAATATCGACCGCAACGTCAAGAATCCTGCCGCGGATAACGCGCAGCAGCTTGTCCTGGGCACGCGGGGGAAGCTGATAGTGAAGCCCCCTCAACACACCCGCGGCAGCGGAATAGGAGTGGTTGTCCTGCACGAAACGCAGATCGATACCGGCGTCTGAAAACCGCTCGACGTTGTAGGTCTCGACAAAGAACCCCCGCGTGTCGCCGAACCGCTTCGGGATGATCTCCAGCACGCCGTCGAGGCCGAGGGGCCTGATCTCCAACACCTAGTTCTCCGTCAACTCGATGACGCGCTTGCGCAAATAGGCGGCATATTCATTCTTTCCCAGGCGGGTGGCGCGCTGCAGAACCTTGTCCGCCGTCAGCCAGCCCTGCTCGAAGGCGATTTCTTCCGGGCAGGCAACCTTGATACCTTGACGATGCTCGATCGTGCGCACGAAGGAAGAGGCTTCATGCAGGCTGTCATGGGTGCCGGTGTCGAGCCACGCATAGCCGCGACCGAGTTGGTGAACCTGCAACTGCCCGCGTTCCAGGTATACGTTGTTGACCGCCGTGATCTCGAGCTCGCCACGCTCCGAAGGTCGGATCGTCGGGGCTATATTCACGACATCATTGTCGTAAAAATAGAGGCCGGTGATGGCCCAATTCGACTTCGGTGCCTGCGGTTTTTCCTCGATCGTCAAAGCGGAGCCGCTGATCTTGTCGAACGAAACCACGCCATAGCGTTGCGGATCCTCGACATGGTAGGCGAACACCGAGGCGCCGCTTTTGCGCGAAGCTGCCGTGCGGCAGAGCTGCGACAGCCCTTCGCCGAAATAGATGTTATCGCCGAGGATCATCGAGACGCTGTCATTGCCGATGAAGTCACGGCCAATGATGAAGGCTTCAGCAAGGCCGTTGGGATGCGGCTGCTCAGCATAGGACAGGTCAATCCCGAATTCCGATCCGTCACCAAGCAAATCTTGAAAAACCGGCAGGTCGCGCGGGGTCGAAATAACCAGAACCTCGCGGATTCCCGCCAGCATCAGGACGCTCAGCGGATAGTAGATCATCGGCTTGTCGTATATCGGCAAGATTTGCTTAGAGACCGCCAGTGTCAGCGGATAGAGCCGGGTTCCGCTGCCCCCAGCCAAGATAATGCCTTTCAACAAGCTCTCCTAAAAACCGCCTTCGCGCTCCCCAGCCGACGCAACTTATTCGTGTTTATATCTCGCGCGTTCGTGCTTATGTTTCGCGCGGCGGCTTGTCAATCTTGGCTTGCGTTGGGACGAAGTTTCGATCGGGACGAACAATTTGTCTCCGTTGTGGTCGATCTCGATCAATTCATTCTTCTGGGCCAAACGGTCCGCAAATCCTTTGTGGAAGATGATTGCATTCATAAAGGCAAACGTCATTGCAAGCGCTTCGGTCCGCAACGGATAATCAACCAGTGAATGGATGAGAAGAAAGGACACGGAGAGAAACGCCGCCTTTTGAAGAGGATCGCGGCGAATTCTAGTAAACGCTATCAGAAGAATTACGAAATAAAGCACCATCAGCAGAATAGCAAGAGCTCCGCCTTCGAAAGCTATTTCAAGATACTCATTATGGGCATGATTGACGTATTGCTTAAAAATCATCTCTTCTTTTTCGTATATCTGATAAGCCTTTTGAAAATTCCCAAACCCAACGCCAGTAGCCCAATTCTCTTTGATTCCTTCGACAGTGGTACGCGCAAATTCTCCTCGCCCGAAATCCGGATCAACCGCCTCGGCATCGATCTTTGTCCACGCGCCCATGGTGTAGACCGAAAGCGCAATGAAAATCAGCAGGATGCCGAATCCACTCACCTTGGAACGCGCTGAAAGAAAGACGATGGACAGTACGGTGATCGCCAGCCCAATCAGAACACCGGCGCGCGAACCGGCTGCCAAAAGGAGCAGCAAAAGCGTCACCAGCCCAAGCGATCCAGACAAAAAATGTCCTCGGAACAGACCATAATAAACGACGAACGGAATAGAAACAAAAAGTAAAGCCGCGAAATGGTTCTGATTGGCAAAAAGCCCGGCATTGATCGTGAAGGGCAACAATCCTTCTATGGCGATATCATCTGACAGCGAATATTGAATCGCGCCTGCCAAGCCGTTGCAGATAACACCCATAAAAAAGAACGGCAGAAGCCCGTGCACCTGCTCGACGCGCAAACGCAATACGCTCAAAAAAAATGCCGCCGCCGCCATCAGATACAACAGACATTCAATCGTCCGTCCAACTCCGACGCTGACGAAGCGAAAACGAGTTTCTCCAACCAGCCCGGAATCTGCGAGCAACAGCTCTGGTCGCAATCCACTGAAAATCGCCGCAGGCAGCGGGACAATTTGCAAAATCACCAACGCCACAGCGAAGATAAGCAGCCACAGAACAGAATGGGGGATCCTCTGGCCAGAGGTCTGTGAAAAGACAGCCGCCGCCGAGACAATTGCCGCGATCTCAATCAGCGTGTCCGTATAGAGGCCGTTTGCAGTGCCACCGCCGAACAGCAGCGATATAAACAGAACCGATCCGAGGAGATATTTATCCCATTCCGATGGCCGGTCGCTCAAGATGAAAGTCTCTCGATGCTCAATTTGTGCATTATCAACGTACCGACATATCGAAAGCGCCAGCTCTCGGCGATGGCGGCAGTTTCCAGCTTCAATAATTGCATGGGGCACCCAGCCGGTCCAACCGAAAAATCCTGACTGAGCGCCTGGCGGTTGTATGTACCCTCCGGAATATTGAAACGCGCTATTTCGCCGGTCGGCCCCACACATCTGATCGACCAGAACAACTCCTTTGGCAGCTTCAAGTTTCTCGCAGACGCAGCGAGAGAAATTTTATAGGAGCCTGGAGGCAGTTCGATATATTGCTGAAGAGCTGTGTTCTTGACGGGCGTGTTTAGGAAGCGGACCGTCGCTCCACCCTCACCTTCGACCGCATCTTGAGATGATAGAAACGTAACTTCCAGGCCCGACTGATCGCCGACCTGCCAGTCAAAAGGCTTACCGCTGGATACCGGTTCAAAGGTGCTGTTGAAAATGTACCCGCCCAGTTTTCGTTCTTGATCGGACAGGCTGAAAAGAAACAACCGATACGCTTGTTCATATTCTTTCTGTCGAATATGGCCGGAGATCACATAGGACAATTCGCTTGAGTTTGGTGGCACGCTTGACCCAATCAAATCGAGCAGCAGCCGATTTGCGAAATCAAGCCCGTCGGGCGTTTTGCCCAGCTCGACCAACAGCTTGGCTCTCCAGGGCGGCGCGGCCCTGATGGCCGCCAGTACAGCCTGGTATCCATCGGGGTTCGAGAGGATTGTCGGCAGCCCCTCGGCGATCGCCGGAAATTGATCTGGCCATCGCCGCAGCAAAATGTCGATCTCGCCAACAGCCTTTGACAGATCGCCTGTTTCGATCGAGCGGCCGATCGACCTCTGGAGCGCGTGGATTTCAGTCTTGGATAAATTTCGAGCCTGATCGAAAAATTCATAGGCTTGGACTTTGTCACCCTGTCGGTACTTGATCTCGCCGATCAGGCTGTAGAGACGTGCGTCCGCAAGGTCAAAGCGAAGCGCGCTTTCGGCCTTGGCAAGCAATGCGTCGAGATCGGGAGCGGTGCTTGTATCGTTCAGGTCGTTGGTAATTTCGCCTATCAGGGCATTGACGTTCAGCGGATCCAGCGCAAGGGAAACGGTTGGCGTTTCGGTTTCAAGAAATCGACTTAGCCCGATCGACGAAGCCGCCAACACCAGAACGGATGCGACGAACCAAACGCCTGAACGCCGGAGATTTTGCATAAGCGGGCTGGTCTGCTCCGTCATCGACTTTGCCCTCAATTTTCGCGGTACCGGTGCCGTAGTCGTAATACTGATAGTTCATATATTTGTAGGCGTAGTTGTAATCGAACTTGTTCACCGCAAACTTCGACATCGCGGCTCCGACCACGTTCGCGCCGGCAGCTCGCAGGCGCTTCAACGCCGTCTTCGCCGACTTGCGCGTCACCTGCTTGGTAGAGACGACCATCAATGTGCCCTCGGCAAGCCGGCTGAGGATAGGTGCATCTGAAAGTCCGACGATCGGTGGGGCATCGATTATGACAAGATCGAAGCGCTTGCCGAGATTGGTGACGATCAGCGCCATCTTCGGCGAAGAGAGCAGGTCAGCCGGGTTCGGCGGGATTGTTCCAGAGGTCAGAACGGTCACATTAGGATATTTCGTCGCCCTGAAGATGCTTGCCAGATCTTCTTTGCGGACAGTGTTCGTCAGGAGATTGCTCAGTCCGATCGTGTTGTCGAGGCCAAACAGCCGGTGAAGATTGGGCTTTCGCAGATCGCCGTCGACAATGAGAACCCTTGCACCGAGTGCGGCAAAATCCTGCCCGAGCTTGAACGCCGTGGTCGACTTGCCTTCCGAGGGTTCCGAACTCGTGACCAGCAGCGAGCGCGGCGCACCTTCGGCGCCGGAGAACTGCAATGACGTTCGAAGCGAACGGTAGGCTTCGGACAGTCCTGATTTCTGATCGGCGACGCTCGCTATGAGTTCCCGGTCATCGACAAGCGGCAGGATGCCGAGCATCGCCAATCCCAGTTCCTTTTCGACCTGCTCAGGATTGGTGAAGGTGTTGTTCAACAACTCGATGATATAGATAATTGCTGCGCTCAGAGCCATGAAAAGAAACAGAGCGACGCCAAGGTTGATGGTCAATCGCGGAGAATACGGGCTGCCAGGCTGTGTTGCGAAATCAACGACTGCGGCGGTTTGTGACTTGAGCTCTGAGCTCACGCCAACCTCGTTCAGCTTGGCAATAAGATTGTCATACTGGGAGCGGTTAGAATCAACTTCTCGCTTCAAGATCGTGTACTTGATGTTTTTATCGTTGAAGATGACCTGCTGCATCTCCATCTCGGCAAGTTTTGACTTGAGGTCGGCCTCCTTGTTCTGGGCCTCCTGGTATTTCTGACGCAGCGAGTCGGTTATAGTCAAAACGCCGTTGTCATAAAGTCGTTGCAGCTCCTTGATCTGCGCCTGGAGCTGCTGCATCTCTGGGAAGCCAGGCTTCAATATGCCTAGCTTCTGCTGATACTGGCTGGTCAAATCCGACAGCTTCTCGGTGATCTTCTGCAGACCTTCGCTCTCCAGGACGGGGCCGAGGCTCGCCCCGCGACCTTTGTCTATCTGGTCCACCATCCGCCCGGCATCGAGACGTTCCTGGATTGCTGTCGCAAGCGCGGAGTTCAGAGTCTCGATATTCGACCCTATCAACGATTTCTCGTCGCCGGTTATCGTGATGCCTGCGTCCTTTGCATAAGCGACGAGTTCCTCCTCGGACTTCTGAAGCTTTTGCTTTACGACCGAAACCTGTTCCTGGATAAACTGCCGTGCCAGGTCGGAAGTCTCGCTGGTCTGATCGAGGCGCTGGTCGATAAAGCTTTGCGCGACCTGGTTGGCTATATCAGTCGCATATTTCGGTTTCTGATCGGCAAACGTAATCGACAGCAGGCTGGTGTTGGGGACCAAATCGACTGTGAGGTCACCTCGAACGCGACCGATTGCAATCTGCTCACGTTCCTCCGGGGTGGTCTCTTCAATGGCAGGCGATTTGGAAATTCCGAACGCACGATAGAAAATATTGCTAGGCGAGAAGTTCGGGGTCGGAAACAGGAAATCCGGCTTTTCGCTAAGCCCTAGCTGGAACACCACGCGCTGCGCCAAAGCCCGGCTTTTCAGCTTTTCCCGGGCGGTTAGAAAGACCCGATACTCGTCGCCGGCTTCAGAGACCACTTCAATGTCCTGGAAGACCTTGGCCGACGGAACCAGCACTTCCAGTTGCGCTGTTGCCCGATATTTTGGCGTCTGCATCATGGTAACGACGATGCCGGCGACAAGCCCGGCCGCAGCCATCATGACGATCAGCCACCGATACTGGACAGCGTAAAAAACCAGTTTGAGTGGATTGAAGCCCTCGTCCTGCTCTGCGTAATCGCGGCCATACGGGCTATAGTTTTGCGCACCGTCATAATACAGGTCGGCAGACAAGGCTTGGCCATGCCCTGGGCCTGCAATTTGATGCTGTCTGTTACGGTCGAGCATTGCGTGACAACCTTCGGTTTGTCTCTGGGCTTAATTTTGACCGGCCGTGCTTTACAATCCGGGGACCACCGCAAGTCTCGCCGCACTTGATGCAACTCCGAGAGCGTCCTTGAGATTGTTCATCGCAATTTTCGATTTCGAGGCGAAGACGACAATCTTGTCGCCACCATAGATACGTGGATTGCGGCTCTTGCCGGCGCGAATCTGTTCCACATCGTAATTTGCGACCAATGTGTTTGGGCCGATATTGCGGTAGACAAACACCTTTTTTGCGTCGCCGACGGCATTGAACCCTCCGGCAAGGGCCACCGCGTCGATGAGGGAAGAATTGCTCGACACCGGAAAGATTCCGGCCCTGGTGACTTCGCCATCGACGGTAACGCGCTGTCCGATCGATTCCTTGATGTAGACCGACACATCGGGCGACTGCAGATAGTTGGCGCCGTAGGCCGTCTCGATTTCCTGCTCCAACTGACGGACGGTTTTCCCTGCCGCGGTGACGGTTCCGATAAGTGGAAGCGAAATTTGCCCGCCGGCGTCGACTTGCACGGTTCTGTTGAGATTGTCGACCTGGAACACATTCACCTCGAGCACATCGTTCGGCGACAAAGGCTGCTCGTTGCCGTTCTGGGAGTTCTGCGGCGCAGGCAGTTCCTTTACGACCTGAAGGGCGCCGCCGCCCGAGAGCGGCGCCGACGATGCCGTCAGTTGCAGAGCATCGACCGAAGTCGGCGAAGACGATGCCGTCGACGAGGCGCTGGGGCAGGCGCACATAGAGAGCGAAGCGAGCAAGACACATATCGTGCCTGTATAGCTTTTTGCGAAATGAAAAACGTCCATTACGCTGTCCCACCCTTCAACAAGCGACCCAATCCTGCAAAGCGACCGGCGTTGCCGGGGCTTGGCTTTTTCGACCGCGCCTTTCCGACCGGATCGAGCGGCCGGTTCGCCAATATTTCGCCTGGACGTTTCAACACCATGTTGCGGGCCTCATCTTCCCCACATCGCTTCGCCGCCGCGGCGACGGCCTGCGAAAGCCCAGGCGGCCGGCGGGTAGCGCCATGGGTGTCCGATGCGATAATATCTACCCTGCCCTCGTCAATCAGCTTTTCCGAATAGTAAAGTGCCGTGCGTCCAAAAGCACCAGCAATCGAGTCTGCCGTAAGCTGAACAAGGCAGCCGATTGCATTCAACCTCTCGACAATATCGTAATTTGCTTTGATCCAGGTTAACCGCTCAGGATGGGTAAGAATCGGAATGAACCCGGCGTTTATGAGGCGCAGAGCCAGATCTTCCAGCCTTGGCGGTAGAACGTGATGCGGCGGTTCGAATAGAAAATAACGAGATCTGTTCAAGGTCGGCACGCTACCTAGCGCCAATTGCTCCGGAAGATCCGGCGCTATATGCACGTCGGCGCCAACATAAAGAGCAAGCGGTATTGCCGCGTGGCATAGCGCCTGCTCGAACTCTTGAACCGCTCGGGCAATATTTGCCGATCCGTTTTCATACATGCCTGGCACGATATGCGGCGTACACGCCATATGGGTCGTTCCATCGGCCACCGCCAGCCGCGCCATTTCCAGCGATTCAGCAAGACTGGGCGAGCCGTCATCAAGACCGGGCAAGATGTGGGAATGCAGGTCGATCATAGGCGTTTGTGGCCGCACTGAAGCAACGTGACGACTTCTCCCGAATAAAAGGTAAATGCGCCACCCGCACGATAGCGAATGACGCATTTATCAAATTCATGCAATGCTTTAGCTGCCAGATTCAAGCTATTCGCCGACGGCGCTGCCGTCATCGTGCAAGCGAATGATCAGCGTTGCCGCGCCACCTGTCACGGTGCGAGTTCGCCCAAGACGAACCGCACCCAGCTCCAACTCAAGCAATAGAGCGGTATGGTTGAAGAGTTTCATCAATACCCCGGCTCCAGCCGGCGCGCTAAGCCCAAGGCACAGAGGGCACCGGCGATACAATCGCAGCAGAGGCAGTGACATGCCTTTGCTGCGATTGTCCTGTTGCGCCTAACGGCTCACGCCGTCGTCGTCATCCTGCGTTGCGGCCAGAATACCGGCGGCGGCAGCCATACCACCGAAAATGAATAGCGGAGTGTTGGACCGGTTGCCGCCCGGGGGAATCTGACCCGTATACTCAGAGCTAACGGCGGCTGCCGTCTGCTCAGAGCCCACAACTTTCAGGCAGATATTGTTCTCGACACGAGAAATGTCGAGGCTTGAATTAGCCGGCACATCCAGGTTGCAGCCACCGACCTTGACGGAAGCCGACCCCTTGGCTCCGACCACTACGCGGCTGCCGAAATCCAGCGCATTTCCCGCTTTGGCCGGGCCATAGCCGGCGGCTTGCGAAACCATTACGTCACCATTGGCGTGCCCGATGGAACCAATCGAATTCGCCGCTCCCTGGTAAGGGGTCGTACAGGTGCATGGCGTGTCCTGAGCGAAAGACGAAACCGAGCCGGAGCCGATTGAGGCGACAAATCCGGCCAACGCAATTTTTACAGTAAGGTTCATTCGTTTCGATCCTTTTTTCCCGCCGTACCTCGTCCCGCCCAAGTACCAAGGTATTGAACAAGCGCGTAACAGCTTTTTGCTTTGATTCCAACCTGCTTCGCAGGTGCGAGATGACTTTTTGGTTCCGCTGTGTTTCATCGGACACACTCACGTGGCAGATTTGAATTTAGCATTCTAGCGCCGGCCCATCTGGAAATTGTCGGAAAGTCAGGTCTATTTCTTGGGCCCTGATGACCGCCAATCGCGCCGTGCTTCGTACAGGGATTATGAGTCGACTCTGTTTGACTTGGGGGCGTTATCGCACATCCTGCCTTTCGTTTTATGACAGTCGCGATCCATGGGAATGCGAGGGGCAGTTAGGGAACCCGTGAGCTACGAACCCGACAAGCAAGATTTGTAGATCGGACCTGCCTGCGCAGGCTGACCGCACAAGATGCCGTTCTCGGCAAGCTTCGCCGCCAAATCCGTGCCATCGGACGTGAGGCATTGCACAACGATGGCATCACCAAACTTTGAGGCGACATTGCCGTCGCAAGGCGTCCCCGTGCCGACCGGTTTGCAGGTCAGGGCGAGCCCTTGGTAATCCCGGCGCGCCGCCTCGGTTACCATCGCACGCATAGATCGCGGCTTGGTAAACGCCACGCCGCACAACACAATCTTGCGGCCGCCGACGCGAAGATCATCGACCGCCTGGATGGAAAGCTTGCCATCAAACGGCTCAAGCGCCGCTTGCGGCCTAGGGGGTTGCGAACGAACAGGCGTCCCTTTTTTCACGATGATGGCAAAGAAGCCAATCGCAAACGCCAAGGCAAGGAGTGCCAGCAAGCCTATTTTCTTGAACGACAAAAATTCTCACTCCCGCCGTGGCCAAGCACGCGTCTCTCCGTCAATCGCTCTACCGAGATTCGCCGACCGTGCTGTCGAGATACTGGGTCAGCGCACAGACCAGATGGTAGAAGATGCTTGCCGGTACATCGCTCGCCAGCGAGCGGCCCCGCTCGTCGATGCGGTCTATCCACAGGCCGAGCGGCGCCGGATTGATGTGCCAACGGAACAGGCGACCGACACGTGCTTCGATCTCCGGCTTGAGGTCGGGACCGCCCGAACCGTCCAGTGCAATCGCTGCTTTGATTGCTTCGGCCTGCGGCCAACTGCGCGAGACAAGGTCGAGCGGCAGGCCTTGCCGCGAGACGGCGCCATAGGCGAGGCCGGTGGCGCGATTGAGGCCGTTGGCGATGGCCGAGGCATAGAGCTTTCTGGCAAAGCTGGTTAGTTCGCTCTGGCCGGTGCGCCCTGCGAAGTCGACCAGCAGCGAAGCCCATTCGAAATGGTGGCCGGGTTCCGTCCATCCGCCTTTCTCGCCCTCCGCCGGGCTCCACTCGGCGTCGAAATATTCGCCCAACGTCCAGCTTTCCGGATCGAAGAAATGGCTGCGAAACAGATCGACGATGCGCGCGGCGCGGCGAAGATAGGCGAGATCGCCGGTCGCTTGATGCCAGGCCAGGAAAGCCTCGAGCAGATGCATGTGTGGGTTGGAGCGGCGTTCGCCCGCGCCACTCGACGTTTCGAGAAAGCCGGTCATGCGGTGATCCTCGAGATGCGCGTCGAGAAACGAAAACGTTTCTTCGCCAAGCCGCAATGCATCGGCATTGCCGACCATATGGGCATGCGCCAGCGCAAGGAGCACGCAGGAATGATCGTAGGCATCCTCTGTGGCATCGGCGACCGTGCCATCGACATTAAGCGTGCGCACCCAGCCGCCATTGTCGGTGCGGCCGTTCCTGTTCATGAATTCGATGCCGTGGCTGATCAACCTGTCGGCGGGCCCATCCCAGCCGCGCGCCTTGGCGACAGCGAAGGCGTAGACTTGCCTGGCCATGGTGCGCATGCGCTTAGGCTTCATCAGCGGTGTGGCGTCAAAGCCGAGTGCCTCGTGGAAACCGCCATGGCGCTCGTCGACACCGACCGTGGACCATAGCGGCACCGTCTCTTCAAACAGCCAGTGGTGAACGCGGCGCCGCCAAGCGCCGCTTTCGATCACGCGGTCATCGGCTGGCGTGAACCTGGTTTCCAGCCGACCGCTCTTTTCGAGCTGCTCGACGATCTTCTTGACGTTCTGGCTGCGGCTGACCGGCGCGACGAAGGTGGCATCGGCGGTCGAGACGATGGCAACATCCTTCAGGCCGATGGCCGATAGCAAGCGACTGTCGCTGCGGATGTAGGAGTTCTCGCAGTCGATGGCGACGACATCGCCGACGATGACGTTGCCCTCTTCGTCGGAGGGACCGACATCGAGCAGTGATTGCCAGGAACCGAGATCGTTCCAGCGGAAGCCGGCCGGCACCATGGCGATGTGGCTGGCGCGCTCCATGACCGCATAGTCGATCGACGTCGACGGAATGGCGGCGTAGAGTTCCAGAGGCATATAGAGGCCGGAAAGATCTGACGTCGCCGCCTGGTAGGCGATCTCAGTGGCCTTCCAGATCTCAGGCGCAAAAGCCGTGAAGGCGTCCCGCATGGCGCTGGCGCGAAACAGGAAGATGCCGGTGTTCCAGTAGAAGTTGCCCGCCGCCAGGTAATTCTGCGCGGTCGCGAGGTCCGGTTTCTCTACGAAACGCGAGACATCGCAGATGCCATCGGTCTCGCCAGCGATCTCGATATAGCCGTAACCGGTTTCGGGGTGGCCGGGCTTGATGCCGAACACCACCAGCCGGCCGGCACGCGCAGCGCCGGCGCCGTTTTCCACGCTCCGCCAGAATTGCTGTGCGGTCGTGATCTCATGATCGGACGGCACCACCAGCACCAGGCTGTCGCCATATTCGGACAAGGTGCGCAGGGTCGCCAAAGCAACTGCGGCGGCAGTGTTGCGGCCGGTCGGCTCGAATAAGGGGCCGCCACCCGAAAGGTCGAGGCCGGCGAGGTCGGCATGGACGCGGT
Organism: Mesorhizobium sp. M6A.T.Cr.TU.014.01.1.1; assembly: GCF_004022765.1. Lineage (NCBI taxonomy): Bacteria > Pseudomonadati > Pseudomonadota > Alphaproteobacteria > Hyphomicrobiales > Phyllobacteriaceae > Mesorhizobium > Mesorhizobium sp. M6A.T.Cr.TU.014.01.1.1. The sequence continues at coordinate 288,174 of NZ_RZPG01000001.1, forward strand.
CGGCGTGCCGCTCCGAGGCAATCAGGAAAATCGGCGTTTCTCCATCCGGCCGCGCCGTAAGCCGGTGCAAAGTTTTGACCAGCATCGAGCCATCGCCCGAAAAATCGTGGAACTGCTTGGGATTGTCCTCGCGCGACAGCGGCCACAACCGTGAGCCAACGCCGCCACTCATGACAAAACTGACGATCCGCTCGGTCATTGGGCTCTCGCGCTCAAAAGTTCTGGGGCCTCGTAGCACCGCATCGACGCTTTCGAAGCTGTGCCAGCGCTAATCCCCAATACAAGTTCCTGTTTGTCCGATGACGCTAGCTTAAACCTGAGGCGCCGTCCGCAACGATTCCCACACTGTTAACCGTGGTCAATGGGCGACGCTTTTTAAAACGTTCAATCTCAACAATGCAAGGAGTGCTGCGCGTATCTCGCCGGGCCGTTTTATGCGGCCATCTCGTCCGAAGACGAAGCGTGGACGCCGCCCCGATTTCACGGGGGACCGAGGCCGACCGGATCGAGCAGTTGACCCTGGCTATCCGCCGGCATGACACAGGCGGCGAAGCTACACGCTCTTGCAGCAGAAATTTGTTGCCGAGCTGAGACGACCCTCGGCAGGCAGCTTGCTGTCACACAGCGACATCAAACGCGGTGGAGCCAAGGAGTCTGGCTGCTTCCGAAATGCTTGAGATCCAGGTCAGTGAAGGAAAGTGTTGCATTCGCGCAAAGTGAGAAACAGGTCACACGTGAATGCGAGCGAATCAAATGATTACACTGTGCAAGAAGGAGGGCGTCAACCAGTACGTCACGACCTTTGCCGAATGAGCTCCCCGCAACCCCGCCGTCGTAATGGCCGTGAATCGAAGTGCCGTCAACGGAGCGTAGCGCAGGCGAAAATACAACTCGGTCTCCGAACTCGGCGATGTAACGGTCGATAGTACGCTGCTCGTCAGACGCAAGAAAGATGCGTTCCGCTTCACCTGAATGAAGGCAATCTCGCGTCGCGTCAATAAAATGATCGAGGCTGAGAACTCTGCGATTCTCACGACCCGCTGCTGCATCAGTTAGCCGAACATGGACTCCAAGAGTGCGGCCAGGGACGAATTCAGCGTTGACGAAGGTGTCGACCTCAGCTGCGAGTTCCGGCCGTAGTACACAGAAACGTTCAATTGCGCGATGCACAGAAGCGCGAGTGGACAGGCCGTTATACCGATGAAATTCCTGGGCACCGGCCCGGAACGGCAGTGACCAATAAGTCCGTCCAGGGCGGCCGAAAGAAAACCGGCTCTCACGGAAGTAGTATGTCCAAGCGTTCGGTCCGGCGGAAGCGTCAAAGTATAGGGACTTTGGACCCCAAACAACTTCAGCTACAAGATTATGCAACTCCGCGAAGCGGAGGCCATTCAACGCAATGAATAGATCCCCAAAAAAGCCGCACCCTCCTGATTGAATGGCCACGCGCGGGGCGAAAGGCAGGCGCCCAAGAGCCACCAAGCCAGCCCGCTGCAGGGTGTATGCGGTTAGAGAGAGAGACATTTCAGTTGTACCGTCTCAAGGAAGCTCGCACAACAAGGATAAGGCAGGGACATCCTTTCAATACGTTTGCAGCCCCTGTTTGTTTAGGAGGGCTAGAGTCGTTTGGCGCCCTTCGATCACGATAGGAGCATTGATTTCGCCGCATCGAACGGAATGCGTCATTCGTGCATTGTCCTGTTGCCAAGGGTCAATCGCCATTATGACGCACTCGTTTTTGCCGATCACGACTGTGCGTATCAGTGGCTGATGCGCCTTCCATAGGGTTTGGGCAGGCCGGTCGATCAGCAGTCTGCCCCGTGAGATCTTTTCCGAAAGGGCAGAGACTCTCCTCAGCGACCGCACAAATTGAGGAAGTTGTTGATAAGGCAGTTGCATGCCGGTCTTAAGTTGGGGCTCCCAGCCCCAAAGAACGACGCCCTTCGCGCCGCTGAAATAGGGGACTATGGCCATCGCCTCCACCAACCAGGATGGCAGTTCCTTCCCCTCAAGTTTCTCATTGGAGTTATGGAAACGCAGCCAGGTGTAAGCGTAAAGTGGTCTGTCGCCCATGCGCAGGGTGCGGAGGTAGTTCTCCTCGATATTCGCTGCCATGTAGAAGACGGAGTCGGGATTGTCATAGAACACGTAGATGCTGGCAATATAGAAATCGACGTACTGGTCGATATATTTCCACAATCGCCAATCGGACTTGTGCGTGCCGTCGATTTGCTCTGCATTCTTGCCCGCAATGCCCCAGAAGTCCCGTCGGAAGGGCTGCGGGCCATAGAGGCCGACGCGGACGCCCCGATAGCGCTCCTTGGTCCATTGCAATGGTAGCCAGAACCATTCCGCCCATTTCCGAAAATAGGCTTCCTCGAAATCCCCCTGCGACGTAATGCCAGAAGCGCTGCGTACCGCCGGCTTCTGCCATGCGCGCTGTGCGTCCTCCTCGAAGGGGAGTTCGATATCGTGGACGTAGATTCCGTTCGGAGGGGTGAGGTCGATGTTGCGCCTGACGATTCGTTCGAAGAATGGGGGCTTTCCCCACGGATTGTCATAGCCAGCCCCGATGGTGGTGCTGATGTTCTCGCGCTGTCCGCCCGGATAGTCTGCATAGGTGCCTACCAGCGTCACTGGTCCGAAACCCCGTGCCTGGGCATTGCGCGCCGTGTCACCTTTCGAGCCGTCGGCCACGTTCCAGAAGAACCTGAGATCGCCCCCCATGGAAAGGTGGGGAATGTGATTCCAGTCGAGATCCGTAGCCTCCTGCGCCACGCCGCTATCAGAAGCTACCGATATAAAGGCGAGCAGAGACAGGGCCGAGATTAGTCTGTGCATCAATCGGCCCCCGCAACCGACGCGCCGATGTTCGCATCGCTGTTTCCTGGGATGTGCGCAACCGCCAGGGGATCTATACCTGTGCGATCATGGATTGCCTTTGCGACAGGCATGTTCAATTCGCGCGCGCGGTTCTCAATTTCGGATACCTTTGCGTCGACCAGCGTGCGGTACCAGAACCCTTGCAGCACGTGGAAATACCAGCCCGGCAGGCCATCGAGGAAACCAAGGCGAAAGAGATAGCGATAGACGAGATAGAGGAGCGCGCGCAGCCCTCTTGGCACTCGGCCATAGACCTCTTCTTTGAGAAAACGACGGGATGTGGCTTGGGTAGCCAGGTGGCCATCCCAGAGCGCATGCCTAGGCATGAAGTGATGGCGGTCGTTGAGGATTTCAATCGCTTCGCGTGAAGCATACGAATTGTGCTTGGAAGTCCACCAAGTGACCGAATTTAGATTGATGTCGGATATAACAATCCCAGAGTGCTCGACCGTCCCATCGACTTGGACATGCTCATCCATCCAGCGGTCTTCGCAGCGCCCTTTTCCATTTCGCCACAGTCGTAGCTGCCAGTTGGGTTCAATCCCACCCCAGCGAATGCGGCGCCCGAGAAAATAGATCCGTCGCGAGACGACGAACCCGTTCGTGCCTTGGCCTGATCGCGCCGCGTGGTCAGCGAGGGACCGCCGGGGTTCGGGTTCAAGCACTTCGTCGGCGTCGATGCGGAACAACCACCCGCCCCGCGAAACCAGCGCATTTATGCCAAAGTTCACTTGTGCCGCATGCGTTACGAAAGGGTTGACCAGAACCTCAGCCCCAAGCCCCCTCGCGATCTCGACCGTGCGATCAGTCGATCCGCTGTCGATCAACGTGACGCTCGTGCATTGGCCCTGGAGGCTTTGGATACACCGCGCGATGTGCTGTTCCTCGTTGAATGTCAGGATTATGGCATGGACATCGGACATGTCGAGCTACGTCTCGCCTGATTGATTAGCATTCTGGAGACAGCGATCACTAGCCACGTCCACTACCGCTCTCAAACCCAAAGACCCGCTATGCTGGTCTGAGCAAAGAAAGGTGGCAAGCTCTGCGCTATCTGCCAGTACGATAAAAGCGGTGCACAAGGCAATGATTGATCCACTGGAACCACAGCCTGCGTCAGTGCCAGAAACGCTATGGCTCTACTTCCGTCCTCCAACGAAGAAGCTTCGCTGGATTACCTACCATAACGGCCTCCGCATCTACATCCGACATAATCACAGCACGCGCTCCGACAATTGCACGAAGACCGATAGTCACACCTGGTCCAACGAAGGCGTCGGCGCAAACCCAAGAATCCTGTTCAATGACGATGGGCAACTTGATTAATGGCATAGAAGGATCACGGTAGTCGTGCGTCCCAGCGCATAGATGCGCGCCCTGCGAGATCGTGACGCGCTCGGCGATGTTGATAGGCCCGAGACAATAGAGGATCGCACGCGCTCCAATTGCAGATTGTTCACCAACTGTCAGATTCCAAGGGATCGTGACCCGCACGCTTGGATATATATGCACCTCGCGCCCGATACGAGCACCAGACAGACGCAAAAGGAGACGTCGCCAGCCCCATAGTGGCCGTGGGCTGAAGGCAAAGAAGGGGTGCATAAGTGCCCACAGCATACGGCCAGCAAGAGCTTTGCGAGACCATTTCCGGGCCTGGCGGTTGGCCGCAACATCAACCTGCTTCTCGTCAGTCACCAATGTCCCTCAGACCATATGAGACCGGTCTCTACCAATGAAAAATTGTCCGTCGAGAAGGTTCTGGTATTTGAATCCACCTCTTTGGATGCTCTCTTATAGGAGCGACCGAACGAAGGCATATTCTCGGCCGGTGCGGGACGTGTAAAATAGACGGTAGCCAGCGGCGCGGAGAGCATCTACTGCGCCCATGGTTCTTTCCGCTCCGAATCCATCATACATGCCATGGTGAAATTCTATGAGAAGTTGGAGAGGTCGCACCGGTCCGGCCAGGATGTCACTAATCACATCATACTCAAATCCCTCGATGTCCATCTTGAGTATGGTGGGTTCGGGAAGACCAATCTGCGACATAATCGATTCCAGGCGCAAAACCGGAGCCTTTACCGAGGAGCCGTGGCTTCCCTTGCGTTGCGGTGTCACAGAAAAAGAAACATGTCCTTCGACGGGAGGCGGAAAAAATTCAGCTTCACCGTCCTTCGCAGCAATACCTATCGGGTGGAATACAAACTCGTTTGGCAGGTTCTGCATGTCGAGCCATGCTCGACTCTTTGGCGTTGGGTCAAAGCCAAACACACGGCATCCGTATCTTTCGATCACGGCCCGATCAAAACTAATATCCTCGCCAATACCAAACGAATAGATAACGCTACCTTTATCTACGCAGTCACAGAGTAGCGGCCAACCGCCGTATTCATTGCCTAAAAAAATCATCTGGCCACGAAAATCCACTTCATGCATGGGTGGCCATAGAATACTACGCGCGATTCGTTTTACTGCTTTAAACATTATGGCTGCGCTCCAATCGGGACATGATAATCTGAGCTTTTGGAATGCTCATACAGATTGGTGTACACATCAATAAAATGTTCTGCGATGTGCGTCCATCGATAGTTGTGGGAAGCTAGCTGCTGGCCTTTTCTACCCATCGACAGCAAAGCGATATCGTCCAAGGACAAAAAGTGTGAGAGATCTTCCGACATGGCGTCAGGGGCCAAATTCAGACGATGTGCCGCGCCCGCTGCAAACACTTCCGCCAGATTGCATGCATCGGTCATCAAGACTGGCACGCCGAAGGACAACGCCTCAAGTATGGTTACCGGTAGCCCTTCGCTGAGAGAAGGAAGGACAAACGCGCTGGCATTTCGGAACGCGGCCTCCTTAGCCTCAGCGAACAAGGGGCCAAGAAATACAACCTCCCCTTCAAGCCCGAGGTGGGATCGCAAGTTTTGTAGCTCTTGTTCATGTCCTTGTTGGTCCCAACCTGCAATCACGAGCCTCCACTGGCCCCGAGTTTTTCGGGCTCCAACCTTCCACGCCTTCAACAGCGCAGGAAGATTCTTCTTGGGATGTAAGCGCCCTAGAAACAGCATTACCTTTGCAGCCGGGGGAAATTGGCCGCTCCAGGGGGACGGCAAAACTGGGCCGTCATTCGGCATCTCTATGCCGTTCGGAATAATGTGAATCGGATTGCCCAGGCCGAAACTGCGGATCGCGTCCGACTCGGGTTCACACAGAGCGTGGAACGCGGCCGCGCCGTTCAGATGCGCCCGCTCATAAAGAATACCCGCAAGACGTTTCTTCAGGGCAGAATTCCTCACTGCCCAAGGATCGAGCATGCCATGCGGGGATATCAGATAAGGTCTTCTCGTAAGCCGAGCCCATTGCAGCACACTACGGGAAGGGTGCATCCAAATACCGTGAACATGAACAATGTCAGGAGTCCAGTCTATTAGGCTGCGCACCATGTCCGGCGCAAAGCCCAACGGCCGGGGGCCAAAAACACGAAAAGTGGAGAATGGGGCTCCTCTCCAACTATCGTTCTCTCCCGCTAACCAGGCGGCGTCGTCCAGACCGAAAACATGCACGTCCATGCCGTGCCTTTCGACGTTGAACGATAATGCCTCCACTGCTGCCGAGACGCCAGCGCCGTTCCGAGAAAGGCTAGCAGCCACCATGGCCACTTTCATGACGTAACCTGATGGGACGAGTTAGTGAAATGCTTCCCTTCGTTGCGTACTGCTTCCACCATTGCGTAGAAGCGTTCGGACATATCGACCGCGTTGAAGGATTGTGCGGTCGTATCGATAGACGCAGTCGACATTGCATCAAGCCGTGCGGCGTCTGTGAGCAATGAGGCGATGGCCATTCCAAGGGAGTTGACGTCCCTGTCGCGAAAGGTAGTGCCATTTTCATCATTCTTTAGTGCAGCAATCTCCGGCATATGCTCCCGCCAATTGTCGTGGACAATGGCAGGCAGACCATAGGCAAGGCCATGGATTAGACTGAGGCCAACGCCACCCGGGTAGACGAAAGCCTTACAAGAATTCGCAACGTCGGCAATGCGTTTTTCCTCTGTTATGCCACCGTGCCAAACTACACGGTTCGCGATACCCAGCGCAATACAGCGCTGGCGTAGCTGATCTTCACTGTCGCCGGATCCGATCACGTCGAGCTGAATGTTCGCGCACACCGAAAGCGCTAGCGCTTCCAGCAGGAATCCAAGCTCAGCTTTAGGGGTAATACGGCCGATGAACAGAAGGTCGCGTTGGCGCGAGGAAATGGCATACGGCGCACGAAGTCGAACAATTTCTTCCGTTTCAAGGCCATTGTTGATGGCCGAGACAAGCTGGCGGCCAGATGGCTTGGTCGCGAAATATCCTTCGACCTCTTTATCAGTGTAGAAGAGGATCCCGTCTGCCAACTTCATCAAGATCAATCGTATCGATGCGCGCCAAGCGCGGCTGGTCGAGGACCAAAAGTGTCCCCACCAGATCGTTTTCGCCCCCCTCAATCGGGCCTTCAACAGCAAAGCAATATTGGACAGATAGCGGGGGGCGCCCGAGACCACCACAACATCACCCCGCGAAATGGGAATAGACAGCACACCTTGCTGCCATAACAGCCCGGGGAGAAGCTGGCGTGATTTTCCGAGCCGCCTTTCCCACGTGGGAGAAGATGGGCTCTGGCTCAATACGCCCATGTCCCCAATCGAGCCGTAGACGGCAAACTCAGGACCAAACCTTGCCGCGAGACGGCTGAAGAAGCCTACCCGATAAGTCGGAATCGTCGGCTGAACGATAATCGTCTTCAAGTATTTTCTCTATGGTGCTCTATGTTGGCGATGGCCATCGCCAACGGTGCTCAACTCGCTGTTGATCCTGTCGGCGACCGTACCACATGCTGACCACCAGAAATGACGTTATCCAGAAGCCAGAGGCGCCCCAAATCGCGCCGCTTCCGGCAGCACCCACGGCATCCCTGATGAACAGTAAAGCAATAAACACCCCAGCAAACCCCGCTTGTTTTTCACGGAGAAGCCCAATGGCGGCACGCAATGATATCAAGCAGTGCAATGTGAGAGGCACAGTCCCAAGAAGGCCAACTGACATCAACGACTCAAGATAGATATTGTGAGGATAGTACGCCGTTAAAAGTTCGATCGCATACCGACCGAATATGGGATCTGCAAGAAACTGCTCCCATGCTCCCCGAAATGCCATCACACGGCCGGCGGTAGACATGTCTGTATCAGCATCAATTTTGTTAAGTGCCTCCATTACCACTTCGATATATTTTGGATCCGCAAAAGCAACGATCGCGACCGCGATGACTCCCAGACCGACAAATGCCCATACTCTGCGTGTTCCCTTAACTACCAAAACATAGAGGAGGACTGTTAGCCCTGTCGAAATAAGCACTCCTCTTGATCTGGCGAGTGAAACAATTACCAGCATCACAGGCACAAAGAAGATGGCCTGAATTAGTATTTTCTTTGAATATCGAAAAGCAATCATGTAGAATAGTAGAAAGCTACTTGCAACATATGCAAGTGCTATTGGATTGATCTTTTCGAGCTTCATTCTCCACTCGCTCGTTTCAACCAACGCAGCACGGTTCAAAGCCATTCCGAAGATAAACAAAATAGCCAGTACCGAAAGTAGGGCTAACATGTCGTTATCGGATATCTTTCGCTCTGATGACGCGAGCATATAAGCAGGAATGATACTAGACAAAACGAAAATCGATAAAACTAAGAAATTGCCCGGTGAAATCTCCAAGCGAAGAAAAAGCATATTCTCTATTAACCTGGAGCCATATAGGACGATAAAAATTGTCGCTGGGAGAAGAGTAATACTAAATGGCCGTCTCAGCCTTCTGGGAACCGCCAGGAATGCGAAGACGAGAACTGCAAGAGATACTGCTCGGATGACGACGCCTCCCGAGCTTCCCTCGGGCGAAACTACGTTCGCATAGGCGGCAAACGTGTAGTAGCCAATGGTTGGAAACAGAAACAGGAAAGCGGCTGCCGGACTGGTCCAAAGACGGTACATGGAGGCGATCAGGCCACGCTTTCGGCCAGGAGCCGCCACGGTTCCGGACCCACGAATTTCAGTTCCTCGGCGCGGCGTTCGTTCTGTTGAAGAGTAAGACATTCAGATCCTAATCAGTCCAGCGAGGATCCATCCCGCCAAGGACAACGAACTGACGGCTGCGCTTGCTCCCAAAAGCTGCCATCGCAGCCGCCTAACAACTTCCGTGATTCCGAGAGCGTGTGCGTTGCCGAAGAGCACCGTGAGCATGCTCAGAGTAAGTCCAACTATGATTGCAATGACAATCCCATTGGGTACAGCCAGAGGAACTAGCAAAAAAACGCCTAGCAGCACAGAGATCGCAACGACAACATGGCTAGCGAAATTCCAGCGCAATACGCCATATGCTTGCGCAGCGAAATAAAGGGGCACCACAATAATGTTGAGGGTCCACCCGGCAGTCAAAGCCGCATTCATCTGCAGCAATTCCGGCGAAAGTCGCCCGAGGACCAGAAAGCTCATCACCGGCGCCGCAGCAAGGGTGACGATGGCAACGCCGACAGCCGCCCAAGTCGCTACTCGCGTAGATTTCTCCAGCATACTCTGAAATGTTGGACCGTCGGGGTTGGGTCCGGCAGCGAATGCGGGCACAAGAGGAGTCGCGGCAGCGATCACCAACCCCCGAATCTGGAGGACCAGCCGCGATGCCAACTCGTATAGGGCCACGAGTCCGGGGCCGCCGGCATGATTGAAGGCCACTTTTGTCAACGGTTCGAATAGAAGTCCGATGACGCCGATCGTGTTCAGTTTTATGGCATATCCTGTAGTCTCCGCGAACACTTCCCTCTGCCAGCGGTAGGGAAACCATCCCAGGTCTCGGATATGGAAGCGCAACGTTAGCCAACCAATTACAAGCATCGTAGACTGCTGCAGAATGTTGGCCATACCAAAACCTACGACGCCGAAGTAGGGTATGAAGATCCAGTTCGCGCATAGAAATATGAACGCGGAAGTGGCGACGACGATAGCTCGCTGGTCAGCCCGCTGCACACCGTCGATGCCCGACAAAACAGCCGAGGCGAGCGCACTCAGTATCAATGACACGACGACGAAAGGCATCAACATCTGCGCCTCGCCTAGATACTGATGCTGGATGAATAAGGGGAGCGCGCGCGGTGCGCCAACCCACAACATCGCACCAAGAAAGGCGTTGAGGCCAAGGGTAGTTAACATTACGGTATGCACCGTATTGCGAGTGCTTTGCGCCTTGCCGGTGCGTGAACTCGTGGCGACAAACCGCGCCAAGGCACCGCCGCCGCTTATATCGCCGATCCGCGCAACCGCAGCACCAGCCAGAAGCAATGACCAGACTCCAAGCCGTTCGAGGCCAACGTGCGAGATCGCAATCCGATAGGCCAGGAACACACAGAGAGTTACGACGAGGCTCTGGCCGGCAGCGAAAAGCCCGTTACGAAATAGTCGCCTTGTCACAAGTCGACGGAAGAAGGCGTAGAACGCTGCGATTCTGACCTCAGTCGGCCGGCATCCTCGAAGCATGTTCGAGATCATGTGAATAACGGATGCACGGAACGCAACGCCGCGATCGGCGGTCATGGCCTGAAACAGGTGATGTCAACTTGCCCTAGCCTATGGGTTTTGGGACTCCTATACGCCGTAGAGATGTCCCAAACTTCGAAACCAGAATTGAGCAAAAGCAATAGGATATCTTGGACGCTTGACTGGCCATGGTACAATTTTTCAACCCCTGTTTCCACGATCGCCCCATGGCATCTTTCCAAGACATTTGCGCCTCCTCTTAGTACTTGCCCCTCCGCCCCTTGCACATCCACCTTTAGAAAGGGCCTTCTTGATTGTGACAAATATGGAGTTGCGGCTACGTCGAGGCGCTCAGTCTGGACCTGGACTTTCTTGACTACACCCACCTGGGGAAGCGTGGAAACAAGATCGGCAGTCGGATGTAACAGTGAACTGCTGGCATCTGAATGTGTGATCTGGAATTCGGCAACTCCAGCTTCGTCACTGAGGGCCATTGGCGGAGCAACCTCCCAACGTTGCCCGGACAATTTCGCCTCTTCAATTAGCTTTGCGTGTACGTCAGGTAAAGGTTCAAAAGACACAAGTCGCCCAGAAAAACCCGATGCAAAGATCTCTTTGGCGAATTGCCCCCTGTTTGCTCCGACGTCAAAAACAAGATCGATTTCATGCGTCTTCAAGAAATCTACAAGTCGGAGGCCTGGGTTATGTCTTGGACCATATATCGTCACGTCGAGACCAACCGATCGAAAAGCCTTCTGCATCTTGGACTTCAGACGCGGTGATATAGCGCTTAGTACCTCACGCATCTATAGCCTCACTAAACACATTACCTAAACACACAAGACTCGGGTTGAACATCATATATGCCCGCTTAGAAAAATTCATCGCCCAGTTCTCGGTGAACATACCATGAATCGAAGGCTGACACGCTAGGAAGAATCCTTCGGTACCCGAATTTTGAAAATATCTCTTCGTAAGCTCTAATTCTTCCCTTGTCAAAATTATGCTCAACAGTAAAGAACCATATTCGCCTATTCTTTAGAGAAAGTCCGTTTATAACAGACAATTCCGAACCTTCAGTATCTATTGATATATAGTCAATTTCATCTGGAGCTCTATGCTCTTCAAGAAATTCATCGAAATTTATTACGTCCACGTCATATCTTGAATTACTACTATTCTCACGAACCTTACTTTTGCCCACAAGGCCCGACAGCTCACCGATCTTCTCATCTTGCTCAAACAACATCCTTCCGTTTGTTTGACCAATCGCGCGCGCATCGAGGACAGCCGAGCGCAATTTACGAATACTGTCGTGAAACATAGTTGCCGGCTCAGCGAGCACGCCATGCCAACCAAAGTCTCTTTCTAGCATCAATGTATTAGAGTATTTCTCCCCATCACCAACTCCAACCTCAACAAAATACCCGCATCTCTTTTGTCTGTGTACTATAGAACAAACAATGTCTTGCAGTAATTGCCCGTGCGATTTAGGAAACAACTCGACAATAGAGTCATCAATACTTTTGTTTGCCGATGCACATAGTTTTGCTCCCTGAGCAAACCTTATAAACATCTCTGAATTAATATTATTATCTTGCATACGTGATGCATAGCCGCGAAGATACTGCGGGTCGAAATCAATCGAACGGGCAGAACGAGCAGGACTTCCTGCCATACGGCCCAAGATAAATGCCGCGGGAGCTGCCAATAAATTCAATGCCGTTTGTAACTGACCCATTATAATATCCGATCTAGCGAGTTGTGAGCAGGGTGTTTTATTCCAACCAGACCCGCGTTGATTGTCTCGTTGAACTGACGACGCCAGGCGGATACGAGCCCAACCCGTTCGGTTTCGGACAACATCGGATCGAGTTGGTGTCTAGAGGGAAGTTGCTCCAGCAATCCCGCCAGTGCTTCATAGTCGTCGTATTGGACTGAAAAGTGGTTAATTCCCGCCGCCGCCGAGAAGCAAGCGATTACAGAACCTTTCCGAGTGATGGGCGGCACGCCCAACTGAATAGCGCGGCCGAATATGCCGGAAGCTTGATCGTATTCCGGCGCGTAGCATGCCCACACGCTGTCGGCGACGCCATACAGACTTTCCAGTTCTCGGCTCGTCACAAATCGGTCTATGACTAACGCTCCCGAGGACAATAGGGAGGCGGAGAGGGAGGCGGAGGCTGCGGGGACCCGCCCGGCGGCCACGACCAGCACACGCTCAGCGAGCTTTGGAAATCGTTTCAGCGTTTGGGCGAGGAAGTCCATACCCCTCAGTGCACTGAAGGAACTGAGGGAAAAGAGGACACGCCGTCCGGCTGCGCGGGCTAAAACCTCCTCTGCCAGAGCAGTGCTGTGAGGCTGGCGCATAGTCTTACCATCGTGCTGCAGATCCCAGTATTGGGGATCACAAACACCTGCATGGGCCACCTCGGCATACTGGGGAGCGGCGTCAAACGGCGTTATTGTTGCTATCATCAAGCGCGGGATGCGGCGAAGGATCCGGAAGGTAATGCGCTTCCCCCGGTAATACCACCGCCCAGCCTCGAAGCATTTCTGTGCGCGCAGAAAGAGCGCAACGGTGGGGCGCTGGAGCAACCCGCGCATAGCTGCAACGGCACCGAAAGATAACATGTCGTCGTCGAGTGATGCGAAGAGCAGGCGCTCCGCCGCTACCAGGCGACGAAACAATGTAACGGTCATTCGACCTGAGACTGGCTGTAGCCCGAACAGCGGGGCGAGTGTGTCCAGGTAAGATTGACGGTGGCCTTCGGTCGCCACCACATAGACTATGTGTTCGCCGGTCGAAGGCGGTTGACTAGGCCCCGATAGAAGTCCGCCAGCCTCAGCAATCTGATCGGGACTGCCCGTCAGGGACGGCGGTCCACTGGCGTCTTCTCCTGCAGAACTGGGCATAGCATCTAGGCTCAATAGAAGAACTGCCTAATCTTTCGCCCCGGCTTCGCCAACAGTGCATAGTCAAGTCGAGCCACACCAAGGTGTTGCCTTCTCGATTGCAGAGCCTCGAGATTGTGCCGGAGATACGTCCTAATTCCAGAGGTGCTGGCGCCACCATACATCATATCCATCATGGTATGATCGATAAGCGAAATCTTGTTGCCGTAGAGTTCAACGGCTCGCAGCATCCAGTCATAGTCGGAGGCTATTCGGAAGTTCAGATCGAAAGAACCGACCCGGTCGGCCACCTCGCGCCGCACGTAGAAAGTGGGGTGTGCAGGCATCCAGCCGGAGCGAAACCCGCTCGCCGGCCGTGGGCTTGCCATCCACCTGCGTACAATACGCTTCTTGGTGTGGTCCCCCACGAAGTTCAGATGACCATGAACGATGTCCGCGGTTGCCAGCGCATTCGAGATCAGGCCCAACACCGAGACGTCATGATAGGTGTCATCTGAATTCAGCACGCCTACCGCGTCGCCGGTATAGAGATGCAGCCCCTTGTTGAGTGCATCATACATTCCGCTGTCGGGCTCGCTGATCAGCCGGATCTGGTCCGGTGGGTAAGACCGGACAATCGACAACGTATCATCCGACGATCCGCCGTCGACAATCACCAGCTCTTTGTCCTGATGATCCTGGGCAAAAAAGCTATCGATCGTATGCCTGATAGTCGCCGCAGAGTTCCAACAGGCGGTCAAGACCGAGATTTTCATGCCGACCCGGCCCACCGTCGCTTACTGTGCGGCAACGCGAATGCGATCCTCGTCCAGGCGCCGGTGCTCGGATTCCCGCTTTACCATTTCAAGGTCGGACTGAACCATTTCCTGGACCATCGCATCGAGCGAGGTTCTTGCCTTCCACCCGAGAACACGCTCCGCTTTCGAGGGGTCGCCGATCAGAAGCTCTACTTCGGTCGGTCTGAAATAGCGCGGATCCACCTCGACCAGAACGTCACCGGATTTCGCATCGATACCTTTTTCGTCGATACCCGAACCAGCCCATCGGATTTCTATCCCGACCTCGCTGAATGCAAGCTCGACAAAGCGGCGGACCGAATGCTTTACGCCGGTTGCAAGGACGTAGTCGTCCGGCACTTCATGCTGAAGGATTCTCCACATGCCTTCGACGTAATCGCGGGCATGGCCCCAATCCCGTTCAGCCGACAGATTGCCGAGGTAGAGCTTGTCCTGAAGGCCGAGCCTGATTGCAGCAGCGGCGCGCGTGATCTTGCGGGTGACGAACGTCTCGCCGCGCATCGGGCTTTCGTGATTGAACAGGATGCCGTTGGACGCGTGGATATCGTAAGCTTCGCGGTAATTCACGGTGATCCAGTAGGCATAAATCTTTGCCGCCGCATATGGCGACCGAGGATAGAAAGGCGTCGTCTCCCGTTGCGGGATCTCCTGCACCTTGCCGTAGAGCTCGGAAGTCGACGCCTGGTAAAAACGCGTCTTTTTTGTCAGGCCAAGCAGCCGGATGGCTTCGAGGAGACGCAATGTGCCGATCGCGTCGGCATTCGCGGTATATTCCGCGGTCTCGAAGCTCACCTGGACATGCGACTGTGCAGCGAGATTGTAGATCTCGTCTGGCTGCACCTCCTGGACGATGCGGATGAGGTTGGTGGCATCGGTCATGTCGCCATAATGCAGCGACAGCCTTACATCCTTCTCATGCGGATCCTGGTAGAGATTGTCGATGCGACCGGTGTTGAACGACGATGAACGTCGCTTGATGCCGTGGACCTCATAGCCCTTTGCCAGCAGGAGTTCCGCCAGATAGGCGCCATCCTGGCCGGTGATGCCGGTGATGAGTGCGGTCTTCCTAGTCATAGTGCTTCTCCGGGGTCGATACGACGATATTTCCAACGCTAGTCAGCGTAGCTTTAGACATTACAAATACCCATTTCAAAAAGCTGGTGGCTGTCTCCACCTTGTTAGGCTCGAGCGCGGCGGCTTGGCTACACCGGCAACCGATCTTTGCCGCGCTGTCAACGCGCGCCAAAACCTGTCAGCATGGTTTGGATGGTACGAAACACAATCAGCACATCGAGCCATGGTGAGAAATTCTTGATGTAGTAAAAATCATAATGAAGCTTTTCCAGAACATCTGCGACCGCAGCCACATGTCCTTGATTGACTTGCGCCCACCCGGTAATGCCGGGCCGCACGATATGCCGGTATCGATAGAATGGCAGTTCTGCCTCATACCAACTTGACAGAACGAGTGCTTCCGGTCGCGGCCCGATCCAGCTCATCTCGCCGCGCAGGATGTTGAAGGCCTGCGGCAATTCATCGATCCTGGATTTTCTCAAGAACTGCCCAAGGCGCGTAATGCGCGCATCGCCGGCCTTTGTGATGGCCTCTTCCTTTTCATCGCCAACGGGGACGCCGAGTTTCATCGTCCGAAATTTGTAAACTTCGTAGATATTTCCCCTGTAACCCATTCTTTTTTGCCTGAACAAGGCCGGACCAGCTGAGTCAAATTTTATTGCTGCCGCCACGAACAGGAGCAACGGCGAAAAAACCGCTAGAATAAATAGCGCAGAGATCCAATCAACTGCTTGTTTAATCTTTAAATAGGCGTGGTTTGGATTCAGCGACCCCAAGGTATTTTCGGAAAGGTGCTCTATTTCCACCCGTCCTGTGAGCGATTCGCTGATCTGTTTGACATGATAGACCGGCGTCCCGGATAGCGCGCGATCGGCGATATACCGCTCCCATTCATCCGAAAGATCGGCCCGAAGATCGGCCACGACACCGCTGGCGTATTCGATAACCATGTCCGGCGAACTAATCCAGTGCCAGCGTACGCCTGGTATGCTTTTGAGCCTGTCGACATCACCACCAGGAATTATCGCCAATCGGTATGGGTCCAGCCGTCGTGTTGCCAGGCTCAAGCCAAAATACCACAATGTTGATTGAGTGAAGCTGGCGGCGGCTTGGAACCGGCTATAGTCGAACCGAAAAAAGAAAATAGTCACGAAGACAAGACCGTAGGTCAGCGCGAAGGTGGGGAGGATGTAACCAGCCGCTGCCACGCCTGGAAAATTGCCGATCCGCTTATAAAAGAAATAGCCTGTCGTGTGAGCGATGAATGCCGCCACAATCGTGACTTGCATGTTGGAAGAGTAGATCACGCCGAATGCAAACGACATCTGGATAAGCGCAGGAATCAGGATAGCGAAAGTCAATCCGCCCAACAACTGAAAGCGGATCCGAAGCAGAAGGTGCCTTTGATTCGGCAAATTGATGGTGGAGGTGTTCAAATTCGTGAGGTCACAAACCAACTTTTTGATCGCTAGGCAAAGGCTGCCAATAACTCTGCGCACGCGCCCAACGCCTGTGTTGCGATGCCTGCTTTCGAGACGCCGTTACCACGGCAGATGTTTCTAAGATCGACCGTGAGTGGCTAGGCGATGACCGACAGTGCACAAAAAGCTCCAACAATGGCTACCGCACTCCCGGGTGAAACCCGAGAGCCGACTTTGCAGCAGCCTGCATCGCATAACCGAGCGTCAATTATGCGATCGCGACGAGTTCCCTTGAATCCATGTCAACAGGGATCTCGCCATTCATGATGGCAACCAAAACCCGAGCCCTTCCGGCCGGATCGAGCCGGTCAAGGCGACCGATCATCTCCGCGAAAGGACCTGAAAGAATCCGAACCGAAGCGCCCGCAGCGAGGCCTCCGCTGAAATCAAGCAGGCCGTCCTTGCCGGTCAGGGCAATGAACCGCTCCACCAGCCCCGAGGGGACCGGCAATGGCCGCTCGCCCTGCATGATGAGGGAGCGCACACCGAACGTTCCATTGACCGAGCGCCACCGCTGCAGCGCGACATCGAGGGCGATGAACATGTAACCTGGAAAATAGGCCGCCGGTCGCGTCTCGATGCGCCGGGCATGCCGTGTGGTCTTCTCGCAGCGAGGCGTAAACGGGTGAAAACCCTGCATCCGGAGATGCCGTTCGGCGACGTCTTCTTTTCCCGGAAATACGCTGGCGGCATACCAGCGTGCTACGGTGCCGGTTGCGGGCCGTTGCAACGATACAGTCGCCTTAACAGTTGTTTTTTCCGGGCTAGTCACGCATCCCCTCTCGGCGGTTTTCGGCATGGTCGATGTCAAGGGTTACGACAGCGTGAAGATACCAGCAAGCAACTATCTCTCGAGAATCGAGACGGTTCGTCGAAAAAATTCCTGGCAATTGTTCATCAACTTCAGCTGTGCCTAAAAAATTGTCGAGCCGCTTTCTTTCTTAGCTCTCCAAGCAGCGGTATCGAGCAATTGCGTCGATATGTAGCTGCTTGGTTACGCTGGCTCGCGACGAATCGCCGGCTGCTCTGGTCCTTAATCCGTCGATTTGAACATAGTGTGACGGTATCGTTAGCAAATCGTTGCGTAGCAGATGCCGACCAACGGCGGGCCTGCGTTGACGAGAAGTCCCGGCAGGCCGCCGCTGAAACAGGATCATTCCCTTGCAATCACATCCCTGCGGTTGTGGGCCCGATCAGTGCCATGTCGACCAGAGTTCAGGAGCGTTTGAGCAGTGACCAGACGGCTGGCACAAGGCTCGCCGCCAGGGCGACCTTGATCAGGTCGCCGACGATGAAGGGCACAACGCCGAACTGCCATGACTTTTCCGGGCCGATGAGCAGCGCCAGCCAGGCAAAGCCCATCGCCATCATGACGATTTCGGCAACCAGAATCGCGTTGAAGAGCTTGACCGGATGGCGATCCCAACCGCGATCGGCAGCCCAGCCGACGATCGCGGCCATGACCACGAAGCCGGCAAGATAACCGCCGGTCGAGCCGAGCATGTAAGCGATGCCTATGCCCTTTTCCGGCGTGCCCTGGAAGACCGGGAAGCCCATGGCGCCCTCCGCCATGTAAAGAAGCAGCGTAGCAATGCCGAGGCGCATGCCGAATGCTGCGGCGATCAGGAAGACGGCTAAGGTCTGCATCGAGATGTCGACCGGTCCGAGCAAAACCCTCGTCTTGGCCGACAAGGTCAGCACCAGCGTTCCAACGATCGCAAGCAAAAGCTGCGTCATTAGCCGGGTCGCGCCCTTTTCAGGCAAAGCGAGAGAAACAAGCGGACGCATCGTCGTTACAATTGCCATGGTCTTCCCCATTTCGGACTGCCGCAGAGCGCGGCCTTGCGTTTTCCTATATTGGCTTCCGTGTTATGCGGCAATCAGTTTTGCCCTCCCCCCAATAAAGGTCACGACATTCACCATGGCGCTGGAATTCGACACACGCTTCGACCCGTCCTACGGCCACAGTGTGACCGTAGCGCCCGACGTGCTTCGAATTACCGCGGAAAATCCCAGCCCGTTCACCTTTCATGGCACCAACAGCTACATCGTCGGGCGCAAGACCCTGGCGGTGATCGATCCGGGACCGGATGATGACGCGCATCTCAAGACGCTGCTCGAAATTATCGCAAACAGGCCGGTCAGCCACATTTTTGTCAGCCACACGCATCGCGACCATTCTCCGCTGGCAGCGCGGCTGAAGCAGCATACCGGCGCAATTGTCCTGGCCGAAGGCCCGCATCGCCCGGCGAGGCCGCTGCGCATAGGCGAGGTCAATCCGCTCGACGCCAGCGCCGACATCGCCTTTGCTCCCGACATCACACTGCCCGACGATGAAGTCGTCAACGGCGACGGCTGGGCGATCAGAACAGTGCTGACGCCAGGTCATGCCGCCAATCACGCGGCTTTTGCGCTGGAAGGAACCGGTGTCCTGTTCTCGGCCGATCACGTAATGGCCTGGGCGACCACCATCGTTGCGCCGCCGGACGGCGCCATGTCCGACTACATGGCCTCGCTGGATCGGCTGATCGAGCGCGACGATCGCCTGCTGCTGCCCGGTCATGGCGGGCCGGTGACCGCGCCGCGCAGGTTCATGCACGAGTTGAAGACGCATCGCAGGATGCGCGAACAAGCGATCCTCGAACGGATCAGAAGCGGCGACCGGACGATCAAGGACATGGTCAAGGCTATCTATCGCGATACCGATCCGCGCCTTCATGGCGCTGCCGGATTGTCCGTGCTTGCCCATCTGGAGGACCTGGTGGCGCGCGGCCTGGTGAGCACCGACGGCGATCCGGCGATCGACGGCATTTTCGCGCCCGTTGCGTAGGCGCTACTCGGTCGGGGCCGTGCCGACCTGGCCGGCGACCTCCTGATCCAGTTCGGCCAGGAAATCCACGACGCGAACTGCATTGTCGCCAAGGTCGTAGCGGCCGTAACGCGACGCCGAACGCATGTCGACGATGATCGCATCGCCATCGTCGGTCACACGGACAGCGACGTCGGCGGGAAGGCTGAGGATGAAGCTCTTGGCCAGGGCGTTGATCGTCACCTCGCTTTGCCCGATCGCGCGGGGAAACGGCGCCGTAAGCTGCCAATCCCGCCGATCGAGCACGGTTTCGACTGCTTCCAGGACGCGATCGAACGGCAGATTGTAGCTGCGTCCGGTGACAAGCGGATAGGTCTCGGCCTGCAGGCGCTGCTCGCCCGGGGTCGGTGGCGAAAGCGCGTTCATATCCCCGGTCCGGGTGCTGGTGTCGAGCATCGGCGGATCGTCGAAATCCGTCGAGATGTCCCTGAGCGGCGGGTAAGTCGCTGCCCAGTAGGCAGCAATGCCAAAAGGAGCAAGCACCAGCAGTGCCAGCAACGTGCCGACGGTGAGATCGCGACCGCCACGGTCGCCGAAATTCCACAGTCTCGAAAAGGCAAATCCGGCGAACAGCAAGGCAAAAGCAGCAAGCAACGCGACAATGCCAAGCACCCAGAGGAAAGCCGGCGTTTCAACCAGGCCATATCGATGGCCGATAAGAACGGTCAGTAGCAGGACCGCCGAAAAAGCGCCTGTGCGCCGCGACCAGCCGGCGGCCGTCGACGTCTGTCGCTCGGGAGTTTCCATTATCCACACTGCCCCAACCCGAACGGGCGTTTAGAGCCCTTTAGCGGCGGCTTGAAGGCGAAAGATGTCATCTCCGTCAATCCGTCGGCAGGCGATAATCCCTGAATTGCTGGCGCAGGGTGGTCTTCTGGATCTTGCCTGTGGCGGTGTGGGGAATTTCGCCGACGAAGGCGACGTCGTCCGGCATCCACCACTTCGCCACCTTGCCGTTCATGAAAGCGAGAATATCCGTCTTGGTCGGCTCCCGGCCCGGCTTGCGGACGACGACAAGCAAGGGCCGTTCGCCCCATTTCGAATGTTGGATGCCGATCGCGGCCGCCTCCGCCACATCCGGATGACCGACCGCGAGATTCTCGAGCTCGATCGTCGAAATCCATTCACCGCCCGATTTGATGACGTCCTTGGCGCGATCGGTGATCTGCATATAGCCGCCCGGGTCGATATGGGCGACATCACCGGTATCGAACCAGCCTTCTTCATCGTACTGTTCGGATCCGACGCCGCCATAATAGGCGCGCGCGACTGCCGGTCCGCGGACCTTCAAGCGCCCGAATGTCTTGCCGTCCCATGGCTGTTCCTTATTGTCGTCGTCCGTCACTTTCATTTCGACACCGAACGGCGGATAGCCCTGCTTGCTCTGGACGTCGAGCCGGGCTTCGCCCTCGAGCCCGGCACAGCCCGGCTTCATGGTGCACAGGGTGCCGAGCGGCGACATCTCGGTCATGCCCCAGGCATGGATGACCTCAACATCGTAATTGTCCTGGAACTTCGCCGTGATCGCGCGCGGGCAGGACGAGCCGCCGATGACGACCCTCTTCAGATAAGGAAGGTTCTTGCCGGTCTCCTCAAGATGCTGGAGCAGCATCATCCACACTGTCGGCACGGCGGCGCTGAACGTCACCTTTTCGGTGTCGAGCAACTCATAGATCGAGGCGCCGTCCATCCTGCAGCCAGGCATGACCAGTTTGGCGCCGATCATCGGGCCGCTCTGGCCAAGGCCCCAGGCGTTGGCGTGGAACATCGGCACGACCGGCAGTATGGTATCGCGCGACGAGAGGCCCATGGCGTCGGGCATGGCGGCGATCATTGCGTGCAGCACGTTCGAGCGATGGCTGTAAAGGACGCCTTTCGGATCGCCTGTCGTGCCCGAGGTGTAGCACATGCCAGCGGCGGTGTTTTCATCGAACGTCTTCCAGGCGAAGGCGCCATCGGCTTCGTCAAGCCACTCCTCATAGGCAACGACGTTCGGCAGCGCCGTTTGCGGCATGTGCGCCTTGTCGGTCAGCACGATCACCTTCCTCAGCGATTTGACCGCGCCGGCGATCTTTTCAAGCAGCGGCATGAATGTCAGATCGACGAAGATCGCCTTGTCTTCGGCATTGTTCATGATCCAGACGATCTGCTCGGGAAACAGGCGCGGGTTGAGCGTGTGATAGATCGCGCCGACACCCATGATGCCGTACCAGGCTTCGATGTGGCGCCCCGTATTCCAGGCCAATGTGGCGATGCGGTCGCCAAGCCCAAAACCGTCTCGCTCGAGCCGCTGCGCGGCTTTCAAGGCGCGGCGCTGTATTTCGGCGTAAGTGGTCCGGACGATAGGGCCTTCGATCGAACGCGACACGATCTCGCGTTCGCCGTGCTGCCTGGCTGCATTGTCGATGAGCTTGTGGCAAAGCAGCGGCCATTCCTGCATCAGTCCGAGCATTTTTTCCTCCCATTGGTTTTTCGTTCCATTGTGGGGCGAACCAGCTGATTGTCCAGCCATGACCGGGCAGAAGCGATGCATTGATCGAAAAGACAGGAAAACCGCCACAATCCGGCCATCCTCGGCGTTAACTTTGATTAATGGGCAAGGGTGCGATTGGCGAGTGAAAGAGGTTCGCATGGACGCGCAGCTCGACGACATGACTCTCGAAAATACGCTCGCCGAAAGCCTGGCTGATTTGGTGCCGGACGCCAAAACCGTTTCCGAAGACGAATTTGTCGAAGTTGTCGGCGGCGCCCTTGAGGCGGTCGGCGGCACGCTGCTGTTCAAGATGTGCGTTCAGAACGAAGGCGAAGGCCAGCACGTTGCCGCGGCATGCGTCGGCGATGGCGGCAACCGCCAGTTCCTTCTGCTCACCTTGCCGACCGGCGGCGGTGCGCTGAAGGTCGAGACCGCATCAAGAAGCAGCAATCCGGTCGCCGGTATCGCCGCCGCTTATGCCGAGTTGATGGATGCGTTTCAGGCCGCCGCCTGATCGTTTCCAGACCGGTTTAACGGGAGACCAGGCCGAAACCTGAGCCGCACGGCTGGCTGTGCGTCATTCCTAGAGGGCGACCTTGCGCAATTCGCTCGCTCGCCACACCTATTTCGGGGCGCATGCCAGACAAGGAGAACCCCGCCAATGGACCAGATCGCAAACCCCGCACCAGGCTTTCAACGCAATCCCGGCAAGGTCATCACCGTCGAGCCCTATCGCGGCACCGTCACGGTGCGCAGCGGCGAAACCGTGATCGCCTCGTCCACGAAAGCGAAGGTGCTGACCGAGTCCCCCTACCCTTCAGTCTTCTACATTCCGTTTGCAGACATCGATTTCGACCAGCTTCGCAAGACGGATTTCTCGACTCATTGCCCTTACAAGGGTGATGCGAGTTATTGGAGTGTGCTGCCTGCCGCCGAGGCGGGCAAGGACGCGATGTGGGCGTATGATCAGCCTTTCGACGAGATGGTCGAAATCCGCGATCACGGCGCGTTCTATCCCAATAAGGTAACGATCGAAGCCAAGCCGGCCTGAGCACGGACGGCTACCGGCGCTTCGGTTGGGCAAACTGATGTCCGCACCAGAACCGGCCTGACCTCCCACAATGTGCCGGCCGCCTTACGAGAGCGACTACTGCCTTTCTTCCAACACGCTTGTGGTTCTGGATTTGAAAATCCCAAGCGCTAATGCTATCCAAACGACAGCAACTCCAAATCCATCACGCTGGCCCATTCAGGTTTTTCAGATGAAGGACTGACCTTATCTTGTTGCGCGCAGACCCTTATCCAATCGCGGCAAGGATCGCTTTTCTGGTCACGTTGACCGGCATTCTCCTGCTCGCTCTTCTTCCGGTGCGGTTCTTGCCGGATTTCGGCATGGCCGTCACTCATGATGACAAGCTGAACCACGCCATCGCCTTCGTCGTGCTGGCGACCTTGGGAAGCCTCGGCTGGCCGGAACACAAGACAACGCTGATTGTTCTCCTCGCTTTGACGGGCGCGGCGATCGAGGTTCTTCAGGGCGCTCAACTGATAGGGCGCGATTTGGATGTGTTCGACTGGGTTGCCGACTGCGCCGGCATGGCGTTCGGGCTGACAGTCGCCGGCTGGACAAAGGGGCGCGTTGGCGGATTGCCATAGGTCGCAGCGTTTTTGGGACTCTTTTTTCTATCAAGACAAGACCCCCGGGTAAACCAACACAAGACTCTGCTAAACTGACCGCGCCTCTTCCGCGCGCGGGCCGGAACCTTCCAGAACCTCCAGATACGCCATGGATCGCACGTCAGGGTGGTGGTTTGCAAAGTCGGTTGGCCAAGCGAACAGCCTTATCCCCGGGACAGCTATTCGCGCCTGAAAGGCTGCCTGCGCGATTGACGAGATCGCGGTGCTCAGATTGGCATCGTTGATCTCGTCCGGGTTCTCAGCGAGAGTTTAGTTTTAGGGCGGGCCACGTCCTCACAGTGCAAGTCATAGTCTAGTCATGATGGAAGACGAGGCGCTGCAGCTCGATGCGGCGGTAGGGAAGCTCATCCTCCGCTCGGTGCTCCCCGGCATGTTGCTTAGGGCCGCACGCCGCTGCCGCGCCGGGCAACCCGCGCCAGGTCTGGTGCGACCACAACCAGCCACGTCGGCGCTCGCGGTCACAGATCGAGCCGGTTCAGCGCACCGCGTCCTGGTATGCACGGCCGCTTCTTTGCGGACAACATTCAAGAACTAATGATGGCCGCCTTGCGGCTTGTTGTGAGAGCCGTGCTGGCTGTTCGACCACCATGCGCTTTCGGCCGGGTCGCAGATCGAGCTTCAGCAGCAGCCGACTCAAAGACCGCAAGCGTGCTTCTGCTGAGGAGGACTATAAGTCCACATCCTCTCATTCAAATTACAAAAAATGAGGCTGCTGGAAGCGAGAGGCCTGGCGAAAGAGTGGCGAACTGTATCTGAGCCGCGCCGCCGATGCCGTCGCTGTCGAAGGAGAGCGCTCCAGTTGAACTGTTGTAGATGATATGGTCGGAGCTATCATGCGCAGCCGCACCCGCAAAGAAAGCGGCGGATGTGAGCGCGCCCGCGCTCAGCCCGGCAAAGATGGCGTTGTCGATGTGGATCTTGTCCTGGGATTGGTTGAAGTCGGTGACCCTGTCGATATTTCCGCTTCCAAGAGCGGAGTTGAAAACGAAAGCATCATTGCCACCGTTGCCGGTCAAGATGTCGGCACCACGGCTGCCATTGATGACATTGGCGCCGGCATTGCCCTGGATGGTCTGGGCGAACTCGTTGCCGGTGAGGTTGATTGCCGTCGTGCCGGATGGGTTGGTGGTAGCGAGAAGCTCGATCTGCGAGCCGGCCGTAAGGATATGGCTCACCGAAGCGAGCACCCTGTCATTGCCACCGCCTGCCGCCTCAATTACCTTGTCGCCAGCATTGTCGACATAGTAGGTGTCGTTGCCGCCATAGCCGACCATCGTGTCGGCGCCGCCGACGCCATTGATGTAATTGGTGCCGGCATTGCCCTGGATGGTCTGGGCGAACGCGTTGCCGGAGAGGTTGATTGCCGTCGTGCCGGACGGGTTGGTGGTGGCGAGAAGCTCGATCTGCGAGCCGGCTGAAAGGATATGGCTCACCGAAGCGAGCACCCGGTCGGAGCCGCCGCCCGCCGCCTCGACCACTCTGTCGCCAGCATTGTCGACATGGTAAGTGTCGTTGCCGCCAAAGCCGGTCATCGTGTCGGCGCCGCCGAGGCCGTTGATGACATTGGCGCCGGCATTGCCCTGGATAGTTTGGGCGAACGCGTTGCCGGTGAGGTTGATTGCCGTGGTGCCGGCGTCCTTCGTGGTGCCAAGGACTTCAATCGACGAGCCGGCCGAGAGCGCATAGCTCACAGAGGTCCACACCCTGTCTTGACCCTGGCCAGAGGCCTCGATCACCTTATCGCCGACATTGTCGACATAGTAATCATCGTTGCCGCCGTAGCCGGTCATCGTGTGGGCACCGGCTCCCTGAAGTACATCGGCGCCGCTGGTGCCGTAGAGAGTGTCGTCGGTTGGAGGCGGGGTCGTGGTGCTGGTGTTGTGTTGCAGGAAAAAGGATTGCATCGACGGAGTGTTGCCAAGCGAGGTTTCGCCGTTCTGCGAGGCCCATTTATAGGCCATGTCAAAGGCAGGATTGGGAACCAGCCTTTCCCAGTGGTCCATCATGGTCTGCATCTGGGACGTCGTGGGCATGACATATGACCCGCCCGTATTGGTCGCCCAGCCGCCGCCGCCAAACGCCTGATAGACCGGAATGATCGCGCTCTGCGGGATGCCTGCTTCCAACGCCGCAGCAACGGCTCTATCAATGTAGTTGAAGTCCACCGCAGTCGTGCGCACGGGATAAGGGTTTATTCCATAATAATCGATGCCAGTGTTGGCAGGATTGTAGGTATTGGAATAGTCCGAATCTGCGAACGACCCCATGTCCATCAGGGTGATAAAAGTCTTAGCGCCCGGAAAATGGGAATGGATCCAGTCGGATTCCGCCTTCAGGTTGGCAGCGCTCACCTGGGTATGGTATCTGCCGGTGGGATCAGGCTCATCAGTCAGGAAAAATCCAAGAACCTTCGGATTGCCGATGAGAGGCGTTACCTTGTCGATAAAGGACTGGGTTACCCCGTTGCTCTCGCCGAGCCAGATCAGGGCCTTCGAGCCTTCCGGCAACGCGTTGACCGATGACGCGTATTGAAGATCGACCAGGTTGAAGCCAGCGGCTTTGGCCTGGGCCGCTGAGGCGCCCCAGGTGAAGTGCATTGTGGCCATGCGAATATCCCTCGTCTGATTCGGTAGCCCCCGTTCCCTGCCTACTCGACGGCCCATATTAGCGCCTAATCAATTAGCGACACGCCATTGATAGAATCGTTGATGACGGTAATACGTTGGATAGTCTGGAGCTAGTCGGTTCGGATCGCCTGGTTTCCTGAACGCTTCTACCGCCGTTCTCTTATTACTATTGGCGTCGATAAAGGCCGCGCTGAATCGGAGACAGCTGCTTGGCGGTCGGGCTGATACTGTCGCTGTGGCATGCCGTTTGTAGACGAAGGTCGTTGAGCGCGCCCGCCCTCCGAAGGCAGAGGTCACAGATTCGGATTCGGTGCAGCTTCGCGTATGGGTGGATTTGGACATGTAAGTTACGATTTACACCTGAGAATAGCTAACACTTTTCGCCCGAAGAGGTTCTTGAGTGGTCCGAGCCTGAATGTCTCATCATCGAAGCATCCCAAATCATAATCCATGAAGCTAGTCAGCCAGATTAAGTCGTCGACCTCTTTGAGGCCGACTGTCTGCTTGGCGAAGACAAGGCTAGGAGATTCAGCAAACCGCTGTGCTGATTCGACAAAGCAGCGAAACGGCCACCTGGTGGCTTAGTGTGGTGCGCCCCCCGCCAGAAGGTATCGGTAGCCGTTCGATATCATCCACCGCGCACGGGCAAGATGGGTCTCCCAAGACCTGAACGCCCGCTCCGGCTCCTCCTCAGGGTCTATATGGAGAACGATCCTGGCCACCTCGCGCCAGTTTGCATCTTCGGCAGCCGCGTCGAGCAGACGGATATAGGTGAGCAACCGCACTTCGTCGTAGCCGGTCAGGACGGGAGCCGACGGGGCGACATCGGCAACATCGGGATCAAGGAGGGGCTTAAGCAAGTGATCCTCTTCTTGCTAGGGACACCATCACTGCCGCAATTGTCGGCGAATACATATTATAGTTGATAAACTTAAAGTGTGTAAATTGCCAAGTCTGCGCGTATGGATATGCGCAAACTCGTAGGCCGAAACTTCGGTCGCTTGCGTCGGGAGAAGGGCCTGACTCAGGAACAGGTGGAAGCGCGTTCAGGGTTCAGCCAGCAATATCTAAGCGGTCTCGAACGCGGTCGTCGCAATCCAACAGTCATCACGCTCTACGAATTGGCTCAGGCCCTAGATGTGAGCCATGTTGAGCTAGTCGAACCCGACGGCGAGCAAACTTAGATAATGCTTCGAGCAATTCCTGGTTGCGAGGTGTTCCTCATTTGTCGTTGGGCCGACAATATAGGCTGCAAGAAGGCTCTTCCTGCCGAAGCAGTCTCGAACTCGCACAGGTAACTCGAAGTCACTGGGGGGCCGGACGCATAGCGCCACGGCCGTCGCATGCTGCTCAGCGGAACATCGAGCCGCCATCCACGTCGAGCGCCGCGCCATAGACGAAACTTGCGGCGTCGGAGCAGAGGAACAGGATCGCCGCAGCCATGTCGTTGGGCTGCCCCATGCGGCGAATCGGCAGGTTGGCTGCGATGCGATCCTTGAGGGCCTGGTCGATATGGGAGTGCATCGGCGAATCGGTCGGCCCCGGATTGAGGGCGTTGATGCGCACTTTCTTTCCCGCCAGTTCGCGCGCAACGGACTTCACAAGCGACAGCGTTATTCGGCGGCCAGCCAATCACCCACAACTCATCCGTGCCTGCCACGGCTGCATCGGTCGGCGTTCGACCTGAGCACCTGTCGCTTGTCGCGCCCTCAAACACCGCGCTACGTGGTAAGGTAAGGCTGGCTGAATACACTGGCGCTGTCACGCTCATTCACGTCGAACTAGACGGAGGCCAGACTTGCCTCGCCATCCATAACCAAGGGATAGCGCCCGAAATTGGCGCCGAGGTCGGACTGAAGACTGCACCCGAGCACCTGCATTTCTTCGACAACGAAGGACGCACAGTCTGACACGTCATGCTGGCCACTGTGTCGGGTAAACGCATGCGTCAGCCGGCCGAGCGCGGCTGAGCATCCGGGAGCCCTGAGCGGCACCCGGAGGCCGGCTCGGACGGTCGATCACTGCGAATCCAAGTTCAAATCGAGGATACGCAACCACCGACACCGACATTAACTGATCGTGGCGATTCGACAATATTGGCGGGGCCGGAGGGACGTCAAAAAACAAACAGTTAGCGGGTGTTAGCCCAACCATATCTTTCGTATGTTCTCGTATTCGGTGGCGAACCTGGCGGGACCGCCGAAGAGGCAGCGAACTCGAGCAATTCCGGGTTTCAACCCCGGCATCTGTGAGGCGTCTTCTCTCATGGCGCAAAGCGAAGGCTCTCAAGGCGCAAAGCGAGGGCGCGCATCAACTCGCCGCCCCAAAAACGCACATTCCCCTCCACGGTCTCGAACCAAGGCGCATTCAGGACTGAGCGGGTCAGGCCGCCGGGCCGACATATCTGGAAGAGCACTTCGGCATTGGTCGCCTCAAAGCCATCAGCCGACTCGGTCTAACCGGGAACAACCTGTTGAGGCTCCACAACTAGAGCGATTAGGTCCGCGGCCCCACACCGGGATACTGTCCATTGGCGGGCCTTTCTGGCGGAGTACCGCAACGGCACAACGCGGACGCTATTTTGCTGGGTGTGGATAGCCGAAGGCGCCCTCCGACTCGCAAGCAGCGGCCGCTGCCTTCGCTCCATGCCGGAGAGATGCCTCAATGGCGGCTCCCTGGATTGTGGCAGAAAGGAAGCCTGCTGTGAACGCGTCACCGGCCCCCATTGTGTCGACCACCTTGGCCTGAACGATCCCTTGGCGGAAAGTGGATCTGCCGTCACTGAAGACAGCGCCACGTACGCCTTGGGTAACGCACACCATCGGTGCGCCGAGCAAATGGAGTTCCCGTATAAACGCCTCTGTCTCTGGGTCGTTCATGTCCGAGCCGGAGAAAAAAGCAGTCGTCACGAGCGGGCAGATCGCGGCGAAGTAATCCTTATCGCGACCGGTCGAAAAATCGAAAGAAAGGCGCTCCGCATTCGAGCGTATTCGGGGCAACTCTGGCTCAAGATAGCTGAAACACGACGAGTGAACGCTTCCGAGCCGCTTAATCAGGGACAGATCGGGTTCATCCATGCGCAAGGCGAGACGTTTTCGCACGCCACCGTGGTTGGATCCGACGAAGACACGATCGCCGTCCACGAGAGTGACTTTGGCCTTGCCCGTTTCGCCCCTGACGTAACGCACATAATCGTCGGAGAGGCCCTCGGCGGCCAGGCAGGATTGAATGTGCCTGCCTTCCTCGTCGTCCGCCAGAATTCCGAGATAGACCGTATTTGCCAGTCCGAACCTTCGAGCGAGAACGGCCACATTGAGCGCATTTCCACCCGGATAGTAGACGCCCTGGTCGAGATAGTGGTCCACGACATTGTCGCCGATGCCGACCAAACCGCGTTGGCGGGAAGAGTTCGAAATCATTTTGATGCCTACGACGAAGAGAAAGAAAAAGGCGGAACCGCGATCGGTTCCGCCCCCTTTGTTCCTAGTATTCCATCTTCCACATGAAGCGACGAACAGTCAGCGGATGGCCCTTGGCTTCTGACAGCTTGTCTGCGTAAACCCGCAGGACGGGCGAGAAGACCAGAGGTGCAAGGTACTCAGACACTGTTCCAGGCAGCGAGGTAACCCCGAGATCCTTCGCGTCCAAAACAGTCACGCGCTTACTGTATTTCTGCACGAAGGCAAGCGCGCGCTCATCCATCGGACGGGATGGTCCTACACCAAGAAGCTGGATGAATGGCACGTCGAAGTCTGTGATCTCGAACGGCCCGTGGAAATATTCGCCGGCGTGAATCGCCGCTGAGTGGACCCACTGCATTTCTTGCAAAAGGCAAATGGCGAAAGAGTAGGCTGGGCCGAAATTCGGTCCGGAAGCCATCGTGTAAATGATGGCCTCACGTTTGTGGGCCTCAGCAAATTCAGCGATCTTACCAAGATGCTGCGAGATGAGCTTGTCCACCAATGCAGGTAGCGCCGCCAGGCCCTTGTCGAGATCATCGACCTTCGTGTTGCCTTCACGAGCTTTGAGAATGCCAAAAGTCAGCCTCGCCAACACTGCGGCCGCGTGTATCGGCGACATCGTCATAGGCGAAAAGAAATAGGAGACCGTGAATTCGGAAGCTTGATCGAGGGGGCTGCCAAGGTCATGCGTCAGCGAGATCGTGAGCGCACCTGCTGCGCGCGCGATTTTGACGGCTTCCACGGTTTCGGGGGTCGTGCCTGAATGCGAAAGAGTAATGACGATCGAACTCTTGCCCAGCCTTTTGGGCGCCCGCGCCTTGAACTCGGCCGCGTTGAGGGCGTTGCCGATGATGGCCTTTGCCTCGCACTCCACGATATACTGGTTGGGGAGCATCTGAGCATAGGAGCCGCCACAGGCAACGAAGAAGATGTCAGTGACATTTTCCCGAGCAGCCACGGCATTCAACGCATTCGCAATTTGCGTGTCAGTTTGTTCGGCAGTCATATCGAGTCCTTACTTGTTTTGATGAGCTTAAAGGCACGCATTCGCGCTATGTAAACCGCGCTATCTGGGAGCGCGGGATCTGGAAAGCTGACCGATCACGATCAACAGTATCGAAACGGTGACGAGACAGGTGGAGATCGCGGCGATCGTAGGATCGACCTGATCCCGTAGTGAATTGAACATCTTGCGGTTCAGGGTGGCACCCGATCCGGTGGAGATGAACATTGCCACCACTACTTCATCGAACGACGAGAAGAAGGAGAACAGCATCGCCGATACTATTGAGAATCTTATCTGCGGCAGGGTAACGGTAATGAAAGCGTACAGCCGGGTCGCACCAAGGCTGCGGGCCGCTTGCTCCTGATTCATGTCGTAGGAGGCGAACCCCGACGTCATGACAATCATAACGAACGGCAGCGCCATGGCAGTGTGCATGAGAGTCAGACCGAGCGTCGTGTTTACGAGGCCGAGACGCGCAAAGACGAATAGAGAACCGACGGCAAGAAGGATGACGGGGATAGCGATCGGTAGAGCGAACAAGCCCCAGAGAGCGGTCTTGAAGCGTATCCTGCCAATCCAGAGGGCATACGCAGCAGCCGTTCCGATGATCGTGGCGGATAACATGCTGAGGATGGCAACGTTGACCGAAATCAATGTTGCTCGCATCCACGCCGGAGACGTGAAGTAGTTCTCGTACCACCTAAGAGAGAACTGCTTTGGCGGGAACTCCAGAAATTCCGATCCCGAGAACGACATCGGGATAACAATCAAGGTGGGCGCTACAAGAAACGCTATCGCGAAGATGGTGATGATGTACAGCCAGAGGCGCTGCAGATGGGTGACTTGCGTCAGTGACGCAGGTTGAAGCAACCATTTCATCGGAACATCCCCTGTCCGGCTCTTCTGCCGACATAGGTCGCCACGAGGATCAGTAGAATGGTGATCACAAGCAGAACGATTCCGAGCGAACTGGCAGCACCCCAGTTCGTATAGAGGCGTACAGTTGCATCGATGCGCATCGCAGCCATGATCACCCTGCCACCGCCCAGCACCGCTGGAGTGACGTAGAAGCCCAGGCACAGAACGAACACCATCAGGATGCCTGCGAGGAATCCGGGCAACGAAAGCGGGAAGAAGACGTCGCGAAAGGCCCGTGCGGGTGTGGCGCCGAGGTTAGAGGCGGCGGCGATCAAATTTTGGTCTATCGCTTTCATCGAGGAGAAAAGGGGTAGGACCAGAAAGGGCAACATGATCTGCACCATGCCAATAAGGGCACCCGTCACGTTGTGACTTAACTCCAGCGGCTCCTTGGTCAGCCCAAGCCTAATCAGGCCATTGTTTATGAGGCCGTGGTCCTGCAGCAAAACGAGCCACGCGTATGTCCGGACGAGTACGGGGGTCCAGAAGGGCAAGAGGACGAAGAGCAATGCCCAATTCTGCAGACGCTCCGGCAGATGCGCTAAAATGAACGCCAGCGGATAGCCAATCGCAGCCACCATGATTGTGGTGAGAAGCGAGATCCGGAAGGTGATCTTAAAGACCTCGCCATAGACCGGAGTCGTCCAAAGTCTCGCGTAATTTTCGAAGCTGAAGGAGCCGTCCTCCCCAACAAAGGAAAGGTAGAGCATGACTCCAATCGGCAAGAGGATAGCGCATGCGAGGAGAGCAATGCCTGGCAGGAGAAGGGCCTCAAGACTGAGGCGTTCCCGCCTATCGGCCTTTTGAAGCACTTCACGGTTTAAGCTGCTCGACTGCGTGGGGGTGAGGCTCGCAGACATGTCAACGCCCCCTGTCGTCGCTTACGACTCGGCTCTCGCTCTTGTGTAGGCTGAGCACGATCGGACTGCCGACTGCAGGCAGGTCCGAATTGCTTGCTTCGTTGAGGTGGCGTCGAACCGTTATCAACTCTCCCCCAGCGAGACGGACGAAAGCCAGACTGCTTTCGCCCTGGAAAAGGACACGCTCCAACGAGCCGGCAAAGTAATTGCGGTCCGGCCGCCTTTGGTCGGCGTTTCCAACCTCTAGTTTCTCCGGCCTAACGACCAGAAGACCAGGTGCTTGCCCCGTCGTGCTGTCGGCGACATCGAGCAACTGGTCGCGATAGTAGGGCGCACCATCTCGGATCGAGACACTGAGCAAAGTGGACTCGCCGATGAAGTCGGCGATGAATGCGGTTTTCGGGGCATTGTAGAGGGCAGCAGGGGTATCTATCTGCGCGATCTCGCCGTTGCGCAGGACCGCGACGCGGTCAGACATCGTTAGGGCCTCTCGCTGGTCATGGGTGACGAGAACCGTGGTCAAACCCAATCGCTCATGCATACTGCGCAACTCGACCTGCATCGTTTCGCGCAAATTTTTATCGAGCGCCGAAAGTGGCTCGTCCATAAGCAAGATCTGAGGTTTGAAGACGATCGCACGGGCCAGGGCCACGCGTTGCTTCTGTCCGCCTGACAGTTGAGATATCCGTCGCGATTGGTACCCAGAGAGCTGTACTGTAGCGAGAACTTCATCCACCGCGGCCTCGATCCTCGCCTTGGACCATTTCCGAATCTTCAAGGGATAGGCAATGTTGGACGACACACTCATGTGCGGAAACAAAGCGTAGTTCTGGAACATCATCCCGATGCCCCGCTCATGAGGGGCTTTAGCGACGACCTCTTCGTCGCCAAATTTAACCGAGCCGGACTCGGGCCGCACAAATCCTGCCAGCACCATCAGAAGCGTCGTCTTGCCCGAACCCGATGGCCCGAGCAGCGTCATGAACTCCCCACTTTTGATATCAATCTCGATGTCCTTAAGAGCCACGACAGCGCCGTACGATTTGTTCACAGAGCGAATAGTAATAGGTAGCGAATTCGCCGCTGCATTCCCGTTACTTGCTTTTGCTTCCATAATCTCGTTCCAAAGATTCTGACGCGCTGTTAGAGCAGATGAGAAGTGGCCGACGGATCCATAGTCCAGCATCCGCCGGCCACTTCGGGCTGCAGCCATGGGAGGAGGAGGCTGCTGCTGCTTCGTGCGCCGATCAGTTGGACGCGAGCATGTGGTCGAACGCCTCGGATAAGGTCGTGCCGTACTTGCCCCAGAAGTCAAAATCGGTCGTGTACTGTTCTTTGACATTCTGCGGTGATGTCGTCAGACGGTCCAGGGTCGTTTCGTCGTAGCTCGGGTTTGCCTTGAGGTTGGGGCTGCCGTAGGCGATATACTTGGGCAGATCCTTGACATATTCAGCCTTCGAGATTTCCGAGACGAATTTGATCGCATTGTCGACATGCGGAGCGCCCTTAAGGACGGCATAGCAGTCGATATCCAGCAGACCGTCCTTGTAGTTGATCTTGAACGGCGCTCCGGCGTCCATGGCAGCGATGATGCGGCCGTTCCATCCGTATGCCATGTCGACCTCCCCGTCCTTGATGAGCTGGGTGGACTGGGCGCCGCTATCGAACCAGACGGCGTAGGGCTTAAGTTCAGCAATTTTATCGAGGGCCGCCTTGCGACCCTCTTCGGTCGACAGGAACTTGTAGACCTCGGACCGTGGATGACCGAGCGCGAGAGCAGCCGCTTCCATATTGCCGCGCGGACTCTTGAACATCAGCCTCTTGCCGGGAAACTTCTTCAAGTCCCAGAAGTCGGCAAAACTAGTGGGGCCTGCGTCACCGTATTTTGCGGTGCTATAGGCGATGTTCGTCGAAAACACGGTGTTTCCGACGCAGTAGTCGTTGACCGCGCCTGGAACGAAGTCCTTTCGGTCGACAACGTCGGCGGGCAGCTTGGTGAGGATATCGGATTTCACCGCCAGCGGGACCTCGCCCATATTAAGCGAGACGATATCCCAAGTCACGGCGCCGGAATCCACCTGAGCCTTTCCCTCCGTCCAGCTTTGCGAGGTGTCTTCATCGAACTTAAAGCCCAGAGCTTTTGCCGCAGGCTCCCAGACGGCTTTCCGTTCAGCGTCTTGGGTTGCTCCGCCGTTCGCAACGATCACAACGTCGGCGGCCTGCGCAATTGCCATTCCGCCCGACGTCAATGCGGCGCACGACATCATCAATGCCGCTAGATGCCCACTTACCAGCTTCATAGTCCTACTCCCTTTTTTGCTTCCACGAGATGATTGGTATGCACCAAGAATTGGTCGGCCCGAGGCCCTCTGCAACCCTCACTGCGAGTTGAACTTAGGTTGCCGTCCCGCCAGAGTATAAGCGTTGCAGCCTCCCCAGCGCCCGCCTTGCATACGAAGGCCGTCATTGATCCAGATCTACGTGTTTTCCCCATGTTGGTATATACCAATCTACGATCGCGATCATGACGTGTCAACGGTAATTTTTTCAGCGCCTCAGAATCTTGCCTACCGACAGTTCATTGGTCCTAAAGCTCGTGAGGTCCGGGAGGCTGAAAGAGCAAAGATGCTCGGACGGTTGGCCGCCGCTCGTCGCTGTCGACGCTAAGAAAGGCAAACTCACTAATAGGCGCTAGGTCGTCCGTCGAGTAGTTGGGACCACCAGTCAGAGTCTGTTCATAACATCGGTGCTGTGTCGGACTTCCGGTTGCTCATCGATGATGCGCGGGCTGCAGGCTTGTGGAACGCCCTCCCACAATTCGGGGCTCGGGCCGCGCGACGGTGGTCGACAACCAGGCGAGTCACTGCAGAGCGACACAATCCCGTCGAACTTAACTTCCGCGAGGACTCTGTTCCGATTGCTGATGCTCGGCGAATGCTAAGATGGCAGCAAGGGCACCTATATGGGCATCGACGCGCTCGCGCAGATCAACCAGACCGCAATGACAGGCCAGGCCAGGCCACGAGATCAGAAAGTCGGCCGCCTTCGCCGAAAAGGACGGCGCTACTACGCCCAATATCCACCGCCACCTGCGCCTCGGCGCCCTGCAGGACAATGTGCGAAATCTTAAGTGGAACGACGTCCGCTGGATGCTGCGCGGCTACGATCGCCTGTCAATAATCTTGCGTGCCCGGCAAATTCACCGTTGAAACGTCATTGTCACGGCCGCGCATTGGTATATACCAAGATTAGGAAGGCGCCTGACGCGAAATGGTGCGTTTGGCTGCGGAGCAGGCTCCGGGCGGGAGGTGCATTATGCTGATTGATCAACGCGAACCGCCGCACAGGCCAACGCCCTTTGCCTACCTGGACATGCGCCGGCTGCGCCGGAACCTCGCCCGGATGCAGGCGATCGCTGATCGGCATGGGGTAGCGTTGCGCCCACATATCAAGACCCACAAGTCGGTCGAAATCGCACGGCTACAGCTAGCCTTGGGAGCCATCGGAGTAACTGCGTCCAAACCATCGGAGGCCCTTCCATTCATTCAAGCCGGGGCGCCGTCGCTGTTGCTCGCTTTTCCTATCATCGACGCGGAACGCTTGCGCGGTCTGTCTGCGCTGGCGGCTGAGCACGAGACCGCGACTACATTCATCTTAGATAGCGAAGCAGGAGCCGATGCCTTGGCAGACGCTGCCCGACAGGCCGGCCGGATATTTGACGTCCACATCAAAATTGATGTGGGTCTCGGCCGCGTCGGTGTTCTTCCAATGTCGTCCGCACTGACAACTCTTGGTGAAGTTGTTGCGCGGAACCCAAAGCTTCGTCTAACCGGGCTGATATCTCATGCTGGGCACGGATACGGCGCCACAAGCCGTTCCATGCTCGCCCAGATCTCTCGGCAAGAGCGGCTACTGATGCTCGAAACCCGACAGAGGCTTGCCCCGCTAGGCCTCCCTCTGCGGATCACCGTTGGTTCCACGCCGACCGTACTCGCGACAGACGACTTTTCAGGTATCGACGAGATTCGACCGGGCAACTACGCTCTGTTCGATCTCACTGCTGAGCGTCTTGGGCTGGCGACGGAGGACGAAATCGCGCTTGGCGTGGTTACAACCGTGGTTAGTCGAACCTCGCAGCACTACATAGTCGACGCCGGATCGAAGGCGCTTACTAGTGACCTAGGTCCGCATTCGAGTGGCGGGCTCGCAGGTTACGGCCGCATTCTGCTCGCGGACAGTCAGGATGCAGGAACCCGCTTGACTGTCCGCTGCCTCTCAGAGGAGCACGGCTTCGTACCTAGGGAGGATACAGATCTGCCCACTGGTACAAGACTTCTCGTCCTACCCAACCACTCGTGTCCTGTTGTGAACCTCTACGACAGGCTCGTTATCGGCGATAAACCGGCGACCGATCTAGCGGTCTCAGCGCGTGGCGCCCTTAGTTAACAGCGCTCCACTGCCTCACAATACTGGCCAACTAGGTGGGTGATCCAGCAATCAGGCCTTGGCCACGCAGCACCCAGCCGATCGCATTGCTCTGCTTGGGACCTTGTTTCTCTAGCGATGGATTGATCGTGAGGCTCACGCGATCTGGATGATTCAAAGAGCGCAGATACTCGAACGGCTGGCCATCACTGGTGAGCGCCAACCCTTCGAAATTCAGTACGGGAGCGCCAGGTCGTAGGTCGAGGAGTTCGGCCTCGCCCTTCGTTGCGTAGTGTATGCTGATAACCCTGACATCGTTGTTCAGTTCCAACTGATAGTTGT
The DNA here is from genome assembly GCF_004022765.1 of Mesorhizobium sp. M6A.T.Cr.TU.014.01.1.1. Lineage (NCBI taxonomy): Bacteria > Pseudomonadati > Pseudomonadota > Alphaproteobacteria > Hyphomicrobiales > Phyllobacteriaceae > Mesorhizobium > Mesorhizobium sp. M6A.T.Cr.TU.014.01.1.1. The sequence continues at coordinate 325,569 of NZ_RZPG01000001.1, forward strand.
CCCGGAAGAACTTGTAGAGGGATTTATTCTCAAGTACGTCGCTTGCTGACAATCCGGGAACGAGGAGCGCCGGGAAATGGGTAAGCTCGAGGCACACGGGAACCCCGTCAATCGTCCGCAAACGTTCGATGGAGATGACCGGATCGCCTGGCGACAGACCAAGCTTGGACGCGATAAATTCATCTGCTTCCTTACGCTCGAAGAAAAGCAGTTTTGAACCCGGAGTGTGCCCAGCCTTCTCCACAACATCAGAGAGACTATAGAAGGTGTGATCGCTCAACGGCCTGTCGAATAGTCGGTCCGGGACATATGTCCCGCTGGTCCCTCGTCGTTCGAGAGCTCCCGCTTCGACGAGATGGTCGACGGCTTTGCGCATCGTCATGCGGCTAGCACCAAACCGGACCGAAAGCTCCCGCTCCGAGGGGAAGCGCCCGCCCCGCGCAACCTCTCCGTCATGAATGAGCTTGAGCAGATCTTTCTGGACCCTCACGTATATCGGAACGTTGTCGACGGCGTTGTCCTTGGCTGCCATGAGCCTTCCTTCCTCAAGCGTCGCGGATATCGCGAAACGTCAATAGTTGCCCGGTTGTTGAAGGATCCGAATTAGTCGGATTTCACGAACCATTGTGTGTGCCATGCAGTCGCAAAGCACTTGACAATTTGGTATATACCAATCACCATCCAAATGCCCATTCGATTGCGCTGGTGCCGTTCGCAGGAGGTGCCGCTGCTCCGGTGATGCTCAACGACCAACCCCCAACGATCCCCATCTGGGCTACTATGCCCGGAACAGGGATCTCAACGTTAAAGGTGATCTTTCATGAAATTGGAAGGCAAAACTGCCGTCATCACTGGCGCTGGCCGCGGTATCGGGCGTGCTACCGCCCATGCCCTGGCCAGGGAAGGCGCTAACATCGTTCTCGCGGCGCCAGAAGTAGACCAGATCGAAGCAGTCGCAGCCGAGATCCGTGCGATCGGTCGCGAGGCGCTGGCCGTCGAGACCGACATCCAGCATAAATCTCAGGTCATGGCATTGGCCCAGGCCGCATTCGAGCGCTTCGGTGCGGTGGACATCCTCGTAAACAACGCCGGTGTGGCGATTCACAACGCCATTCCCAATATCAAGGAAGAAGACTGGGATTGGATGATGGCGATCAATCTCAAGGGCACATTCCTTTGTACCCAGGCCTTCTTCCAGCATATGTGCGAGAGAAAAAGCGGCCACATCGTCAATATTGTTTCGCGCGCTGGCAAGGTGGCATCGGCTAAGTTCGGCGCCTACGGGGCGTCAAAGTTTGGCATGCTTGGCTTCACCCAGACAACCGATGCTGAGGGAGTTGAGTTCGGCGTCAAGGCCACCGCACTTTGCCCAGGTGCCGTCGACACCCAGCAGCGTGCCGAAAACCACATCGATGATCATTCGAAGCTGCTCCTTCCCGAGGACGTGGCAGACTGCGTAGCCTTCATCGTCACACGCCCAGCCCGAGTTTATATTGGCGAGGCGTCTCCGGTGCCGCAGTTTATGAAACCGATGCCAAATACAAACAACCTCAAGCCAGGAGTTTAACTTATGCACTACTCTATAGCCAGCGAAAGTGGGCGGCCTCGGCCGCCCATCGAACCGTCTAGCGGCCGGATACGCTTCTCATCAACAGGGTTAACGATGAAAACAGCTTAATTAATGAGCAGTGTCTGACTAAGTCGCCGGCCAGCGCAAAGTACAAGCATCACTGGGGTGCGATGACCGGTGTCGTTTCCTGCGACAACAATTACGAGGAATTCGCCGGCAAGATCGCTTGGGCGTAGCCGACTACGGTTGCCGCACCCGCCTCGCAGGGATGACAAACAGTAGCTATGAGAGAAACTGCACTTTGGCGCAGCCGTCTTGAAGATACGCTTGAATTTCTGTGTAGAATTCGGCGGAGTTCAACCCAACAAGAAATATGTCGGCACCTGCTTTGTTACGCCGAACAATTTGGCGCTACGAATTTGCTGGCAGGACCAATACCCCCGCCTCGTGCCTTAAGGCGCGAGCAGCTTTCACATGTCCTGCTCGACGCCTGGCCAGAACAATGGTCCGAGCGCTATTTTTCAAAGAGCTACCTTTATCGTGATCCAACCATTCAGCTTGTAAATCGTGGTAGCAGCCCCTTCCGCTGGAGCGAAATGGATGAAATGTGTAGGGTCTGCCCTGTCGGCCGGCGGATCATGGACGAGGCAACCGAGTTCAAGTTGTGCGAAGGTTTCACAATACCGTTCGCGACATTAGAACGACAGGCGGTCGGCTTTTCCGTCGCCGGCGAAAAGCTCGATCCCGACCCTCACGACCGCCTCGCATTTCAGTTCGTCGCCGCTTACGCTTTCGGTTGCGCAGCTGTTCTCGCGGACAGAAAGCGGAACACGAGGCCAGCGCGTCTGTCTCCGAGACAGCAGGACGTTCTGCGCTGGGCTTCCGAAGGCCTCACAGTGGATGAAATCGCCGATCACCTCAACATCAGCCGCAATACGGCAGATACCCACTTGCGATTGGTACGAGAGAGGCTCGGTGTAACAAGCACCATACATGCTGTCGCGGAAGCTTTCCGCCGGGGTTTGATCGCCTAAACTCACGCAAGTACGTGATGCCGCCTGCTTCCGAGAAGGACCATTGGTTGACTTCGAAACTGGAGGACAACCAAGATGCTTCTTATGGTTACGGCGCAGAATGCGGAAGAATATCAAGCGGAGTTGGATCAGGCGTTCCGTCTTCGCCACAAGGTGTTTGTCGAAGAAAAGGGTTGGGCGGACCTGCGGCGCGAGGACGGTCGTGAGGTCGACCGCTTCGACGACGAGCACGCAGTCCACATGCTCTTTACCTCTGAGAACCGCGTTGTCGGCTACCAACGCATGCTGCCTTCGACGCGCGCCCATCTGCTGTCGGAGGTTCTATCGGACCTTTGCGATGGCGAACGGCCGGTCGGAGAAAACATTTGGGAATGGACGCGCTACTGCGTCGAGCCGCAATATCGCGAACGGGGACGAATGCTGGGCCCGGTGGCGAATGCGCTTTTGTCCGGCATCGTCGAGTGGGGCTTGGACAGAAGCATCGACACGATCATCATCGAAATGAACCCGCTCTGGCTGCTGCGCCTGGTGCAGTTGCACTTCAGGGTTAAGCCGCTCGGCCTGCCGCGGATGATCGGCGGCGAGGAAACGGTGGCGGTGACAGCTGGCTTCGACGAGCGGACGCTCGCCAGGCTCTATGAAACCCGGAAGGCGAGCCCGCGGACTGGTGCAATCGAGAACTGAACTCGCGCCCGACCCGTGCGCGCTTTGACCAGATACTTCAACGGGGCAGATAGGCGGGCGACTCGACAGTTCGCGTGCGTGAGCGGGTGGGCCACAAACATTTCCAGGAGGAGGAAGCGCCATGCGGCGACGCGTCCAACTCATCACGCTCGAATGCGCACTTATCGTCTCGGAGGAAGGCAGTTTCCTCGGCGCCTCCCGACGCATGGGAATGCACCATTCTGCACTGAGCCGTCGTATCCGCAGCCTTGAGCACGCGGTGGGAACAATTCTGTTCGAACGCCACGCAGGCGGGGTGCGACCGACCCTGGCCGGCGCACGACTCCTGCGCAACCTTCGCCGCGTTCTGACGGATCTCGACGGCACACTCATCATGGAGGAAACGGTCCGAAGAGAACAGGTCGGCAGCCCGCCGAGCGCCTTCGACATGTCGCTGCATGCAACCGAGTTTCTCGATGCGGTTGCCGACTTCATTCGCAGCAGACCGGATGTCACCCTTCGTTTTGTGGAAACGAAACGCGCCTCGACCCGGTCACCCTGACTTCGTGTCGCGCCGGGCGCGGCCGAATGCGCGGTCCGTCGCCATGAACCGCACCAGCATCGGCGCAATCAGCTTTACTGGATCGGCGACAGTCTGGCCGGTCTCGCGGCCGAGCAGCTCGGCATAGGCTAGAAGATCGCGATGAACGGCGGCGGGCAGCTCGACCGTGATCTTGACAGGCCGATCATCGGGAATGGCAGACAGTTTCAGTTTGGTCATGATGGATCCTTTGGTGCGTACGGCGCCAGCACAAGGTCGCGGTTGACTATTACGCGAACCGGGAAACCGGGCCGGACGGTGAGTGTCGGCTGGACATTAAGCTGATTGCGCACGATCTGCTGACCGATATTGGAGGCTGAGTCCTGGGCACTTTCTCGGATGGCCTTGGCGATATCGCTTTCGTCGTCGCTGGAACCAAGCGATGTCCCCACCCCGAGCAGGGTCGACAGCGCTGCGGCCCGGAACAGCTGGCCCCAGTGGTAGTCGACCTCGTCCTCCAGCCCCGAAAACCCTAGGGCATCCGCGCTTTGCTGGCGCTCCAGCACGATCGAGGTCCCGTCCGGCACGATGAGCCGGTTCCAAACCAGGAGTACGCGAGACTGACCGAAGGCGACCTGGCTGTCATACTGGCCAATCAACTTCGTACCCTGGGGAACCAGTAGATACGATCCTGATGGACTGTCGTAGACGTTCTCCGTGACCTGAGCGGTGACCTGACCGGGAAGATCGGAGCGGATGCCGGTGATCAGAGCAGCGGGAATGACCGTGCCTGCCTGGACGACATATGGCGAGGCCTTTGCCGCGAGACGATCGGGACTGACGATGCGGCGATCCTGTTTGGCATTGACGAAGGCGAGCTTGCGGTCCTGCATATTTTGCGAGGAGCCTGGGTCAGGCGCCGGCGGTTCTGCCGGCGCTGTCAATCCGGACTTGGTGTCCGCGATGGAAGTTCCAGCCCCGGCACCCAGTCGCGACGGAATCGCCTGCGCGTTGGTTTCCGTGAACAGCTTTGCGACACGCGCGGCCTCGATCTCGGCGAGGCGGCGCTGTTCTTCCGGATCGCCGCTAGGCGTGCTGATGTCGGGCGTAATGACCGGCCTGCCCTGCTCTTGTGCACGCAGGATCGGCCGGCCGAGATCGCCCGGCAGCGCGGGGCCGAGTTTTGGAACGCCGGCATAGTCCTTCGGCAGCGTCTGCAGCCCATCGGCGGTCGAGCGGTTTTCCGTGGTGAAGAGTTCGGACGATGGTTCGTTGCCACGCCGTCTGGTGTCGAGCGCCCAGATCAGCGCGCCGAGGATCGCGATGCTGGCGACCCCACCAAGACCGATCAGCACCTTGCGCGAAAGGCGTGTCACCCTGGCAGGTTCGTGCCGCAGACGCAGTTCAGCTCGGATGTCCCGGTTCAAGCCATTCGTAGGGTCGCTCATCTGAACAATCCTGCGCGATGCTGCGGCCGGCTACCGTCGGTGCGCACAATGCGGACGCGCCTCTCGCTAGTCTTGTCGCCGAGCCGCAGTTCAGCAGCGGCAAAGAGGCGATCGACAATGTAGTAATTCTGGTGGGCGCGGTAGTTGACCAGTTCGGAGCCACCCGACGGCCCGATGACGAACAGTGGCGGCATCTCCCCCTGGCCAATGCCCGACGGGAATTCGATATAGACCTTTGCGCCATCGTCGAAGGCTCGGAGCGGCCTCCACGGTGCTGTGTCGCCCTCGATGCGATATCGGAAATTGAGTTTCTGGATGTCGACGCCGGCGGCAACCGGCCGGGCTGCGGAAGCCTCGGCGTTCTGGCGCCGCAGCGCGATCAGCTGGTCCTGCGGATACTGCCAGGACACGGAAGCCATGTAGGTCTTTTCAGTCGATCGAAGCTCAAGATGATAGGTGCGGCGGTCGCTGTTGATCACAAGATTGGTCTGGAGATCCGGTCTTGTCGGCTTCACGAGAATATGGACCTGCTGGCGCTCCCCTGCCCCACTCTGGGTGTCGCCAATGATCCAGCGTACCGTGTCGCCGGCGGCCACAGGCCCAGAGCCGACAAGCTGTTCGCCGGGCTCCAGCGCGATGTCTGTGACCTGACCAGGCGCGGCATAGATCTGATAAAGCGCGCCTTCGCTCCAGGGATAGAGCTGAATCGCGTTGACGAACCCATCACGGACAGGCTGCCTTCTTGCCGTCTCATTGGCCTGACTGATCCGCTGCTTGGGGTCGGCTGGCTCCGTTTTCACCTTCGCGGTTTGGACCGGCTTCAACTGGCCGGGAAGCGGAAGGGGTTTCGGCAGTTCCACCACTTTCACCGGACCCGGCGGATCGACCTTCTGCACGGCAGGCACCGCGTCGTCATATTGGATCTCGGGCGGAATGTATTTCTTCGAGGCGCAGCCGGCGAGCGCTGTCGCCGACACTAGTGCCACTGCAAGCACACGCGCCCTGGTCATATTGCGCGCGGTCTGTTTCGTTCTTTTGCGTGTTTGTACCGCACACATCATGAAAGCTCCTTCGACCAGTTGATGGCGTTGACGTAGACGCCGAGCGGATTGGCCTTCAGCCGGTCGGCGTTGTGGGGTTGTTGAATCACGATCGTGAGGATGGCAGTCCAACGCTCAGTGCTGGCGAGACTGCCGTTCTCGTAGCGGCGTTCCACCCAGGCGACACGAAACGAGCCCGGCGAAGCACGAATGACGCTGGAGACCTCGACCGCGATCTGGATTTTGCCCACCTTGGCAAATGGGTCGTTCAAGCGGGCGTAGTCATTCAGGGAAACCGCGCCGCGGTCGGTCGTGTAGTCGTAGGCGCGCAACCAGTTTTGGCGGACAATGACCGGATCGTCCGCAATGCTTCTCACCTGTTCGATAAACCGGGCGAGATACCATGCGATCTGCGGGTCGGTTGGTCGATAGTCGGCAACAGCCGGAGCGACCGCCTGTGCCTCGCCAAGCTTGCCAACCTGGACGACCCAGGGAACCACAGCGCCGCGTGTCGACTGCCAGACCAAGGCGGCAGCGAAGCCGCCGGCCAGCACCAGTGATCCCAAGGCCATCAGCCGCCAGTTCTTCGCCTGGACGCGGGCCGAGCCGATGCGGTCGTCCCAGAGCTGGGTGGCACGCTGATAGGGCGTTTCTGGCTGTGGCGTCTTGCCATAGCGAACGGAAGGTCGTTTGAAGAGGTTCATCGGCGGTCGTCCTGATTGAGAGAGACATTCATCGATCCGCCGCCATGATCGCCGGAGCGGACGGAATGGGCGGCCATGCTGGCGCCATGGCTCATGGCCTGGCCGCGCTTCATGCGAGCGGCCCATGCCGGCGGCGATCCGGCACTGGCTTCGGCGGTCGCCGTACGACCTGAAGAGGCGGTTCCTGATGGGTGCTGTCCGCCGGTCGCGGTCCATGCGGTCGAGCGGCCTGCCTGATGGCTGGAGGACAGAGCTGAAGCCGTGCGCGACATTGCCTGCTTCACTGGCTGAGCGGCAGCGCCGGCGCCAGCCTTGGCGACACCCGCCATGCCGGCGGCGATTGAGCCTGCACCGGACAGTCCGGATGTGGCTGTGGCAAGTCCCCAGGCGGTCGAGGCGCTGCCGGCGAGATGCGCGCCGCCACGCGCTGCGGCCGCAGACATCCGCCCCCCGGCATTGAGCGTGCCTGCTGCGCCGCTCAATCCGGCGCGAGCACCCATGTAGCCGGCAGCCCCTAAACCAACGGCAGTGAGGCCAGTGCCGACAGCAGCACCTGCCCCGAGCTGCGGCGCGCCGGAAACAAGCCCTGTCGCGATACCCGGACCGAAGATCGACAGCCCCATCAGCGACAAGGCGCCCAGCACAAGCGAGAGCGCATCGGTGATCGTCGGCTGCTCCGCGCCAAAACCTTGGGTGAACTCGCCGAAGAGTCCCGAGCCAATGCCGACGATGACGGCGAGCACAAGGATCTTCACGCCTGAGGCGACGATGTTGCCGAGCACTTTTTCGGCGAGGAATGCGGTCCTGTTGAATAGCGCAAACGGGATTAGCACGAAACCGGCAAGCGTCGTCAGCTTGAACTCGATAAGCGTGACGAAGATCTGTACGGCGAGAATGAAGAAGGCGATGAGCACGATCGCCCAGGCGATCATAAGCACAGCGATCTGGACAAAGTTCTCAAAGAAGGCGACGTAGCCCATCAACTGGCTGGCGGCTTCAAGGATCGGATTGCCGGCGTCGATGCCGACCTGCGCGACGCGCCCTGGCTGCAGCAGTGCCGATCCCGAAAGTGCCGATCCTCCGGCCTTCAGACCGAGCCCGGAAAAACTCTCAAAGACGATGCCGGCAAGACGATTGAAATTGCCGATAATGAAGGCGAAGAAGCCGATATAGAGCGTCTTCTTCACCAGCCGATGCAGCACGTCCTCATCAGCGCCCCAGGCCCAGAACAGGCCGGCAAGCGTGATGTCAATGACGATCAGGGTGGAGGCAAGGAACGCCACCTCGCCGCCGAGCAGGCCAAACCCGGAATCGATGTAGCGGGTGAAAGTCTCGAGGAAACGGTCAATGACGCCGGTGTCGTTCATGGCGCCACCAACTTCGGGCGGAGTTCATCTTCCGCACCGGTCGCCGTCGACGGCGATAGCGGTGGTATCCGGCTCAGGTCCTTCTCGATCGATGGTGCCGCGTATGGTGCCACGGGCCGGGATGGCCGCAGGAAACGCCGACGGTTCTCAACCCAGGCTTTCCTGCAGGCCTCGTCAGCAATTGCGGCCATGCCGATTCCCCGGCATCGCTCGAGTTCGACGCTTGCCGGCTCGCCGCCCGGATGCGCGGAACGCGGGGAGGACGCGTCCTGCAAGCCGTTGCCGCGCAGCGCCATGAAGGCGGCGGTCATGGCGGCGCCAAGGGCAAGAACGACTATCATCCGGGCGGCGATCTTGAGATCCATGACCTGCCTCAGTCGTGGAACATTTTTACGGATGACGGGCTGTAGCTGCTGCCCGTCATGAAGCGGCTGAACTGTTCTCGTGCTTGCTCCTGCGCTGCCGCCTGCCTGGCCTTCTCCAACGCTTCCGCGCGCCCCTGCGCTGCGAGCATCGCCGTAAGATCGGCGACCTGCTTTGCTTGCACGGCAAGCAGCTGATTGCCGGCTTGCGTCGCCTGCAGCACGCCGACGGCCGACTGGCTGGCGTCAACCAGTGCGCTGGTCTGCTGCTGCGTCCCGTCGGTGTTGTCGACGGCGACGGCACCGGCTTTCAAGGAATGCTCGAAGGCCGACACCGAGGTCTGCCAGCGCTCGCGTGCACCATCGACAAGTTGTTGGCTCGAGAGGACAGAGCCAAAATTCTCATAAGCGGACGTAAACTGGCTATCGATGTCCTGAACGCTGTAGGCGAGTTTGTTGGCCTCTCCGAGCAGGGTCTTCATCTCGGAGAAATTGCCTTCGATCTGGTCAAGCATCGAGGTCGGCAGCGAGGTGAGGTTCTTCGCCTGGTTAATCAGCATCTGCGCCTCGTTCTGAAGCGAGGTGATCTGATTCTGGATCTGCTCGAGGGCTCGCGATGCCGAAAGCAGGTTCTCGGCGTAATTCCTGGGATCAAAAACGATGAACGCCGATGCCGGTGCCACCGACAGCGCAACAGTGGCAACAAGTGCACCGGCGGCAGCCATGCGGCGGATGCGGTGACGTGCAAGAACGGTCTTCATGAGGAAACCTCCTTTGCGGATTGGTCGATGACATTGGGGAGATCGGGAACGAGGTCGGCCGCCCAGGCGAGACCCCGATCGGCAAGCCAGGCCTTGAAGAAATGTTGTTGGCCGCCCTCTGCGATGATCCGATCGATCGCGGCTTGGTCAGACTTCGAGGACGCAGCGCAGAGCGCCAGGGCTATCGGGCCGAGGCCGAGTTCGAACAGCCGGTTGCCGCGCCGCGACTGGCAGTAATAGTCGCGCTTCGGCGTCGCCCTGGCGACGATTTCGATCTGGCGATCGTTGAGGCCGAAGCGTCGGTAGATCTCGGCAATCTGTGGCTCGATGGCGCGATCGTTGGGCAGGAACAACCGCGTTGGGCAGCTTTCGACGATGGCCGGTGCGATCCTGCTGCCGTCGATGTCGGAGAGCGATTGCGTGGCGAAGATGACGGAGGCGTTCTTCTTGCGAAGAGTCTTCAACCATTCGCGAAGCTGATCGGCGAACCCGCCATCGTCGAGTGCCAGCCATCCCTCGTCGATGATCAGCAGCGTCGGTCGACCGTCCATCCGCTGCTCGATGCGGTGGAATAGATAGGCAAGCACAGCCGGGGCCGCCCCTGTGCCGATCAGACCTTCGGTCTCGAAGGCCTGGACCGAGGCCTCACCAAGACGCTCATGCTCGGCGTCGAGCAGCCGGCCATAGGGACCGCCGATGCAATAGGGCCGCAGCGCCTGTTTGAGCGGCGAGGACTGCAGCAGCACCGTCAGCCCGGTCAGCGTTCGTTCCTGAGCCGGCGCGGAGGCTAGCGACGTCAGTGCCGACCAGAGATATTCTCTGACCTCCGGCGTGATGGGAACGCCCTCTCGCAGAAAAATGTCGCCCAGCCATCCGGCTGCCCAGGCCCGCTCCGGCGTGTGATGGATACGGCCAAGCGGCTGCAGCGAGACGGGTTCGACGTCATCCGACAGATCGGCCAAGGAGAGCAGCGCAAGCGGGTCATTCTGCCCCTGCTCGCTCGATGCACTGCTGCCGAGATTGTGCCAGTCGCCGCCCATGGCGAGCATTGCGGCGCGGATCGAGCCGCCGAAGTCGAAGGCAAAGATCTGGTTGTTCTCGTAGCGTCGGAACTGCAGCGCCATCATCGCCAACAGCACCGACTTGCCGGCACCCGTCGGGCCGACGATGAGAGTATGGCCGACATCGCCGACATGAAGCGAGAACCGGAACGGCGTAGCCCCTTCTGTCCTGGCAAAGAACAGCGGCGGAGCGCCAAAATGCTCGTCTGTTTCGAGGCCTGCCCAGACAGCCGAAAGCGGCATCATATGGGCGAGGTTCAGGGTCGACAGCGGCGGTTGGCGGACATTCGCGTAAACATGGCCGGGAATACCGCCGAGCCATGCCTCGATGGCATTGACGCCTTCGACGATGCAGGTGAAATCCCGCCCTTGAATGACTTTTTCCACCAGCCGAAGTTTCTCGTCGGCGATCGACTGATCGGCATCCCAGACAGCTACGGTGGTGGTGACGTAAGCTTCGCCGATCTGGTCGGAGCCGAGGTCCTGAAGGGCCGCGTCCGCATCGGCTGCCTTGTTGGCGGCGTCCGTGTCGACGAGGACCGATGCCTCATTGGTCATCACCTCCTTGAGGATCGCGACAACCGACTTCCTCTTGGCGAACCACTGGCGGCGGATTTTCGTCAGCAGCCTGGTCGCGTCCGTCTTGTCGAGCATGATCGCCCGCGTCGACCAGCGGTAGGCAAAGGCAAGCCGGTTGAGGTCGTCGAGGATCCCCGGAAAAGTTGCTGTTGGGAAACCGGTGATGGTGAGCGTGCGCAGATGAAACTCGCCTAGCCGAGGTTCCAATCCGCCGGCGAGCAGTTGATCGACCAGAAGCGCGTCGAGATGCATTGGCACCTCGGGAACACGTACACGATGGCGCTTGGTTGAGATGGTGGAGTGCAGATAGGTCAGCGTCTCGCCGTCATCGAGCCAGGCAGCTTCCGGAACGAGACCTTCGACCAGGTTCAGCACGCGGTCGGTGCGATCGACGAAACTTTTGAGGAACTCCCACGGATCGTTGCCGGTCTTTTCCCGACCTTCGTAAAGCCAGCTCTCCGTCCGCGACGCATCCTCGGTCGGCGGCAGCCAGACGAAGGTGAGGAAATAGCTGTTCTCGAACAGCACACCGGAGTCCTCGAATTGCTCGCGCCGTTCGATCTCAAGAAGTGCCGATGCGGAATCCGGGAACTGGCTGTTGGGATAGTCGGTGGCGGGATTGCGCTGAGCCTCAACGAAAATCGCCCAGCCGGAGCCGAGACGGCGCAGCGCGCTGTTCAGCCGCGCCGTCGTCCCGACCAATTCCGCTGGCGTGGCAGAATCCAGATCGGGACCGCGGAAGCGCGCCGTCCTTTGAAAGCTGCCATCCTTGTTGAGCACCACGCCCGGTGCGACCAGGGCCGCCCACGGCAGATAATCGGCAAGGTTCGTGCGCTTCTTGCGGTACTCGGCAAGGTTCATCATTGGGGGAAACCTCTCTCAGCAGCCGAAATATGCGGGATAGCGCAGGTGCCGGCGGACCACGTCGACGAACTGCGCATCGCGCTTGGCGGCCCAGACAGCCGCGAAATGGCCGATCGCCCAGATAACGAGACCGACGATCCACAGGCGAAGCCCCAGTCCGACCGCGCCGGCCAGCGTGCCGTTGGCGATGGCCACCGCGCGCGGCGCGCCACCGAGGAGGATCGGTTCGGTCAGCGCGCGATGGATCGGCGCGAAAAAGCCACTGACATCCTCCTCCATCAGATCAGCGCCCCGCCGCCGAAGGAGAAGAAGGACAGGAAGAACGAGCTGGCCGCGAAGGCGATCGACAGGCCGAACACGATCTGGATCAAGCGACGGAATCCGCCTGACGTGTCGCCGAAGGCCAGCGACAGGCCGGTGACGATAATGATGATCACCGCCACGATCTTGGCGACCGGTCCCTCGATCGATTCCAGGATTTGTTGAAGCGGCTCTTCCCAAGGCATGGAGGAGCCGGCCGCATGAGCAGGCGCGATCATCATGGCCGTGACCGCAGCAGTCGCAGCGACAAGCGGGAGCATCGAACCAAGCCTAGGGATAGACGATGAAGTGAAGCGGATCGGACTCATTCTGAGGCTCCATGGGTGAGTGGGGATTCGAATTTGGTTCGGTCTCGAGCTTGGCTTCGAGCGTCCGGTAGTCGCCAGTGGCAGGATCGAGGCCGTCGACGAGCGCGATCTCAACCAGGCGTCGGGCCGAGCCGCGGCCGGAGAGAACGGCAACAACGTCGATCGTTTCGGCAATGAGCGCGCGCGGGACGGCGACGACAGCTTCCTGAACGAGCTGCTCGAGACGGCGTAGCGCTCCAAGCACCGAACTGGCATGGATGGTGCCGATGCCGCCCGGGTGGCCGGTGCCCCATGCCTTTAAAAGATCGAGGGCCTCGGCGCCGCGCACCTCGCCGATGGGAATGCGATCGGGGCGAAGCCGCAACGACGACTTCACCAGATCGGAGAGTGAGGCGACACCATCCTTGGTGCGCAAGGCGACGAGGTTCGGCGCGGCACACTGGAGCTCGCGCGTGTCCTCAATCAGCACGATGCGGTCAGCGGTCTTCGCCACTTCGGCCAGCAGCGCATTGACCAGCGTGGTCTTGCCGGTCGATGTGCCGCCGGCGACAAGCAAATTCTTGCGCTTCTCGACGGCGAGCCGCAGGACGTCGACTTGGGCTTCCGTCATGATACCGGCGGCGACGTAATCTTCGAGGGTGAACACGGCGACGGCGGGCTTGCGAATGGCGAAAGCGGGTGCTGTCACAACAGGCGGCAGCAGGCCCTCGAAGCGCTCGCCCGTTTCCGGCAGTTCGGCCGCAACGCGAGGGCTACCGGGATGCACCTCGGCACCGACATGGTGCGCGACGAGGCGCACGATTCGCTCGCCATCGGCCGGGACAAGAACATGGCCGGTGGCGACAAGTCCTTCCTGCAACCGATCGACCCAGAGCCGACCATCCGGGTTGAGCATCACCTCGACGATTGCGGGATCTTCCAGGAAGCGCGCTATAGCGGACCCAAGCGCCGTGCGCAGCATGCGCGCGCCGCGCGACACCGCTTCACTGGCGAGATGATGATTGGTTGCCACGATGATCCCCGTTTGGTGCAGCGAGCTGCTTCGTGCCGCGCTCGGGGATGATTAGAAGAGGCAGGAATAGCGGCCTTGCAACAAGCAAAATCGGCGATCTTGATGCGACGTGTAGAGACTTGCGAAATGCGGCGCGGCCTGGTCAGCTTGCCCCCCATCTATCTCGCCGGCAAGTAACCTACCCGCCGGAGAACATCCGATGTAATGCGGTCTGGGTGACGGCCGACAAAGCCTGACGCGGCTGGACGATCGTCCCGCTAAGGGTGGCGTTCAAGTCCTGGTCGATGCGATACGACGGGGTTCACGATACGGAGTCTGTGATCACAAGCGAAGCTTCGCCGCGCAGCGATGTTTGTTTTGCAAGCGCGCAGTTTCGTGAGCGGCGTGCAATGGTGCTCTATCGAAGCGGCATCGCTACCGGCCTGATCGGCGTTCCCGTGTCAGTCGGCGGCCAAATCATCCGGCAGGAAAGGGCCGATGTTGTAACCTTCGAGTTTGGCGCTCGTCGCTTCGGCGGAAGCGAAGCTGAGGAGGGTCGCCGTTCCCGGAGTCACAGGAACGGCGTTTCCCGGTGGCAGATCGAGAAACTCGTGGCACGCAGCGCGCACCACGCCTTCATGAACCACGGCGAGCACGTCTCCTGCCGCCCATGCCAGCCAGTCTCTCAATCCCGCCGCCACGCGTGCCCTGAACGCGCTCCAGGTCTCGCCCTTGATCGGCGTATAGGCTCCTGCCCGCCACGCGAGATATTCGCAGGTGTGGTCGGCGAGCAATTCCGATCTGGTGCGTCCGGTCCACACGCCCATATCGATTTCACGCAACCTCCTGTCCGAAGGGGCCGTAGCGCAACCGATCAATGCGGCAGTGTGCCGGGCCTGACCGAGATCCGAGGAGACCACTGCCACCGGCATGAGCGCCCTCGCATATGGCGCGAAGTTGAGGGCCTGCTGGACGCCGTGTTCGGAGAGATCGGAGTTGTCATGCCCCTGAAGGCGCTGCTCGGCGTTCCACAGCGTTTCACCGTGACGCAATAATATCAGCCGCACCGGTCGACACCCTTCGCGGTCACGCCGCCAGCCATAGGGCGGATGCGGGCTGCAATCCGACGTCGGCCGCGGTGCCCGTTTCAAGCAACGACGCGCCGGAATGGAACGGCTGGTCGACCAGCACCTCCGATGAGCCAATTTTGACGCCGTAGCGGACCGTGGCCCCGAGAAACTCTCGATGCACGATGGCCCCAGGCAAGTGGGCCGCGCCGTCGGCGGCTTTGCCGAGCGTCGCATATTGCGGTCGGAAAACCAGCTTGCCATTTGCGGGAACGCCCACGCCTTCCGGTATCGGCACGACGCCACCACCCTCCACCTCGAACGTCTTCGCGGCGCCGGAGCCGCCGACTTTTCCATTCAGGATGTTGGCTGTCCCGAGAAAATTGGCGACGAACAGATTGGTCGGCTTTTCATACAGTTCCATGGGTGTTCCGACCTGCTGTATCTGACCGTCGTTGAACACCGCTATGCGGTCGCAGATTGTGTTGGCCTCTTCCTGGTCGTGAGTGACAAAAATCGTGGTCAGGTGAAGCCGCTGTTGGAGATCGCGCAATTCGCGGCGTACCTGGACCCTCATCTTGGCATCCAGGTTGGAAAGAGGTTCGTCGAGAAGCAGGACTTTCGGCTCGATTGCGATGGTGCGTGCAACGGCGACGCGCTGCTGCTGGCCGCCGGAAAGCTGCGCAGGCCGGCGATCGGCGAGATGCCGCAACCCGACGAGGTCGAGCGCCGCGTTAACATTGCGGTCGATCTCGGCGCGCGGCAGCCGCCGCTCCTCAAGGCCGAACGCAACATTTTTCCTGACAGTGAGATGCGGCCACAAAGCATAGGACTGAAACACCATGCCGATATCGCGTTTCCAGGGCGGCGTGCCGAGTACGTCCTTTCCCGCGATCACCACTTGGCCGTTGCGGGCCGTGTTGAAGCCGGCAATCAGCCTCAGCAGCGTGGTCTTGCCGCAACCCGATGGACCGAGAAAGGCGAAGAATTCACCTGGCCGGATGTCGAGGTTGACGTTCTTCAGCACGTGAATATCGCCGTAAAACAGATCGACGTCGCGGATGTTGATTTCCTTGGCCGAGCCGGCAAGGCCGGTTTCAGTGACCGTTGCATCCATTGTTTTCTCCTTTGGCTCACTTGGCCATTCCGTTTGCCTTCTGGCGCCGTTCGATCAGGTAGTGGGACAGAAGGGTGCAGAGCGCCACCATGACGACGGCGGTGACACCGAGCGCGGCACCAGGGCCGCGGCCGGCAGGCGATTGCATGAAGACGTAAAGCCCGTAGGCGATCGGCGCGTCCGAATTGCTTTGGATCAGCATCAGCGTCGCCGACAATTCCACCGCCGCGGTGGAGAAGCTGGTAACGAAACCAGCGAGCAGGCCCCCCATCATCAGCGGCAGCACGACCCGTTTGACGGTGCGCAATTTAGTGGCGCCGAGATTTTCCGCGGCCTCCTCGAGCGATTCCGAAACCTGCTGGAGAGCCGCGTAACAGGCGCGTAGCGCATAAGGCAGGCGGCGGATCGCAAGCGCGAGGACGACCATGACCCAGAGCGTCGCCAGCGGCGTGCCATCAGGCAACGTGACGCCGTAGAAGGTGCGGAGATACCCGATGCCAAGCACGACGCCGGGGATGGCGAGTGCCGAGGTTGCGGCCCAGTCGAGCCAACGGCGACCGACGATCCTGGTCCGAAGCACGAGATAGGCGATGGCACCGCCGACGACCACGTCGATCAGGCCAGCGAGCGATGCATAGATCAGCGTGTTCTTGATGTAGAGCGAACTCTCCCCGAAGACGCGGCCGTAATGCGCCACGGTGAATGCATCCGGCAATGGGCTGAACGACCAGACCGTCGCGAGGGAGAGAAGCAGTAGGCCGATATGCGGCGACAGCACCAGAAGCAGGATAAGCATGACGACGCCATAGGCAACGACGCTTTCTCCAGTTCCGAGCTGGCGTCGCGACAGGCCGCCACCGCCGCGCTGAACGGTCGAATAGTCTTTGCCGCGCATGGTGATCGCCGACACCCACATGGCAAAGATCGACACCGCGATCAGAATGACCGAAATGACATAACCCATCGGATCGGTGAGGCCGACCGAGGTGACACGCAGATAGGCTTGCGGCGCCAGCATGTCCTTGACGTTAAGCAGCAGCGGCGTGGCGAGATCATCGAAGACTTTCACGAAGACCAGCGAGGCTCCGGCAAGATAGCCAGGCATGGCGAGCGGAAAGACGATGCGCCTGAACAGGCGAAATCCGGACGCGCCAAGATTCTGGGCGGCCTCTTCCATCGCACGGTCGATATTGCGCAGGCTGGTCGACAGATTGATCAGGATGAATGGGAAATAGTGCAGCGATTGCACGAAGATGACGCCGTTCGGGCCGTCCATGAAAGGCAGCTTGAAGCCGCACCAGTCGTTGAGCAGCAGGTTCACCGTTCCGTTGCGGCCGAACAGCAACTGCATCGCCACCGCACCGACGAAGGGCGGCATGATCAACGGCACGAAACCCAGCGTCTGTATAACGATGGCGCCGCGAAATTCGAAACGTGTGGTGAGTACCGCAAGCGGCAGCGCGAGCACCGTCGCCCAGATCACAGACATGCCTGAAACGTACACCGAGTTCCAGAACGAGCGGACGAACAGGTCGGTGCCGAAGAAATCGAAGAAGTTGACGAAGGTAAACGTCCCGGTGCCTTTTTCCGTGAACGCTGTGTAGATGACCGTGCCTGCCGGAACGATGAGGAACACCCCCAGGAAGAGTGCGATCACCAGCACTGCCGCCGTTTGTCCTGGTCTCGACGATACACGCTGCGAGGGGCTGGAAAGGGCATAGGTCATGCTTGACTCCCGATGAAAGCTGCCGCTCGGCGACCGCGCTGTCACGCGTTCGACCTCGACGAGACGTTCAAGGCGGTCACCCGGCGACGCCGCGAATGACGGCTGTACCGCTCCGGTGGCGCTGCCCGGAAACCGGACAGCCTTCGAGTGGCGCTACGCAGATTGCAGGCGCCGTTACTGGGTGAGCGCCAGTGCCTCTTCCGCCTTGGCCTTGGCAGCAGCGTATTTTTCAGTCGCAAAGGCTGCCCACTGCTGTTCGAGTTGGGCCTGGCGGGCCGTCTTCTGATCGCCGCCGGTGAAGGCGTCGCCGATCTCGGCGCTCGCCGCCTGCTCGGCGCTGATCGGTATTGCAGCAATCATGCCGCGTGCCTCGTCGAGCAGAGTCCGCGCTTGGGCATTCTCGCCAGCCGCCAAGGCGATTTCCGTGTCGTGAATGGCCCTCGTCGCGGCCTTCAGATTATCGAGCTGAAAGGTGATGAGTTGATCGTAGAGCGTATCAACAACGTCGGTGCGCTTCTTCGAGACGTCGGCATCGAAGGAGACCATCGACTGGAAGCGGGCATCCTTGAACGGGTTCGGGAATCCCTCCGGCGCTTTTGCATAAAGTGCTGGATTGATCGGCAACCGGCGGATCGAAGGTTCCAGAAGCACCGTTTGACCCGGCTCCGAAAGCAGATAGTTGATGAACGCCTCGGCGCCCTTCCGGTTCGGCGCGTTGGCGACGATCGCGACGTTGGCCGGGACCACCGTCGTCACCGACGGATAGGCGAAGCCGACCGGAAAGCCGCTGGCTTGGGCCGAGAAAGCGAAGAAGTCGATGACGACGCCGATGCCGGTCTGCCCCGAATTCACCGCATCCGGAACTCCAAAGGAGCGTTCGGTCACCTGCTGCAGATTACCGCCCATCGCCTTCAGCGTGGCCCAGCCCTTGTCCCACCCTTCGCCCTGCAGAATCGTCTCGATGGTCAGATGCGTCGTGCCCGAGCGCGACGGCGCCGCAATCGCGATGTGGTCGAAATATTCGGGCTTCGTCAAATCACTCCATTCGGCCGGTTTCGCCAGGCCGTTGGCCTCGAGATAACGCTCGTTCCACATGATGCCGTACCCGGAAGCGGCGAAACCGAAATAGAACCCGTCCGGATCGTTGACATTGTAGGAACCGACCCTGTCGGGCAATCCGGTGACCGCCGGCGTGAATTTCGCCAACAGGTTCTTACCCTTCAAACTGTCGAAGGCATCGGGCGCCGACGCCCAGAACAAGTCGACCTGGTTGTTGGCTTTGATCTCGTCGAGATATTTGACACCTGAGCTGGTGCTTTTGTTCTGCACATCCAGGGTGAAGCCGGGATTGGCAGCCTCGAAGCCGGCCTTCAAAGGATCTGTCACATCCTTGGAAAACGAGGTGACCACCGTAACCTTTCCGCCATCTTGCGCGTAGGCGTTCATCAATCCGGCAGCCGAAATCAGCATTGCCACGGCAATGGTCTTGAGCATGTCTTCTCCTCCGTTGGCCGCGCCCTTTAATGCGGCGGCTCGTTGAAAGAGGATTGCAACTGCCATGCCAGATGGAAGAAGCCCGCAAACGCGGGTTTTCCCGGCAAGTGATGGGTCACCAAGGTAACATCGACGGTGCTCCGGTTGGGAAAGAACCGTAACGGCCCGGGCACTTATTCCGCCGCATTATCCATTCTGGCGGCGATGTCGAACTTGCGCATTTTCAGATAAAGCGTCTTGCGCGAGATGCCCAGGGCTTCCGCGGTCGCGCCGATTTTGCCGTCATGCGCGGAGAGTGCGTCGAGGATGACCAGGCGCTCGTGGCAATCGAGCTGAGCTTCCAAGGTGTCGGTTCGAGCCGCCGGAACGCGCGCGCCGGTGCCGTCGGCGATAACTTCCTCCAGTCCGAGCACGAAACGCTCCGCAACATTACGCAATTCGCGCACATTGCCGGGCCAGGAACGAGCTGCGAGTTCCGACAGCCTTCCCGCATCGACTTTCGGCGCGACCCAGCCCTGTCGCTTCGCGGCGAGGTCGAGAAAATGATGGAACAGCAACGCGACGTCGCCCCTGCGGTCACGCAGCGGCGGGATTTCAATGCGCGCGATGTCGAGGCGGTAGGCAAGGTCTTCACGGAATTTGCCTTCGGCGGCCAGCTCGTGAAGATTGTGCTTGGTGGCCGAGATGACGCGCATGTCGACCGGCAGTTCCTTGTTGGAGCCGAGCCGCTCGATGGTGCGCTCCTGGAGCACTCTCAACAGCCGCACCTGTGCGGCGAGCGGCATGGACTCGATCTCGTCCAGGAACAGCGTTCCACCATGCGCATACTCGATTTTGCCGATGCGACGTTCGCGGGCGCCGGTGAAGGCGCCCGGCTCATGACCGAAAAGCTCGGACTCGAGCATGGTTTCTGGAATGGCACCGCAATTGACGGCGACAAAGCGGCCGTTCGCATGGCTACCGAAATCGTGAATGGCACGCGCGGCGACCTCCTTGCCGGTCCCGGTCTCCCCGGTGATCAGCACGTCCGTTTTGGCGCCGGCGATGCGCGCCAGCGTATTGCGCATGGCAACCATCGTCGGTGAATGACCGATCACCCGCGTCTCCCATCCGTCCGGCAGCGAAGCCAGGCGAAGTCGTCGGTTTTCCAGGACGATGCGGCGGTGCTCGCGTGCGCGGCGAACCGATTCCACCAGATGGACCGGATCGGCGGGTTTTTCGATCAAATCCCAGGCCCCGGCCCGCATTGCCTGCAGGGCCATCGGTACGTCGCCATGACCGGAGATCAAAATGACGGGTATGTCCACATCGATCTGCTTCGTCATGCTGACCAGATCGAAGCCGTCATGGTTCGGCATCCGCACATCTGAAACGATGATTGAAGTGCTGTCGGAACCGAGGCCGAAAAGCCCCTCCTCCACGGAGGCATGGGCAGCAACGGTCATCCCTTCCAGCTCAAGCGTCTGGCAATATGCCTGCAGCACCTCCGGATCGTCGTCGATCAGGATGACGTCATGCATCTTCATCTCTGGACCTCATCCAGCGTAACAAGAAACCGCGTACCAGTGGGTCCGGTGTCCTTGACCGAGATCGTTCCGTTGAAATCCTTGACAATGTTGTAGGAAATCGAGAGCCCCAGCCCAAGGCCCGATCCTGCGGACTTGGTGGTGAAGAAAGGGTCGAAGATGGAGTCGAGATCTCCCGGTGCGATACCGCATCCCGAATCTCCGACCAAGAGAAATCCTCTCGCACCCTCCGCCCACACCCGGATGCTCACCCGCCTGACTTCGCCCCCAGCTACCGCATCGAGGGCGTTGGCGATCAGATTGACCGCCACCTGTTCGAGCCGCACCGGCTCGGCCAACACTTGGAGTTTCGATTCCTTCGGCAGGGCCAGGTCAAGCTCGATCCCCTCCTCGTCGACACGATGGTCGAACAGGCTCAGCGCGTCCTCGACGATAGCGCCCAGATCGACCGGACCGAGATGCGAATCCGGCCGGCGGGCAAAACGCCTGAGATGGCTGATCTGCCCTCCCATGCGTGTCGACAACGACTTGATCTTGTCGAGATTCCGAAACGCCTGATCTGCCTGCCCACGCTCGATCAGCAGCATTCCGTTGTGCGAATGCGATCTGATCGCGGCAAGCGGCTGATTGAGCTCGTGGCCGATGCCGGCCGCCATCTGGCCAAGCGCCGCCAGTTTTGCCGACTGGATGAGTTCGTCGCGAGTCTGCCGGAAAATGTTCAGGGCGCGGGCAAGATCGCCAAGTTCGTCGCGGCCGCCCGACGGAACCGCCGTGCCGGAACGGCCGGCGCTGATATTGCCGGCGACGCCAGCAAGCAAGCGGATTCGCGCCAGAAGGTTTCGGTGCACATAGAAATATCCGATCGCGATAGCCAGCGTGACCGCCAGTATTGCGATTGCCAGAAGCAGCTTGCGGCCGGTGGCAATCGCCGTCTCCGCGCGAGCGGAAGCTTCGGCAGCACTTGCCTCGGTGGCAACGACTTCAGCCTCGATACGGGCGCCAAGGTCCTGCACCAACCTTCGGTTTTCCGCCGCCAGCGTCTCCAGCCTGCTGGCTTCAGCCATCTCCGAGCGCTTGAGGTTTGGAATCCCGATGTGGACATCCGACTGCTTGAGGACGCGCTCCGCCAACTGCCGGACGGTGATGCTGTCCGGCCAGTCGGAGAGGCTGCGAATGCGGATCGCAAGATCATCAGCACTGTCTCCCAGGAATGCATTTGTCTCCTGCAAGTCTTCAAGCGTGCCGATGTTCACCAGTCGGCCGATCAATCCCGTTGCCAGGTTTGCCTGCGATACAACTGTCAGCAGAGCTTCACTTTTCCTTTGTTCTTCGAGCAAGACCCCACTGTTGAAACCGGTATGGTCAGCCTCTGTCTCCATGTTGAAGCGGACATCTTCGACGAGCGGATCGGCCTCCTCCAGCAAGTCGGCCTGAACCCAGCGGAGTTCGTCAACAGCCGAGCGCATTTCTTCAACCAGGGTAAAACGCTTGCCGGCAGCCAGATCGATCTGCTCCAGATTGCGGTGGACCGCGTCGGCCAGCGGCAGCAGAAGATCATTGCCGACGCTGTTGTTGCCAGCCCCATCCAGCAGCATTTGCAGCGCTTCCAGGCGCTCGGAATAGGATCGCCGTATTTCGGTGTAGGCGCCACGTGTCTGCGCACCGGCAAGGCTCGCCATTACCGCGTTGATGTCGGCCCCCGCCTTAGAAAGGCGTGTAGCAAAGGCGAGCTGCGGCATGTGTGCTTGGGCTATCTGCGACAATTCCCCTGCCAGCCGGACATAGGACAGCCATCCGACAAGGCACGCGCCGACAGCCAAGCCGACGATCACGACGAAGGCGGTGACGAGCCGCGCGCCAATGCCAAAACGCCATTTGCCCTCCGGCTCGGCTGCCCATTGTTTCGCCCCTGCCGGAATCACTGCCTCCATGGTTTGAAACCGGGCCGCGTATACTTGCTGGAGGCTTGGGACATAATCCGCTCGGCTTCGGCGAGATTATGCTCAACCGACGTGCGGACTGCGTCCAAGAACACCGCCTGTTCCGGAGGCAGGGGCAGGCCGGTTGGAATGTCGCTCAGGTCTGCAAGTTCGTTGTCGCCGGCCGCCTGTTCGCGCGGGACGGGCGCTCGGCCCAGATACTGCACCGCCTCGGCCAGTGCTCCTGCGAGTTCGCTGCCCGGATCGTTAATCGCCGCCAGCTCGGCGGCTTGCTTCCACAGCCTTGCGAGAGCAGCGCGTTTTCGCACGATAAATTCGTCGAACACCAAATTGACCAACTGGTAGCGGCGGGCGGAAAAATTGGCGTCGAAGCGCATTCCACGCAGCAGCCCGGCGCCAGCGTGGAGAGCAATGCTGTTCCGATCCGTTTTCCCAGCGAACTTGGGAAGCACAGGGATACGATTGATTTCCGGCTTCAGCAAAAGCTCCTGGCCCTCTTGCGACAGGGCAAAATCGACGAAACGCTCGGCTGCGGCCACGTTGCGGCTGCGCGCGAGGATGGCGATACTGGCCGGCACGAATACGGTATCGGGCGGCAGCACGAATTTCGTGCTGCCGGGGGGAAAATTCGGCGCAGAACCCAGGAAATCGATCGTGATGCCGACGCCAAAACGGCGCTGCGCGACACCTGAGGCGACACCGAAACTGCGTGCCGTCACGGTCGAAAGATTGCCACCAAGCTTTGACAGCAACGCCCAGCCGGCATCCCAGCCATATGTCTGAAGGATCGCTTCGACGATAAGGTGAGTGGTGCCGGAGCGGGAAGGCGCGCTGATGCCGACATGGCCGGAATAGATCGGCAAGGTCAGGTCCGACCAGGTTCTGGGAACCGGCAGCCGGTTCTCCGCAAGATAGGCTGGATTGTAGACAAAACCGTAGCCGGAAAGAGCAAAACCCAGATAGAAACCGTCCGGGTCATTCACAGGGTAGCCGGAAACCGTATTCGGCGCGCCTGTCGGCCGCGGCTCGGTTCGACGCAACTGGCCTTGCTGTTTCAACACCTCGAATGCGTCGGCCGAGGACGCCCAGAATATATCCGCCGGAACATCCGGCTTTTCCCGGATGAAACGCACCGCGCTTGCTGTGTTGCGCTGGACGATGGTTAGTTGAATGCTCGGCTCCCTGGCCGAAAACGCCTTCTGAAACGGCTCGAAGAATGACGGCGGATAGGATGTGACGACGGTCAGGTTGCCTTTGTCGGTTTCCATCGCCGTTGCGGCACCGCACCACAGCAACAGTATTGCCAGCGCGCGCAGTTGCACCGACCAGCTGCCGCGCACTCTTATGCAAGCCGACTTTGATCCGCGCACAATCCTTATCCATTCGGCATGCAGTGGAAAATTCCTAGTGATCGTGGGGGCGGAGATGTTCTTCGCTCTTGTCTCCAACCAGCTGCAAACGGAAATCAACAGCCGGCAACAATGCGAAATGCGACCTCGACCTGAGAGCTTCGGCGGTGGCCTAATAAACCTTGAATGCGCCAACATTCTCCCGCGCCGCGACATCGGTGATCAGCATGTGCCCCGGTGTCTGTACGATCGCGAGTTCGAGTCTGGCGCCGGCCACCACGCTTTGAGCGGTGGCGCTACTGGCCCAGAACACGGGTACTTCGCCTTCCCGGACTTCGACAGCATCGCCCCAATCCGGGTCCCCAATATCTTCGATGCCGATCACCCTGGGATCACCGACATGAATTGGCGCTCCGTGTGCGTGCGGAAAACGTGCGGTAACCGCACGCACGGTGTCGACCTGACTCAAGCGAACCGGGCGCATCGAAACCACCATATCGCCACCAAACACCCCGACTCGCGTCGTCCTGATCGAACTGCGGAACATCGGTGCCACCCTGTGCACGACAAAATTCCTGGGCGCGACGCCCCGCTCGATCAGGGCGTGCTCGAATGTCGATGACGAACCGAGCGCGAAGGCGGCAAGATCTTGCCGCCAGATGTCTAGGATATCCGGCTGCTGGCGGATCAGCTCGCCGAACCGATAGACCTCGTACTGTGGAATGTCGGTTCGGACATCGACGTCGCCGAGCGTTGGCATCGACGGGCTGCCGGCGCGACCCACGGCCACCAGCGGACACGCTTTCGGATTGCTGATGCAGAACCGGTGAAAGTCGGAAGCGAAGCTGCGCGGCACGACGACCAGGCTTGCTTGCAATCTGCCGACAGCCAGGCCTCCGGTATGGCCTTCATAGGCCCCCAGCCTTATGATCCTGCGCAACCGGGCAACATCCACAAGGCGCAGGTCCTCGTAGATCGGCGGCAACAGGCGAGCGATCGATTCCACACGCGTCTCCCTGTCATGGACGCATTCTTGTCCTGTCATGGACGCATTGGTGATGCAGGATCGGCTGGCGACCAGCGGACTGTCAAATCGTCAGAATTTTCTCTGGTCGATAAATCCAGTTTATTACCGCATACCGCTAATATAAATCCGACGTTGCTGTTTTTGGCACAAACAAAGCCAGCCGAATGGACCAAGATCACAGGCAGTCGCGGCAGCCAATGGCCTCGATTTGCTGCGTGTTATCATTGAGGAAACCGAGGTCGCGGCTCATATAGGCAATCAGGAAGGCAGCGTAGAGCACCAGGACGAGGCTGAAAACCAGCGTCTTCACAATAAGCGACAGCGCGAAGATGTTGAGATGTGGTGAGGCGCGCGCGAGAAAGGCCAGGACCAGATCGGAAAGCAGCATGCAGATGATGAGCGGAAACACCATCGTGAGCGCCATTGTCAGCACCTGAGTGAGCAAGCCGAGGAAGACCGTTGCTGCCTCCTCGCTGAAAACCGGCAATAGGCGGTCGATGGGCCACAGGCTGTAGCTGTCGTAGAAACTGTTCAAGGTCAGTTCCAGCCCGCCGGCGGCAAGATAGAGCGCCACCATGATGATGGCGAGAAAGGTGCCTGTGGTGCTGGTTTCGTGGGTCATCATCGGGTCGATCAGCGAGCCCATTGTGGAGCCGCGCTGAAGGTCGAGTATCTCGCCAGCGGCTTCGGCGGCCCAGAAGGGAATTCCCATCGCGATGCCGAGCGTAGCGCCGACGAGAACTTCCTTCAGCATGAAGGCGAGGACCATCGCCAAGGTCAGGTCCGAGCGTCCGAGCACATCGGCGATCATTGGGATCAACGGAAGCGCGAGCGCCAGCGCCACGCCATTGCGCAGCACGCCCGTCAGCCGCACACGCGAGAATAGCGGCATCAACAGCATCAGACCGGCCATCCGAGCCAGCGCGAAAGCCGCAGCAAGAATATAGACTTGGAATTCCTGCAATACCGCGACGATCGGATCCATCTTCAGCGTGTAATGACCGGGAATTCGTCCAGCGCCGTGGAGGCCTGTTGGGCAATCTGCTGGCCGAGCAACGGCCCGAACAGCAGGATGACGACCATGATCGCCACCAGCTTGATCGTTTGGGGCAACGACTGATCCTGGATCTGGGTAAGCGCCTGGGCGAGGCCGACCACAAGGCCGATCACCAGCGCCGCGACGATTGCCGGCGCCGAGGCGAACAGGATAGTCAGCAGAGTACCCTGGACCTTGGTCAGCAGGATGTCATCGGCCATGGCGCGTGATCCCCGTGAATGAAGCGGCCGCGTCACCCATAGCTCAGTATTAGCCCGTGCATGAGCCGGGACCAGCCATCGATCGCGACGAAGAGGAACAGCTTCAAAGGAACGGAAATGAGCACCGGCGATACCATGATCATGCCGAGCGTCATGAGGATATTTGCGACAACCATGTCGACGATGAGGAACGGCAGGTAGAGCAGAAAGCCGATCTCGAAGGCGCGGGTAAGTTCGGACGCAACGAAGGCGGGCACGAGAATGGAAAGATCGTCATCGCGAAGGTTTTCGCGCGCATGTTCTGGCCACAGCCGGTTGGTGCCTGAGAGGAAGAACTGCCGCTCCTCCGGCTGAGTGAAGCGTATCAGGTGCTGTTTCAGCGGCTCTCGCATCAGTTGTGCCGCATTTGCGATGTCATCGGCCGTCTGGAGTTGGATCTGTCCCTCTTCGAAGCGTCGCGACATCTCGCTGATCAGCGGCATCGTCACGTAGACAGTGAGAACCAGCGCAATGCCGTAGAGCACCATGTTCGGCGGCATTTGCTGAACGCCAAGGGCGTTGCGGATCAAGAACAGCACGACCGAGATCTTGAGGAAACCCGTCATCGTGACCACGACGAGCGGCAGCAGGCCGACAAGGCCCACCGCGACCAGAATGCCAAGCAGGTTGGGCGAGCTTTCAAGCATTGCCGAACATGCCGAAGAGACGCACGCCGAGACATTCGCCGATCCGCACGATTTCTCCGCGCCCGACACGTTTGCCGTTGGCAATGACGTCCACTGTCTCGCTCTCCAGCCCGGGGAGCGGCACGATCGTGCCGGCCCCCAGCTGCCTGATCTCACCGATCGGCAGCATGGTGCGGCCGAGTTCGAAAACCAGCGACACCGGCAGGTCGTCCAACGCGGCATCATCGAGTGTTTGCACGGCATCCGGAGCCGTCTTCTGGTTCATGATCCACTCCCATCTTGATCCGTTGAATTGACAGGGCGAAGCCATCAAGCGGGGACCGGCATCGATCAGCTCGACAGGTGCGACCAAGCGCTCTCCGATCACCAGCAGCGCCGTCGACCCAATGCCATCCAAAAGCACGACGTCGCCCGGCCGAAGGCTCTGCAATTCACCGATGCTGACCTCGACCGCCCCACGCCAAAGACTGACGAGTACCGGAACCTTGTCCGGCAACGATGCGCCCTCGCCCGAAATTGCATTGAGAAGCTCGCCAATAGCAGCAGCATGGCCGGCATTGTCGAAGCGGAGAGCGCAGGAAAACGCCCCTTCGCCGCTGTTGACGACGAACCCAAAAGGCGGCGATGCCGTCTTGTTTCTGCCATTCACCGAATCGAGCGCGATCGCTTCCCCGAGCTTTGCCTCCAGCCAGGACAACTCACTGGCGAGGAAGGATTCCAGAAGCAGCGCCGCGTGCCCGGGCGCAATGCGCTCGAGGTCTACGGTAGGGTCGGCCCGCACCAGCCATTTGTCGAGCTGCGCCCGCGGCAGCCCCAACGATGCCTTGGAACCTGCGATCTCGACGCCAATCTTGCTGCTTGGTTCCTGTCCGACAAGCAGTGGCCAGACAGCCTCGATCGTCACGGATTCGGCACCCACGGCTATCTCGACTGGCCGACGGCGGCGATAGAAGGCGTTCAACACGTCGAGATAGATCGCCGCGACCTGTGTCAGCTCAAGCGGTTCTCCGCGAGTCATCCGGGTTGCCGATACCTTGGAAGTCGCTCTCTTTTTTCGTGGCGTGGACTGAAGCATCAGCGGCTCACGACTGGTCGCGCGAGGTCAGCATTCCGCCACGGTCGTCTTCGTCGCCCAGTTCGGTGATTGCCGTCTGCCGGCCCACCGCCCGGCGGGTTAATTGCTCCAGCAACCTGTCCAGTTTGGTGACCGCCTTGAAATGCGAATGGTGACGGCGCCACGCTTCCGCAAGGTCCGCATTGCACTTTTCCTCCGCCGCGCCTGCTGCCCTGCGGCTGTCTTCAAGCTGCATTGCTTCTGCGGCCGCCCTTTCGAATTTTCCTTGTAACCGGTGGAGGCTCGGCATGGTCACCGGTTGGCCGATCATTGCGTCGAATGCGGCCTGCTCATCGGCGACGGCCCGCCGGCGATGCGCCGCAATCGCGTCAGCCGTTTGCTGCACGTGGCTTGCCGCGCGTCTGGCTTCAGCCTGACGTCGAATAACCATTTTCTCCGAACGTTGCTCGCGCCGCTGACGCAGATCCCGCAGCCGGGAGATCATCTCATGCTCTTTCATCGACGATCTCCCGCATCCACTGTTGCGTCTTTTCCATCGGCTCATGGGTGGCTGACGATTGCCGCAGAAAGGCATTGATCCTGTCGATTTTGGCTACCGCCTCGTCGGCAACGGGATCGCTGCCTTTTTCGTATTCGCCGATCCGCAGCAACAGCTCGATGTCGGCGTAGCGAGCGATCAACTCGCGAAGGCGCCCGGCCTGCGCTCGCTGCCGGGGCGACACCACAGTATCCATGAGACGGCTGCGGCTGCGCGTTATGTCAATCGCCGGGAAATGATTGCGTTGAGCAAGTTCGTTGGACAGGAACACATGGCCGTCGAGGAGCGCCTGGACTTCCTCCGCAACAGGGTCCATGGCGCCGTCGCCCTCCATGAGCACGCTGTAGAGACCGGTGATCGAACCGATCTTGCCGGGGCCGGAACGTTCGAGCAGCCGTGGCAGTGCCGCAAACAGCGAGGGCGGAAAACCGCGGCGCGTCGGCGGCTCGCCTGAAGCCAGGCCTATCTCGCGCTGCGCGCGCGCAAACCGGGTGATGTTGTCCATGGCCAAAAGGACGTGCTTGCCCTGATCCCGGAAGTATTCGGCGATCGTAGTCGCGACGTACGCGGCTTTCACACGCTCGATTGCCGGCCGATCCGAGGTCGCCACGACAACAACGGCGCGCGACAGGCCCTCAGGCCCAAGATGGCGTTCGACGAATTCGCGCACCTCGCGCCCGCGTTCGCCAACCAGCGCGACCACGGCAACGTCGGCATTCGTACCGCTCACGATGTCGGAAAGCAGGATCGACTTGCCTACCCCGGGTTCGCCGAAGATGCCGACACGCTGCCCACGCGCACAGGTCAGCAAACCATCGAGCGCACGAATGCCGAGTTGGATCGGCTCGGTGATCATCGCGCGCTCCAGCGGCGATGGCGGGTAGGCATTGACCGGATAGTGGGAAACAATGCCGTCTGGCGACAGGGCGCGGCCATCGAGCGGCTCTCCAAGCGCGCTGATGACCCGACCGAGCAAACCCGGCCCCACCGGGACTTGCAGATTTTTTCCGGTCGGAATCACTTCAGTCAGACTGGACAGGCCGGCAAGGTCCCCAAGCGGAACCAGGACGGCGGATTCGTCGAGCAGGCCGATTACCTCGGCCTTCGTCCTCAATCCTGTCCTCGGATCGACGAGTTCGCAGATTTCGCCGAGCCGAACCTCTTCGACTGTCGCCTGGATGACGACACCCGTTACGCGCCGCACACGCCCCTTTCGAGGTCTGCTGGTGTCCTCGCGCAGTCCCTCTCGCAGATTGGGAACAATCCTGGCAAGCTTGCTGTCGATGCTATCGGCGATCGTGCCAGTCATGCCCGCTCCTTTCCCGCCACTGCGGACGTGATGGCGGCGAGTTGAGCATCGATGCTGGCATCGACGACAGCTACATCGGTTGTGACGAGGCAGGTGCCTTCGGCAAGTTTGCTGTCTGCGTTAATTTCGATTGTAAAGCCCACATCGCTGTCGCGCAGGACGGCATCCAGTTCGTCCCTCACGACGGCCACCGCATTGGGGTGCACGGATATTTTCAGATACTTCGCCCGACGGACCTCCGCGACGGCTTGACGAGCCGCTTTGGCGACGAGAGTGGTGACGTCGAATTCGCCGAGCATGCGCTGCACCACATCAAGAGCCAGGTCGATCACTTCCTGCTCCAGCGTTCCGAGGTAGCGGTCCACCTTGACGGCGGTCTCACTGACCAAGCGCGCGGCTTCCGTGCTGCCTGCGGCTATGCCGTCTTCGTAGCCCTGGGCGTACTCGCTGGCGTAGACCTTGCGCGCGGCGTCCCGCAACTGATCCGCCTCGCGCCGCGCTGCTTCGAGAAAAGCATAGCCGTCACACCACGCTGCGGCTTCGGCCGCACGCAGGATGACGCCGCGCGGCCGCGTGGGCAAATCCTGGTTCGTTGCGGCTTCGCTTGCCATCATGCCGCACCTGCCGCCCGCCGAACGATCGCCGCTCCGGTATCCGCGAAGGGCGCGTCTGGAAGCCTGTCAACCAGATCGTCGGGTGGCAGCTTTAGAAGCACGCGGCGTCCCACCGATGCCGGGGCGGCGTGGCACCACGCACCGATGCATCGCCATCCGTCCGCAAAGACACGATCGCGAATGCCGTCCAACGGATCGAGCGGCCGTGCTGGTCCCGCCAGATCGCGGTGTGTCATCGCGAAAGTACAAAGCGCTTCGCCAAGCTGTTCGTGCAACGCCGCCGTCGTGTGCCCAAGGATGCTGCCGGCGAAGCTGCCCGACCAATAGATGGCGCCGGCGCGAAACGCGATCTGTTCGAGTTGCTCGGCAGACGACAGCGCTATCGTCGCGTCAAGCTCCTCGACCTCTGGCATGGAAGCGTCGAGCCGGTAATGATCCAGCAGCAGCGCCGAAAGTCTGGAGCGTAGCCTCTGCATGCGCAGCATGCGCTCGCAGGCATCCTCACCGATTGCACCCTCGAAGCATTCCGCCAACCGTCGTGGCTCGGCATAGTCGGCCGGCCATTCTAGAAATGATCGCCACTCGATACTGTGGCGTGGCGCAGTCGAGATCGATCCGCTCATGTTTTCTTCACGGACAGCGGTGTTTCGAGCGCATAAACGCCGCGCGGCCGGTTCCAATGGAGGTAGACGAGCCTGCCGGCAAGCGCGATCACTGCGGCACACAATCCGTAGAACAGCCACATCGCCGCGACGACGCTGTCCGGATGCAGCCAAAGCCCGAGAAATGTCGCGAAACCAGTGTCGCCGGATGCCGGGCTGAGTGCCGCCGCCTCGACCGGAACCAGCACCACCGAAACTTTGTCGTAGGTCAGCCCGGAAATGCCGTTGGCCACAAGCATCTTCACTTGCGGTATCAGGTCATTCATCGATGTCGACACGCGATGCCGAATGAAAACTGAAGCCGAGGACGGCACCAATCGCTGCCTTAGCGGATCGTTCTCCGGCAGCACCAGATGAACGCGCGCGGAAAGCACGCCATCGATGTCCGAGATCGTACGCGACAGTTCCTGGCTGAGACCATAAATCATCGCCGCCCGCTCCTCGACTGGCGATGATACGAGGCCGTCTCTCTTGAACACCTCGCCCAGCGTGGCGAACTCCTGTTTAGGGAGCCCGCTCTCGTCGAGAATAGCCATCGCGTCGGCAAAGCGGCCCTTCTGCACTGAGACCGTCATCGTGCCGCTTTTGTCTGACTGGCGTTGCGCTGGGATGCCGTGGCGCATCAGCGTTGCAACGATCTCGTTCGCCTGACGCTGGTCGAGGCCACTGTAGAGTTCGACCGAGCAGGCCTGCAGGAGCAGCATGCTCAGAATAACGACTGCCAAGCGGCACAATGCGCTGCACTTCTTCAAGGTCGGCAGCCATTTCGGAAGGAGGCTTGGGTTCTGCAAAATCCCCCCGCTATTGCTGTTTGACGAGGGTGTTGAGGGACGCAGTCGCGGAAGTCACGCTGTTGCTGGCCAGCGACGCACCGAACACCGCCCATGAAACCGAGATGTAGTTCTGCAGCATTTTTTCAACGATTTGATCGCTGTTGGCTGCTCCGCCATCGTTGGGTTTGTGCGGAGCTTCCGTGCGGGCAGATGCTTCTTCGGGGCCGGCCGCCGGCCCCGCTTCGGAGGCTGGAGATGCCGGCCGGCCGGCGGCATCGAAAGCCTTTTGGAACTGCTCCATCGTTGCGCCGAGCGAATCGAACCCCTTCCTGGCCAGCGCCGAGGGATCGACATTTCCCGTCGCCAACCCCGAACTTTCCAGTTCGGTGAGATAACGGAAGAGTTGTTGTTCGACGAGCGGGCTCGCCGGCTCGGTTTTCACGGACTGCGCGGTTTTGACCGAGGCACTGTTTGATGGCGATGGTGCGACTTGCGCACCGGCAGGCAATGCATCCGCACTGCGATCCGGCGCCTTGAGCTTCGACGCCGCCTGTTTTTCCTGCATGGCGCCCACCATGCGATTGCCCGGTTGCGCGGTGACGGCGACAGCGGCCTGCTGTTGCGAGGCCACGCTGGTGGCCATGTTGGCGAGTACAACCTCAAGGGCGCCGACGGGTGCGATCTGCATGAGCTTGCCTTTCTCTTCAATTATCCGGCTTTTTGGCCGGAAAGTTTTGCGCTTCCGCCTGCCTGCCGCGAAAGACACGGACCGGAATGACACCAGTGTTTTGAGCTGCGCGCGACGCGGAAACCCCGAGAGTCTTTCTGACCAACGAAACGTAGGATGGCGGGCCCGACACGGAGATCACACCGTCCTTTTCGGATACCTTGATCGGAA
The DNA here is from genome assembly GCF_004022765.1 of Mesorhizobium sp. M6A.T.Cr.TU.014.01.1.1. Taxonomy (NCBI): domain Bacteria; kingdom Pseudomonadati; phylum Pseudomonadota; class Alphaproteobacteria; order Hyphomicrobiales; family Phyllobacteriaceae; genus Mesorhizobium; species Mesorhizobium sp. M6A.T.Cr.TU.014.01.1.1. The sequence goes on from NZ_RZPG01000001.1 coordinate 358,241, forward strand.
AACGCGCTTCGCTGATGCCCAGTGCGTCCAACCGTTCGGTCGCTCCGGCCGCCGCCTTGGCGTCCAGCTTGATTATCTCGGTCTGCATTTCGGCTTCCGCCACGACGTTGATCGCCGAACCGTCGAAGTGCCAGACCAACCCGTAGCGCTTGCAAACCGAGTCTAGGAACTTCCGTGCGGAGCCCGCCGGCATGCCAGCGCTGAGACGCCCCTTGACCGAACGACTGACATGCACCGGGGTGCCAATGTTACGCCCGAATTCCACCAGTGCGTCGGCGACCGCCTGGTTGATGGTGATGTATTTGTAGGTGCCGTCCGGCCAGTGCGGTTCGGCAGCGTCCGCACACGCGATGCCCAATATCTGACCCATCACGAGTACTGCCGCGGCCAGCCCCTGCACCTTCACCGCCCTGTGGCGACAATCTGGCCTGCAGGTCTCGCGTTCCGTCACCATCAGTGCCCTAACAAAGTGCAACATCGCTAAAGCTTTCGCGCGGCGTTGCTGGTTTGCCCGCTCATTCACTGTAGTGCGCCAATATTGAAAAAGAAAGTCCATTTGGAATGTCAGGAGACTATCGGTTCCAAACGTTGCGCTCGTATTCCAAACGGGTATGGTGTGCCGCGCCATGTCTCGAGAGCATGTCAGCTGGGCAAAGCAGGAGAATCCACGTGTCGGGCGCCATTCTTGTCGAACCGCTGACAACCAGCTCTATTGCCGCGACACGCTCCACCGCCGACGGTTGCGCGTTGCTGGGCCGGCTAGGCCTGTTTGTAGGCCTTGCCTTGCTTTTCTCCGGGATTGCGCCTCAAGGCGCGCAAGCACAAAGCGGATACGATCCCAGGACGTGGAGCTACGATGAGACGCAAAACGTCCTGATTTCGCCGTCGTACTCCGAGCCGGACTCCGGCTACGTTGACGACCGTAACCGGATGCCGATCCCGCGCGAGATCGTCGCGTCCAGCGAAGCCCAGCCGAAGGGTTCGATCGTCATCAACACCTCCGAACGCCGCCTCTATTACCTCATGGGGAATGGGAAAGCGTTGCGATATGCGGTTGGCGTTGGCAAGGACGGATTGAGCTGGTCGGGCCGCGACAGGATATCGAGCAAACGTCAATGGCCCGATTGGAGGCCGGCGGCTGAAATGGTGGCAAGGGAAGCTGCCAAAGGGCGCGAACTGCCATCGTATGTCGAGGGCGGCCCAAACAACCCGCTCGGCGCCCGCGCGCTCTATATCGGCAGCACCCTTTATCGTATCCATGGGACCAACCAGCCGTGGACTGTGGGCCAAGCCAATTCTTCCGGTTGCATCCGCATGACGAATGAGGATGTGATCGATCTCTTCGAACGCGTCGATGTCGGAGCCCAGGTGATCGTCCGGCATTGACAATCCATTTCGCGCGCCTACCGCTGCAGGCCATCAGACAGATTGTTGCCGATGATCCCGTTCAACATCAAACAGCTAGAAACGTTTCTTTGGGTAGCGACGCTCGGCAGCTTTCGAAAAGCCGCTGAAAGGCTGAACACGACTCAGCCCGCAATCTCCAGCCGCATCGCTGGCCTGGAGGAGGCACTCGGCGTCAAGCTGTTCGAGCGCCATAGCAGCTCCGTCCGGTTGACCGCGAAAGGGCACCAGTTGCTGCCGGCGGCAAAACGCGTTCTTCGCATGGCCGACAAGCTGCAGATGGCTGCGCATCCGGATGCCGGAGCAGGCGGCGTGCTGCGGCTTGGTGTTTCGGAGACGATCGTCCAGACTTGGCTCCCCGATTTCCTACGAGAGTTTCAGGTCGACTTTCCGTTGATCGAGACGGATCTTCTCGTCGATGCGACGACGAACTTGCGCAACGAACTCATCTCGCAGCGAATCGATCTTGCAGTGTTGATGGGCCCGGTTCTGGAATTTCGTATCGAAAACGTCGGAATGCCACCGGTTCCGCTGGTCTGGGTCTGCGCCCCGCAGCTCAAATTGGCGAACACGAATAAACTTACCCTTTGCCAACTGACGCAGTTCCCGATCATCAGCTATGGCCGAACCACACGGCCTTACAGTGAAATCTACCGCAAGCTCAGCAGCGAATTCGACGAACCTCCGCGGGTGTTCCCGGCAAACTCGCTTGCCGCCTCCATCAAGATGACACTGGACGGGATCGGTATCGCGTCGCTTCCGCGCGACCTGGTCGGCGACCATGTCGCCCAAGGCAAATTGCTTATTGTCGACTGCGACTGGCACCCCTCGGACCTGCTGTTCACCGCATCCTATGCGATGGAACCCACAAACCCGGTGGCTGAACATGCTGCCGAGCTCGCCTTGCGTACCGCAAAGGCTTACGCAGTCCGGAAAGACAACGCAGTCGTAAAATCGCCAGCCGACGGCTTCGCCAAATTGTTGCGGGACTACGCCGGCAGATAGATCCGGTCTCCCTCGAAGATCGCCTCGGGGCGAAGAATGTGGTCCATGTTCAAGGCCACAGTCTTTGCCACGTCCGCTGATCTGCTCCTGGCGATCAGCCCAATGCTCTGGCCAAGCCGGGCATCGACCCAACGATAGCCTTGCGCCTCGAGCGCGGGATTCGTTCTGCCGCGTGCATTGCGCGACCCTTCCGGATGTGGCTCGACATACTCGGCCGCGACCCATCCGTTGTGGAGCTTTTCGTCGGCGCCGTATCCCTCAATCGGAAGCCAGGCACCGTCGTTTGCATTCGACGGTCCACCCGTCTGCTGAGCGAGCGTTCCGGGTTCAAAGACGCTTATCACGTCCGCCTGTTGTCCGGGCTCTGCCCTGACGTTCAAGCCGTCATCGGCGAGCACGACGAGTTGCGGAAACGGCTCGGCAGGGTTCTCAGGTTCCGGTTTTGCCTTCCCTGGAACCTCATCGACTGGCGGCGCGACGTCGTCGGCCGGATCGATGTCTTCATCGGGATCGCTCGCCGGCGCGGCGTTGTTCCATGGCTCGGAGCGAAGCGCCGACCATGAGAACAGGAACATGCCGATGCCGAATGTGACGCCGAGCGTGACACGATCCGCCATCGCCCAGCGGGCATCGGATTTCGCAGCGGCAGCGACTTGCTGATCGGTGATCGGCACCGGTTTGCGATTGCGGAGATCGGTTCTTACCGCCGAAGCCCAGAATTCCGCGCATCCGAACGTAAACATGGTGCCGGCCGCGATATCGACCGGATCGCCGGTCTTGATCGACTGCCACATATAGGCCGCCGACCCCGCGATATAGGCTGGTCCGGCGATGTGCTCGGCAGCGTTGCGGAGCACTGGACGTTGCGTGACGACCTGCAGGGAGGTCTTCGTGCCATAGATGAAGTTGCCCACCGAATACGTGCCATTCACGCCGAGATTGGTGCCTTCCACCGAAGGCAGCAACGCGCCCGGCGCTGCCGCGGAGAAAGTCAGTCCTCCAATCGCGTTGAGCGTGCGCCCGAAACGCGTGTTCATTCCGGTCGCATTCGGGAAGAACGATTGCAATGTGAACACCGTACCGCGCACGGAGAAAGCGACGCCGCCGATGGTCAAGGCCCAACCACGCGGCAGCGTGGTCCACATTGCGGTTGACACTCCCGCCATAACGCCGAACGTAAGCAGCACCTGCTTGAGTTCCTGCTTGCGCGCGGTCTTTACCAATTGCTTGAGTTCGGCCGTCTGCTCGGCTGTCAGCTGTTTTTTGTGCGTGGCCCGGAATGTGGTCAGTTGAAGGAGCGACAGGGCCCCCAACTGTTCGCTGTTCATTCCCAGCACCTGATCGGGCGAAAATTTGCGTAACTGGCCAGGACTCATCGATCGAAGCTGGTCGGGCGTCAGCGCCGCGATCTGCCTGGATGTCAGTCGCCCAACCTGCTGAACCGTCAGAGCACCGAGCTGGCTGCCGGTCAGCGCCGCGATCTGCTGCGGTGTCAGGCTCGCGATTGTGCCCGGCGACAATGCCGCGATTGTCTCCGGCTTGAAAGCGGCGAGATGGTCAGCGCCGACCTTGCCCAGCCGACCAGGCTTGATAGCGCCAAGTTGCGCCTTCGTAAGCGAATTGAACTGTTCGGCGGTGAGTATGGACAACTGTTCCGTGCTCAAGCTACCGATCAGCTCCGGCTTGAACAAGGCGAGTTGTTCCCCGGACAACGCCGCCAGTTGTTTGGTTGTGAGCGCCGTGAACTGTTCCGGTGAAATCGCCTCCAAATGCTCTTTCTTCAGCGAACCGACCTGTTCAGGCTTGAGCCCCGCGATTTGTGCCGGTCTCAGGGCCTTGAACTGTTCCGTAGTGAACGCGTTAAACTGTTCGGACGACAGCTCGGCGAGTTGCGCCGGGGTCAGCTTCTTGGTCTGGGCGACCGTCAAAGCGGCGAGCTGTTCGGGTGAAAGCGCAGCAACCTGCTTGGAGCTGAACTGCGTAATGCGCCCCGCCGGAATGGCATTCAGCAAGTCCGGTTTGATCGCCCGCAATTGTCCGGGGGTCAATGCGCGCAATTGCTTCGGCTTCATCGCCGCCAGCTGCTGCGCCGAAAGCCAGCCGATCTGCTCGGGCGTCAACCCGCCGACCTGCTCAACACTGAGCCGGCCGAAGAGGGCTGGCGCCATTCCCTGCAGTTGAGCCTCCGCCAGCGTCGCCATGTCCTCGCCGGACATCTGCTTCAGAGCCTTGGCGTCGGGCGCCGGCTTTGGGCTTGCTGCCGGATCGGGCAAACTGCCTGGCACGTGCTCTTCCGAAGCGCCCCGCATCCACGGCAAAACAAAGGCCTCGCCGGTCTCGGAATCGCGCACCAGTTGGTGCGACTTGTGCATCAGCGTCGGTTCATCGCCGCGCGCAGGCGCTCCCTCTGCCGGCGGCACATAGACGCTGTCTGCATTGCGCGGTACCGGCCCAAGCCGGGTCGCCGTTATCCACTCGCCGTACTCGTCCCTGATGCGGATCGGTCCGCTGCCACGGTGGCCCACTTGCAGGGAAAGGAAGGTCACTACGCCATCAGCCGCGTCCGACCGCAGGAATTTGCCGTCGGCAATGACATCGCCGAAATCCTTTCGAAATTGCGCGATCGCCCTCGCCTGGTCAGGTCGCGCCTGCTTTTCCAGCTCGCCCAGGAATTTGTCGAGTGAGGCCTTGCCGCCCTTCGGCACAACCGTCGCCGCCCCCGCGGGGGTATCGCCAAGGGCATGCGCAAGCCAGGCGGGAACAGTGATCTCCACCGGCTTGCCGTCCACTCCGTCGAACGTCAGGACGGCATTCTTGCCCTTCGCGATGGAGGAAGGCGCCTTTGCCGCGCTGGACTTGAACTGCACCCGCACCTCGGCGCTGTAGGCAAAGGGGCCGGACGGGAGGGGAGGCGTGGAAAGCGAGGCCGTATAGCGCGTGGCCGGCGTGCCGTAGGAACCGTAGAGGCCCTGGTAGATGTTGCCGTCCATGGGCATGGATCTGGATTGTGGCGGCCGGTTGGGCTGCATCCCCTCCGGAAGCCAAGACTGAACCTGGCCCTTTACCTTGTAGCTGGCTGACGTGGTCATCTTGTCGGGATTGAAGCCGAGCACGCCCGGCAGCCTGTTGTTGTCGTTGAAGATCACGTCGATCAGCATCGCATCGGGATTGCCCATGCGAACCGTCTCGCCCGTCAAAAGATTGATATCCTTGGACGGTGTCTTGCCGGGCACCGCCGAGAGGCGAAAACCGCTTGCTATCGGATTCTCGACAAACGAAACAGTTTTCGCGGGATCGATCTCGCCAGCCGCGACAAGAGCGCGTATCGCGTCGACATCGCCCGTTTTCAACGCGGCGACAAGGTCGGACGCTTTGGCCGGATCCTTGACCGTGAACCGCACATGCAGAGTGGTCGAACCCAAAGCGGCTTCGATCTGATCGAATGCCTGCTTTGACACGACATCGCCGGCCTTGAGTGTGTCTTTCACCGGTGATTCCGGGCGCTTCTCAAAACCTGCCCTCGGCAGCTGATCGACCGTATCGACATGATTGGCAAGTATGGGCAGGCGCAGGCCCGCCTTGAATTCGGTCATTACCCGGTCGAACGGTAGCGCGCCTTGCAGGCGCACATGACCGCCGTTGCTTTCAGCGGGGACGCCGAAGAAATCATGCTCGCCGGGAGCAAGCGACACCTCTTCGCCTTTCAGCGAAGGGGTATAGCCCAGCTCGATCACGGTGGCGGCGCCATCCTCGTCTGGCGTCTTTCCGGCCACGCGGACATCGCGCACTCGCGCGTTGTAACCAGCCTTGTCGGTGAACAGCGCTTCCTGGGCTACCTTCGCCAGATCATTGGCGCGGACCGGGAATGCCGTTTGATTGGAGACCGGCCAGACACCGGCCTGCAGGCCGGTGATGTTGAGGTATTCCCTCGCCCGGAACGACACAACGCCCTGTGTGCTGAGCGCGTCTTTCAGCGGCGCCATGCTTTTCTGGCTAAAGCTGTCGAGGATCGTCCATCCGATGACGCCAAAATCGGTTTTTGTGCCGATGCCGAACCCGACCGCCGAGATGGTTGGCGAACCGATGCCCACGAACTCGCCGGTATTCAGCCGTACCCGGAAGGTGACGCCGACCCGGAAGTCGGGCAATACGTCCTTCAGCGACTTCGCCGGCAGTTGCAAACCGTCCGGACCATAGCGCTCGGCCATTTCACGCGCGGAATAATACCCGGATTCCCGCTGGTATCTGGCCAACAACTGTTCAGGCGTCAGGCCGTCGAGATAGGCCGAACGTGTCCTGGGATCCTTGCCGCTTGTGTAGGTGTACTCTCCTGGATTGCGCTCCGGCGTGCCGGAGAACGTTTTTGTCGCCGGATCCCAGACCAGGCGGCCAAGGCCGCCATTGCCGCCCGAGGCGGTTGGCACAACAATGGGTGGTTGGCCGCCTTGCCGTCCGACAGGCACGTTGGGACCCGCCACATTGACCACGATCGGCGCTGCCGGCGGATTTGCTCCCTTTGGACCGCCGGCCAAGGGTGGCGATGGCGGTTGATTTGGCACATGCGGGATTGCCGGCGCCGCGTTCGGCGGCACTGCCGCATTGGGGCTGGCGGGGGATTGGCCGCCGGAACCCGGCCGCAGGTGGCGCAGGCCCCGGATGCCGAGCCCGGTGCCGGCGATGCCGGTTCCAAGACCGGTGATCGCGTTGGCCAGTTCAAGGCCCGTCATCTGGTCACCGTTGGCCGCCAAGTCGTACCCCGATGCAACCAGCAACGGCGCGCCGACGATCATGGCGCCGACATCCATGCCCCAGGCTGCCTTGTTGAGGGCGGCGGTGGATTGCATGTAGGTTTGGGTTTGCTGCGCAAGTGGAGAACCCGCCTTTGTCGCGCCGATGCTGCCGCGGAAGGCTTGCGTCCACGTCATTGAGGTCGTTCTTGCCATACCAAATGTGCGGAAAGCGCTGGACGCCGTCGGCAGGACGGTCGTGACGACGCTCGCCACGTTCATCATGGACTCAGTGTCGCTCCATTCGCCGCCGTGATTGAGGTGGTTGACCTGCCGTATCACCGCCCGCGTTCCCAGGTAGGCGGCGCCGCCGTAGGCCAGGGGTGCCGCCACCGGCGCAAGCGGCGTGAACGAGGCGATGGTGGCCAAGCCGGTGCCGATGCCGATCACCGGGTCCACGACCCGGTCCATGACCGACACGTTGCGCGCCTTGACGACCTCGAGCGCCACGTTGCCGTCATCGCCCGCCTTCATCTCCAGGCCCTTCGGCGCGACCAGCTTGCCGTGCTCGCTGAACTGTATGTTGTTGTCCTGGAAATCTCCGAGATTGTCGAACGCCCTGCCGGTGCGGTCGACGTAGCGAACGCCGTCGCCATTCTTGACGGCGAACAGGGTCACCTCTTCCGTCGACGCGCCATCGCTCACGTAGAACAGGCGCACCTTGCGCACTTGTGCATTGTCGCCGCCGATCTCGCGGATCTCATCGGTGACATCGGCCAGGATGTCGCGGTCCTGTTCCGTCGAGGTGTCGAGATGAAGCGCGGTAGTGACGTCCCGGTCGAGCGCATCGCCGTCCAGCGGGCGGAACTGGTTGTCGAAGCCGTTCTCTAGCAGGCTCTGGAACTGGGGTTGAAAGAGGCCATCCAGCGTTTCCTGCTGGTGCCTATCGAGATAGGCCTTGTCCGAATAATTGTTGCGATCGTGGAGCAGGCCCGGCTCGCGGGTACGCACATCGTGCCAGGTGGCGAATCCGTCGACCTGCCGGCGCAGCTCCTCGGTATTGTCGAACTGGTCCTGGGTGTCGTCGAGCTTGATCCTGGCGACCGCCAGCCTGGGATCGACCCAACGCCCTTGGCTGGAATCGTCTGGATCGAGATCGATCCAGACCGGCTTACCGGCTTGCGTCAGCGCATCGATGCCGTTCTTCTTGACCTGGGCGGCAACATCCGGCGCCACCTTGATCGTTTGTCCGCCAACGGGGATCGCGACCGGCTCGACGCCGTCGGGCAACGTCCCTTTCGGAGGGGTCACGCTTCCCGGCCCGAAATCGGCGAGTGCCTTGTCATAGTCGGCTTGAAGCGTTTTGAGCTGCGCCGTCAGGTCCTCCAGGCCGTTGCCGAGTTGATCGGAAAAAACCGTGTTGAGGTCTTTGCCGGCCTGGGCCTCGGCCATCCTCGCGCCCTGAAGCCCATCCGAGCCGCAGCCAAGAAGCTCCTGCCACTGCCGGTTGAGCGGTCTGTCGCGGTATTCCTCAGTCGTGTTCTTGTCGCTGAGGTTGACGGTGAGTTTCTGTTCGGTGGTGCCTTCCTCGAAATGATTGATAACCGAAATCTGGCCGTCTTCGTGGTATTTTATCTCCTGCTCTACGAACTTGCCGAGATAGTCGCCGCCATAGGTGCTGTGTTTCTTGTCCGGTTCGAACAGATGCTGATTTTTCTTGTTGTATTCAACGAGCAGCTGGTTCTCGAGGGTTGTTGCCTGCGCGTTTACACCGGCGGCATTCGCATGCGCGCTATAGAACGTCTGATAGGCTTCGGCGAGCTCAACCTGGCTGCCAGCCGCCTCCTGCATGCCCTTGAGTTTCTTGAATTCTTCGGAATCCGGCGAGACCCCGAGAAACTCTGCCTGGCCGACCATATAGTCGACCGTGAGTTTGTCGCCCTTGCTCATATGCAGACCGATATCGGCGAAGAGCGATTTTACGCCGGCATGGTCGGCAAGCCCCTGGGCATATTCGGCATGGCGATCGACACGCGGACCGCCGGCTGGATAGGCGGCAGGCGCGTTGGGATCGCTCAGAGGCTTCAGCTGCGCATTCTTGGCGATCGCATCCGCGAGGCCGCCTTCGGCGCTCTCATATTCGATCCGCGCGTTCGTCGCATTCTCCAGAAGTGTGTTCGCTTTGGTGAGCCGGGCATTGGCCTCGGCCAGAGTGCCTTTCGGTTTTTCCGGGGCCCAGATGAGATCGTGGGGAGCAAGTGCCTTGTTGATGAGGGTCAGGGCTCCCGCAACCGCGTCCTTATAGGCCGGGTCGAGCAGATAGACGTCGATCTGCGTCTGCTTCTGGGTGGACCGCGCTTGCGCCTCGGTGACCCGTGACAACGCCGTGTTTTCGGCGATGATCGCCTTGCCGACTTCCGGGTCGACCCAGCGATAGACGCCATCAACCTTTATCGGAATCCATTTGCCGCCTGACGGTGCGTTGCCCGGCGGCGGAGCGCCAAACGGGTCGATGACCTTGTTGCTTTCATCGCGCGTCGGCGATGCCTCAATGCCCAGCCCGTATTTGTCGATGAGCTGCTGCTTGTCGACACCCTTCTGCTTGGCGGCCGCCAAAAGGCCTGGCAATGCGTCTCCGGCGAACACACCCTCCACAAATGTCTTGACGATCTGGCCTTCCCTGGCGCGCGCCGGATCGCTGCTATTGGGGTTGACCGACATCAGCGTCTCGGCCAGCGCCGCGTTGCGACTACCGGCCTCGATCTTCAGGTCCGTACCCAACTTGTCGTCGTGCAGCGTCATGCTACCGTCGGGATGCGTCGTCAGCGTATAGCCATTAAACGTGACCTTGACGGTCTCGCGGGTGCCGTCGTTGAGCTTTTCCGCCGTCGTGGTGGTTGTGCGGCCCTCCTTGTCGACGACGATCTTGACCTCGGTATTCGCCTTCGGATCGACGATGTTCGTCGTGCTCTCACCGGTCTTGATGTTCTTGACGCTATGGCGGGTACCGCCAAAGCCGTCCACGGAGTGACTGGTTTCCTTGCCGTCGACAACAGTCACGACGGTCCGTACATCATGCTGATATTCGTTTCGGTACGTGACCTTGTCGCCCGTGTGCGGATCGACGGTCTCGACGGTCTGGATGTCTCCGTTGTCGCTTTTCGGGTCGGTCGACTTGACCTGCAGGCCGCTCGCCTCCAACTCGGCGACCACCTGCTCCCGGGTCAGCCCTTGTTCCGTAGCGATCTGTTCGAGGCTCTTGCCTGCGGCAAGCCCATCCTTGATTGCCTTCGTGCTGTCTCCGCCGGGGTCTTGCTTGGCGGCCAGCGTCGTTTTGCGACCATCGGGAGAGGTCACCACGGTCACCGGCAATGCAGGACCGCCCCCCGGCGCCGTCGTCTCGACCGTCGCGCCATTCGGCCGGGAAGTCCGTGTCGTCACCGTGCCGCTGCCGAGATCGTCCTCGTATCGCGTGGTGATGGCGCCGGTGTCGGGGTTGTAGCTGTTTGTTTGCTTGCGGCCAAGTCCGTCGCGAAGCGGCGTGGTCGTCTCCGCGCCACCCGGGCCGGTCACCTGCGCATGATAGTTGTCATGCTGAAGATCGTAGTATTCGGTGACGGTTTTGCCGCTGCCGTCGGTTATCCGCGTGGTCCGCACATCGCCATTGTCGCTGGTCGGGTCGGTTGTCGCTACCGTCATGCCGCCAGCTTTCAGCGCAGCGAGCACGTCCTCTCGCGTCATCCTCCGGTCGGCAGCGATGTTGTCGATGCTTTTGCCCTCCGTGATGTCCTTGACGATGCCGCTGGCCGTGGCTTGCGGGTTCTGACCGGGGGCCCCGTCCAGCGTCACCAGCCGCGTGCCGTTCGTGGCGCTAAAGGTGGTCGGCATCGTGAAAAGCGCCGGCGTCGTCTCACCATTGCCGGACGGACTGCCGGTGGTGCCGTTGACGCGGGGCGCGACGGGCGTCGTAGTCGGCGGGGTCTGCAGAGAACTCAGCTCGGATTTGACTTGCGAAAGCCTTTGACGGGCGTGCGCCGCCCAGTCTCGCTCGCCCATCTTGTTGGCAAGCCTGATCTGCTCCTGCAGCCTGGCCGCCTCATTTTGAAGCCTCGATGTCCGATCGGCATTCGTTTTCGACGTGACTTTCTGGGGTGGATTTGGCGGATTTGAAGGCTTCAGAGTAATCGGGCGGACCATCGAACAATCTCCGGAAACACTTCAAATCCTGTTCCAGCAGTCAGTTACCGTCACGCCCCCGCGCCCGACAAGTCCGTCGGACGGCTATCGAGACGGCTTCCAAAAAACATCAAGCGCCTCGAGTTCGCGCTCGACATCCTTCGCATTCTGATCGGTACTTGCGCCGGACTTGGCCGCGATCAGCGCGGCCAGTATTTCCGCCGCAGCCAGGGCCGGTGCCATGCTTCTGAAAAAGGATTGCGAACCGCTGGTCACCAGCACGCTTTCGTTGGCCATACGGGCCAGCGGCGAAACGCTGCTGTCGGTAATGGCGACGACCGCCACGCCCTGCCTGGTGGCTTGCCGCGCCGTCTCGATGGTCATCCGGCAATAGGGCGCCATGCTCACAGCAAGCACCGCGTCGGCCGGACCGGCTCCACGCAGGAGATCGATGCCAAGCCCTCCGGCCGCATCGAGCAGTACCGCCCGCTTTCCGAGTTGCGACATCGTGTAGGAAAAATGGTGCGCAACAGAATGCTCCGAACGGAAGCCCAGACTGAAAAGGCTACGGCAGCCGGCAAGAACCTCGGCTGCGGCCATCAGCTGCATGGCGGTGCCGTATTCGCCAAGGCTTGCGATTTGTGCTGCGAGCGTGTCGGCAACGACGCCGGCTATAGCATGGCCGCCATCGCCGTTCGCCCTGCGATCGAGGCCAATTGATCCGCCAGCGGAAAAGCCCGGCGCACGCATTGCCTTCGCGTAAAGGCTGCGCATATCTTCGTAACGGTCGAGGCCAAGCCACCGCGCCAGTCTCATCATCGTCGTGTGCGAAACGCCGGCCTGATGCGCCTGTTCGCGCATCGACATCAGCGCGACATCCTGCGGATGATCCAGCACAAACCGGGCAGCTATCTGCAGCTGCGGCGGCATTGCCTCAAATCGTTCCACCAACTGTTCCGTCAAAGGACCTTTTTCCATAACCCTTACCCCATTCACCCCTCATGGAGATTACTCTTGGATCGCAACAAACGCAACATATGGAACTTCCATCCCAATTGCATTCCAAATGGACTTCCATTTCGGTTCGCGCTGACATAGATTGTGGTGGTGAAGCACCTTGAGTGCCTCCGGCATTTTTTGGGTCTTCGAAGTTCAACCAGATGAAGGACGAGCGAGATGGGAGACGTACCAGGTATCAACAACAACACTCAGCTGACACCGGAGCAGCTGCTCGAGAAGCAAAAGGCTCACGATATCAGAATGCTTGGCCTGAAGTTCGAATCGGCAATGCAGGAATCCAAGCAGGCAGCGATGAACCGCATGGCGGAAGGAATCGCCCGAGCGAGTTCGTAATAGCGTTGTTCATGTGCGCCGCCTGGACCTGGGCGGCGCACATGCTTTGTCCGGCATTGAGAAACTTTTGCACACCAGCCCGGTGTCAAATGGGTGGATGGAAGGGCAATCGGCATGACCGCAAAATCGACTCTCGGACAGTGGAACGCCGCATTGCCGCAGCTTTTTGCCGGACGCTCTGACAGGCAGCCGGCAACGCGACCAGCCATCCTGGAGATCGTCGGCGGGCTGCATAGCGGTGCCAAGGTGGAATTGGAGGAAGCCCTTTACACGATCGGCTCCAGCGTCGGGTCCGGCATAGTTCTGAGAGATTCGGGGATCGCTGCCGAACATGCCCGCCTTCGCCGAAAGGCCGGCCTTGTCGAGGTCGAAGCTGTCGGAGGAGATGTCGTCCTGGCAAACGGCGATGTCGTGCCCATGGGACATGGCCGCCGCTGCAAATTGCCTTTCGAAGCATCGTTTGGGGAAGCCCGGCTGAAGCTCACCGGCCCCAACCAAGCCGAAGTACCGTCACGGTTATCGAGGCGGTCCTGGCTGGTCGCCGCGAGTTTGCTCGCGGTCGCATTCACCGGCGTCGTGGCGGCCAACAGTCTGTCCGTGGCCGGCTCCGAAATAGCCGGTTCGGATGCGGGATTGACGAAAGCGGCGTTCGTCGACGGCATACCACAACATGGGCTCACCGACGCCTCGCATGCCGATAACGGGCCGACGCCGCCGGCAACCGCCGACGCCGCCGGCAGGCAACTCGAACGTCAATTGGAACAGGCAGGGATCGATGGGCTCGCCATCGAACAGTCCGCCGGCCGCCTGACGGTTTCAGGCACCATTCCCGCGCCGCGGCTCCAGGCCTGGACCGACGTCCAGTCGTGGTTCGACCGGACCTATGGAGAGCATCTGCTGCTTGCCTCGGACGTCACCACCGGCAACGCCGACGCGCGCGCCCCGCGTCTGACCATGCAAGCGATCTGGTACGGCGAGCGGCCCTATATCATCACGACAGAAGGCGCGCGCTACCATGAAGGCGCCTTTACCGATGACGGCTGGACCATCGAAAGCATCGGCGAAAAACAACTTCTGCTGACCAAGGGTGGCGCCAAGGTCGCGCTGAAATACCAGTGAACCGTCGCCTGGAAGGGCCGCGCCTCGATTCGGCCAGACTGGATACATCTGGGCGCGGAGCGCAGCATGCCGAAAGCCTTCGCAGCCAGCCCATCAATCGGCGGCGGCTGAATGGCATCGGCAAAACCACCAGCCGGACCAATCAAGCGGGTGCAGCCAAACAGTCCGACCGACCGGAGGCAGCCGATTTTCAGACGTCTCAGGATGCTGCGGGCACATCTCTGGAAGACGCCCTCATCGATTTTGTCATGCCGCGCATTTCCGACCCGGTGATCCTGCGACGGTCGGTCTCGATCCTCCAAGATTGCATTACCCACCTAGTGCCCAATCTCGATGGAGGCGAACAGCTCAAGGATCTGGCGCGAACGCTGATGTGGGACGAAATCGGCCGCCATCGGGATCTGCTTGGCCAGTTGCAGGGAGGAGACGAGACCTGACCGACCCGCATGACACGGTCCAGCTCTTGCACGTCTTGGGCTATCTCTACGGGTGTCATGGGCAGGTGAAACGGGGAGCAGCCTATCTTCTCATCGCCGCCCAGCTCTCCCCTGGAAACCCCGGCGTTCTGCGCACGCTCGCTCACCTGCTCATACTCGACGGCGAAGCAGACAAGGCGCTCGCCACGATCGCTAGATTGGAGACTTTGGAAGGCATGGAACATCCCACGCTTGCTTTGCTGAAGAGCCGCGCGCTGCTGGCAGCGGGCCGCAAGGCGGAAGCACGCGCCATGTTCCGGACGTATCTTTCGCGGCGGGGGGACGACTAGCCGTGTTGGATCGAATGACGCAAGTGCTTGCCAGGCTGTCGCGGCGCGGCGATCTCGTCATCGCCATCCTGATACTCGTCGCGATTGTCATGATGATCATACCGCTACCGACCTTCGTGGTCGACACGCTGATCACGGCCAACATCGCGCTCAGCGTGCTGATCCTGCTGGTTTCATTCTATGTCGTGCAGCCACTGGAATTTTCCTCGCTGCCCTCCGTCATTCTGATAGCAACCCTGTTCCGGCTGGCGATCACCATCACGACGACGCGCCTGATCCTGCTTCAGGCCGATGCGGGCGACATCATCACAGCCTTCGGAACCTTCGTCGTCGGCGGCAGCATAGCGGTCGGCTTGGTGATATTCCTCATCATCACCGTGGCCCAGTTCATCGTTGTGGCAAAAGGCGCCGAGCGCGTCGCCGAGGTTGCGGCGCGGTTCATGCTCGACTCCATGCCCGGTAAACAGATGAGCATCGACGCGGAATTGCGCAACGGCGACATCGACCAGGCCGAGGCCCGCCGGCTGCGCCAGAAGCTCGAGCGTGAGAGCCAGCTGTTCGGTGCCATGGACGGCGCCATGAAATTCGTCAAGGGCGACGTCATCGCTGGCATCGTCATCATCCTGGTCAATCTTATCGGCGGTTTTGCGGTCGGCACGCTCCAGCATGGCATGTCGCTCGGCGACGCTGCATCCACCTATTCACTGCTGACCGTTGGCGATGGCCTGGTTGCCCAGATCCCGGCACTGCTCGTGGCAGTGGCGGCCGGCACAATGGTCACGCGCGTCGCCGGAGCCGACAACCAGGGTGACCTTGGTCGCCAGATCACCGGCCAGTTGCTGCGCGACTCGCGCGCGCTCGCGATCGCCGCCGTGATCATGGTCGGGCTCGCCCTGGTGCCCGGCTTTCCGTCATTCGCCTTCCTGGCGCTCGGCGCGGCTTTCGGTGGTGGCGCATATCTCATCCGCCGGCAAAGCCCGAAACCCGATGCCCTGGAAGCAAGCTTGCCGATTGCGGCCCCGCAAGAGCACATGCTTTCCGATGCGAGTTCCGGCGGCGACATAGAGACGTTGCAATCGTCATTCCGGATCATTGCGCGTCTTGGCCATGGTCTCGGCAACGCGATCACCGAATCCGACTTCAGCGCCCATGCAAATCGCGTTCGTCGCGATCTCTTTCGGGATCTCGGTGTCGATGTGCCGGCAATTGGCTTCCATATCGACGAAACCCTGGCGCCGCAGCGCCTCCGCATCGACCTGGAAGGCGCCCCCGTCCTGGAAGCCGAGATACCTGCCGGCTGCGTACTGGTCGAGGGGGACGACGCGCATCTTGATCTTATCGGCGTCGCCTTTGAGGAAGGTCCGCCGGTGGCCGGTCGTCCCAACACGATCTGGGTCGACGAGGCGAAGACAGCGATTTTGAAGGAAGGCGGTCTCAGCTTCCTGCTGCCCGCCGAAACGTCTGCCAAATGGGCGTCGTATGCACTTCGACTCTATGCCGGTCATTTCGTCGGCATACAGGAAACGCGTCGGCTGCTTTCCGACATGGAACAGGACTACGCGGACCTGGTGAGGGAAGCGCAAGACGCGGTACCGTTGCAGAAGATCGCCGAAGTCTTGCGGCGACTGGTCGCAGAAAATGTGCCGATCCGTAACTTGAGGCTCATCCTGGAGGCGCTCATCGAATGGGGCAGGCGCGAGCAGGATGTCGTGCTGCTGACCGAACATGTGCGCTCAGCGCTAAAGCGGCAGATCAGTTTTCGTTCAGCCGACCGCAACAACATTATCGCAGCTTACGTGCTACAGCGGTCGGCCGAGGACGTCCTGAGAGCGGCGGTGCAGTCATCGCCCACGGGCACTTTCCTCGATTTTTCCGGCGACGATACGCAAGCGCTGGTAACGCAGATCGAGCGTGCGCTCGCGCAGGCGTCGGTCGGGGCCCTGCCAGCGGTACTGACCGCAGCGGACGTGCGCCGCCACATGCGCAGCCTGCTCGTGCATCACGGCCTGGAGCTTCCAGTGCTTTCCTATCAGGAGCTCTCGTCCGAGTTCAACGTACAGCCACTCGCCACCATAACCGGCGGGTCACGTCAAAACGGCCGGCAGACCTCACACTCACTCCCAGCAGGGAGAGCGGAGAACGGGGCGATCCCATGACCGAGCCAGAGGGCGATGCATGCTCAAGAGGGGGACAGAATGAGGAACCACGATTTGGCTGCGGGTATTCGGCCGGCTTTTGGTCCGATGGAATGCCGCTTGCTGGCTATCGCGGCGTTTTGGTATTTCGTAGCGCTTTTTTGTATGGTCACGGCGGGGTCGGCGCAGGAGGTGACGCCATTGCCGAGCCGGCCGATGATCGACCTGCCCGTCGGCCAGGGGCGCATCCTGCGTTTTAACGAACCGGTCGAATCGGTTTTGATCGCCGACACCACGATCGCGGATCTGCAGGTGGTTTCAGCCGACGTGGTCTATGTATTCGGCCTGAAGCCCGGGCTTACCAACCTGATCGCGATCACCGCCGATCAGCGCATCGAAGCGACCGCGCAATTCCGCGTTTCCGCTGAGTCGGCACCGGCGAACGAGGCGAAACAGGCATTGCAGCCAACCTCCTCGACGGAGCTCATGATCTTCGGCAATCGTATTGTGGCGACCGGGCAGACGCGCAGCGTCGAGGAAGCCGTCGATGTTGACAACGTTGCCCGCACCTATTCTCCGCCGGAGGCGCCGCCGATCAACGACACCACGATCCAGGGGTCCCAACAGGTCAACATCCGCGTCCGGTTCGCGGAAGTCTCGCGCAGCGAGTTGCAGTCCTACGGCGTCGACTGGTCGGTCGGTTACAAGTCCAGCGGCTTCGAGTTCAGCATGTTCCAAGACAACGCCGTGCCGTCAGCCGACGGTGGAAACTTCGGCGCAGGCATAGAACAGGCAACCGGCTTCAACTTTGATGTGCTGATCGAAGCTCTGCAACGCAATGGTATCGTCAAGATACTAGCCGAGCCGAACTTGACTGCCGTCACAGGCCAGACGGCGAGCTTCCTGGCCGGCGGTGAAATCCCCGTTCCGGTGCCTCAGAGTCAGGACACCGTAACCGTCGAATACAAATCCTTCGGTGTTTCGCTGACCTTCACGCCGACGCTCATCGGCCGCAACCGCATCGGCCTTCATGTTCGTCCCGAGGTCAGTTCGATCTCGACCAATGCTGCCGCAGTCAGTGTCAACGGCTTCAACCTGCCGAGTTTCGTCGTGCGTAAGGCCGACACCATCGTGGAAGTGGCCAGTGGCCAGACATTCGCAATTGCCGGGTTGTTTCAGCAGAATTTCACCCGCAACCTGGAAAAGTTTCCCGTGCTGGGAGACGTTCCGGTGTTGGGCGCCCTGTTCCAGTCCCAGCGTTTTCAGCGGGAAGAGACCGAATTGGTCATCCTGATTACTCCTTTTCTGGTCGAGCCGGTCAGCGATCGCAGCCTGGTGACGCCGATTGATCGACCGGCCAAGCGGAGACATTCCAAGGACCCGTCCGCGATGGGCCTGATTGTGAAGTAGCGGGAGGCCGACCATGACCAACGTTTTTGTTTTCCGCACAGCAATGCTCGTCTTTCCGTTCGCCGCGCTCGTGGGCTGCGTCAACGGCAAGCCACCGCCTGAGGACTATTCATCCGGCTACAGCTATGTCTCGACCAATGCGAGTTCGCAAAAGGGCACGGATAGCGCAGTGCTCGCACCCGACGCCTGTCTCGACGAACCGGCCGATCTCCCCCCCTCCCCGGCAGCGACGGACTTGACGATCGTTTCGGACGTCGGGCCGCATCTGCCGGCAGGTTGCGCCAACGCCTATAATCTTCAACGCATGGCCGAAAGCCAGCGTGACCTGGTCGAAGGGCGGCGAATGGGCTCGGCGGCCGCGGCGCCCACTGCAAGGGCGGCCCGACGATACATTTATGGAGAAGACACCCCCGTCGGTGGCGCCAATGAGAGTGGGGCGGCTGCACAAGCGCCGCTTCAGGAGGACAACTGACCGATGGGCCGGCGATGCGCAGGCGCGCCGGCTGTAGCGCCGAGATACGAGCGTGGCCTCGCCTCCGCAGAACTAGGCCGATATCGAACCGAGTGCCTTTGCCCTCGCCTTGATGGTCGCCTTGCCCCGGATCGATTTGGCGTTGGCGAGCAATGTGTTGACTTCTTTCGTCGTCAGACCGGTAGGGGGAGCCGCTCTCACCTGCTCGGCCTGCCCGAGCAGGCCGTAGACGACCACCACATTGCGTTTGTGGTGCAGTTGCGCGCCCGGCGCCGAAGCCACATGCTGAACGAGGGGCAGCGCCGTCGCGGCATTGCCCTCCAAGGCAGCGGCAAGCGCCATATTGGTCTGGATATCGAGGTCGCCCGGCTCCAGTGTGAGGGCATGCGCCAGGGTGGCCTGCGCCTCCTCAACCTGTCCGGCGAAAATCTGGGCGACGCCCAGCCTGTTGTAGGCACGGCTGGTGTTGACGATCGGCGCGGCTTGCGCAAGGGCGCGGATGCCTGCCTCGACATCCCCCGAATCGATCATTGCCGAACCGAGCCCAAGCAATGCCGGTCCATCGTTGGGTTGCTTGGCGAGAGCCCCGCGGTATGCCTTCTCGGCTTCGGCCGTATAGCCGGCGCGCATATAGGCCTCGCCTGCCTTGACGAAGGCGACAGGCTTCGCATCGGGCATGGCCGTCGCGCGTTGGTAAAGCGCGATCGCCGTGCCGCTTTCACCGCGCGCTTCAATGTCGGCGGCCAGCTTGAGCAACCGATCGGACTGGGTCGATGCGCCCTGGGTTTCGGCATCCGTTGTGGGCTTGGCTGTCTGGCAGGAGGACAACGCCATTGTCGTAACGACAGCCATGAACACGATACGCATTCGCATATCCACCTCTCCGTTCAAGCCCGCGCCGACCTTACACACGGCAGCAACTCATACAAGAACCTCATGCGCGCTGAGATCGTGATATGAGCGAAGAAGCTGAGGAAAAAGGCTTACCCGCCTCGGACAAGAAACTGCGGGAAGCGCGCCGGAAAGGTCAGGTTCCGCAAAGCCGCGACCTCATCTCGGGCTTCACACTCTTTGCCGCCCTCGCCTACCTGTTTTTCGTCTGGCCGACGATGTGGGAATACCTGGACCAGCTTGTGCAGATCGTGGCCGGGTCGGCAAACGGCGCGTTCAAGGAAACCAGCGTGAGGGCGGCCCGCCATGCCACCGTGGCGCTGTTCGTCATCTTGGGGCCGATGGTCGGCATTATTGTCATACTCACGCTGGCGTTCGGCGTGATCGCCACTTACGGGCCGGTTTTTTCTTTCGAACCGCTCAAGCCACAATTCGACAACATCAGCCCGGCAAAGGGCCTCAAGAAAATCGCGTCATTGCGCAACGTCATTGAGTTCATCAAGAGCCTGGCAAAGGTCGTCATGCTGGCCAGCCTGTTCGTGATCGTCATCGTGGCCTGGCTGCAGCCGCTTTTCGACACTCCCGCATGCGGTGAATCCTGTCTTGAACGTATGATCATGGCGGTGCTCACCCCGCTCGGAATTGCTGGCGCCCTTGCATTTGTCGCCATCGGCATCGTCGACATGCCTATCCAGCGATGGCTTTTCCTGCGCGACATGCGCATGACCAAGACCGAATACAAGCGCGAGTTCAAGGACCTTGAGGGGGATCCGCTGATCCGGCAGGAGTTCCAGCGTCAGCGGCGCGAGACAGTGTCAAATCCGGTGAAGCTCGGCTTGAAGAATGCAATCCTGGTCATCGTCGAACGCGACCGGCTGGTGGCGCTGCGCTATGTCAGGGGGGAAACGCAGGTACCGGTGGTCGTTGCCAAGGGGCAAGGTCGCATCGCCGATGAGATGGTCGCCGAATCGAAGCGCCTTGCAATCCCGGTCGTCGAGGACCCCTCGCTCGTAGGCCCTCTGTTCGACACCACGCGCACCGGCGGCTATATCGATGAGCAACTCTTCTCACCCGTGACCGGCCATCTGGTGCGGCTCGGATTGACATGATGCAAACCGATCACCCGGCAATTCAACTTTTCAACAGCGTGATTTCAGCGCCGGTGTGAGAACGTTACACCAACGTTCAGCGGGCGATGCTGTTTCATTCTCCAAACCCGATCATCATGGCCTTCATCGGTCGAACGGACATGGATCAGCCGCGCTGCCGAGACGGGCTGGACCTAATGCGCCAGCTCGGCAGTCCTCCAGAGGCGCCGATCATCGTCATCACCGGTCAGCGGCGCGACGAGGCGGACCGTGTCATTGCCCTGAAGCTCGGTGCCGATGACTATGTGACGAAGCCCTTCAGTCTCAGGGAGTTGCTGGCACGGGTGCGCGCAGTGTGGCGACGATCGGAGGCGGGACAACGCTGGCGCAGCAAGACAAGACACATCCGCCATCGCTTCGTCGGTTGGGAGATCGACATGCGGACAAGTCGCCTGGTGTCGCCAACTTGCAAGGCCGTACCGTTGACAGTTGGGGAATTCAACCTGTTAACCGCGTTCCTCAGGGCTCCGCAGCAGGTGCTCAGCCGGGAACAACTGCTGGCAGCAAGCCGATTGACGACGAAGAGGTCTTCGACCGCAGCATCGACGTGCAAATCGTGCCGCTCCGCCGCAAGCTCTGATCCGAGCGTGCCAAAACTCCTCACGACGGAACGGGGCGTCGGTTACACTCTCGCAGTCCCGGTCTCGATATCACTGGACGAATTTGCGCTTCTTTTTGTCGCCGCTCGTCTGGTTTTGGCAGTGAGGGCGCTCCGTCTCACCAAGGAAGCTCGACGCTGACGGCCACTGCCATGTCTCTGTCACCAAACTGATGGGAATGCCATCGCAACTCCAGTGCGGCGTGTTTCAGCTGTAACCAAATTTTCGAATCCTGAAACCATGTCGTAGCGCCGCTCCCCGACTGTGGTCCTCCCCAAAGGGCAGTCGCCTCTCCTGCCCACTGCGGGGATGCAGGCCGTTGCGGGCCGGCGAGACATTTTTTTGGAGAATGACAGATGGCGATTCGTCCGATCATCTACAAACCCGCGGTTTATGAGCCGACGGTGAGTGCGAAGGACAAGGCGTTCGATGCACAATTGAAAGAGCGGCAGATGTTGGCGTTCCCAGGCAACAGCCAGCCGCGCGTATCTCAGACAACGTCACGCCTCTCGTCAGGCTCGAACAGCTCCGGCAGCGAAGCGCCAATAATGTCGGCGTTCCTCACCCAACGGCTTTTTGCCAACGCGAATGGAATGCAAACCGTTCCGGTCAAGCTCGACGGTCGGGTCGATCAGGGACAGGCCCAGGCGGACCGCGTCGTTGCGGATGTTATCCGTGGCAAAAGCATCGACCTGATCGCGAAGCAAACCCTACCGCACGTGAAGGATAGCCAGGCTGCCAGGGAGCAGATCCTCGACCAATTGCGCGCGGCTGGCCTACGGGTCGATGCGACAGAAAACAACATCGGGCGCACGACGGCAATTGCGGACCCGACGACCGGCAAGACCGTCACCGAAACTCACGACCTCGAGAAAGGCAATTATACCATTGAAGTGAAAAGCCGTGACGGCAACGTGGTTTCCTCCTCGCCGCTCAGAGATGGGCTCGGCCGCAAGCAGGCCAGCAGCCGCGACGAGAAAACCGGCGCGATAACGACGCGCTACGAAAACGATATGGGGGACGGAACGGTTGTCGAAAGGACCTCGAGACCGGACGGCTCGGCTATCGAGAAGACTACGCACAAGGATGGGAAGACGGAAGCCTGGTTCATCTCGTCCACCGGCCACCGGATCAGATTGGCGGGAGAAAGGAGCGTCGCGGAACGGAATGGCGATCAGGTGAAAAAGGCGGTCTTCGAGGATGGCGCGACCATCGCACAGGTGGCGCGCAATCGACGGATGACCGAATCCGAGGTGATCGCCCTTCTGAAATCGGGCGGCGTGAGGATTGAGACCACCGAGCCTACTTCCGACAACGGCGACACTAGAATGATAAAGATCGTCGATCCTGCAACCAACAAGATGGTGATTGAAGGCTACGATTATCAACATGACGAGCCGTACAGACGGGTGATCGACGGGAACGACGTTTTCGACGTCAAAGTCCTTGACCCAAATACTGGCGACACCACGAGAATGAAAATGGTAGGCGCTGCGGGCTATGCCCAAAAACATGCCAACGATCAGCATTCCACGGTCAATGGCTACGAATCCAGGATCCGACAGCTGGGCACCCTGATCCAGCAGGCGAGGAAGGAGGGCGAGCCCACTGCGGGGCTGGAGAAGGAGCGGACGCAACTAAGGGCTACGCTCGAAAAAGCGAAGGTGGATGAAGGTGTTGCACAAGGCGGAGCAACGTCCATCCTCGCTGCCACGCAGCAGGCTGAAACCGGCAAAATTGTCGGTGAGGCGTACGAGCGGCTTCAGAAGACCAAGCCTGGAACTGCGTCCCACGAGCGCGCCAAGGACATCTTGGAGGAAATCCTGGGTTTCGCGGACCGCGTCGACCGGAACGTGCACGCGGCCGACAAGAACCTCCGCCTGCTGGAGGCCGGACAAGATTGGCTGGAGAAGGAAACGGTCCGCGCGCAGGCACATGAGGATCTGCAGAAGGCCTTCCAACAGTTCAAGAAGAGCTGGCAATGGAATGGATTGGACGACGCGACAATCCGACAAAAAGAGCGCGCAGGCGAGCGGCCTTTTAACCCATACAGGAACGAGCAGGAGGAAAATGCCGCGATTTGGAAAAACTTCCAGAAATCGCGGGAACTCGACTATTCATCGTACCAGCCGGTGTGGCGCGCATACGAACAGGCGAGCGACGCGGCCCTGCGTGCGCGCATCGATTTGGGAAACGCTGCGATCGCCAAGACCGCGGCCGACCTCCACTTCCTGCAAGGCGAGACCATTCACCTTCGCAGTCTGGAGCAGGCTTGGGTCAAGGCGCATCCGAACCAGGATCCTGCCAAATCGCCTTTCCAGAAACTGCTGCAGGAGACGCAAGGTCGAACCGGAGCGGTCGCTGACCATCGCAAGAAGCTGGTGGACGACCCAAGTTTCAAACATGACAACAACCTTCTGCACCTGCCGGCGGAACAGCGCCATGACCCCGAAAAACGGAAGGAAGCCGAAGTCGGCTTCGTCAGAGAGGACCCCCAGGCAAACAGCGCGGAAATTCAGGCGCTCCAGGCCAAGGTAGGAGGTCCGATCACCGGGCGGGATTCGGCCAGGGTCCGCGCGATGATCAGGACCATGGTTCAGGGCATGGGCGAGGCCGGCCGGGAGGTCGACGTCAAAAAGGTCGAGACGCAGATCCTGAGAAGCCCTCAGATCAATGGCGACGACCCGGACAATGCCGGCGATCTCACGGTCCGACCCATCGTCATGCGCTACGACGCACCTGGCGTCTCGATCACGACAGGTCTTTTCGAGGTGGAGAACCGCCAGGGAGAGACCCATTACGTCGATATGGCGGGCAAGGTGTTCGATAGCCGTCAGGACTTCCTCGACAACAACAACCAGTTCAAGGAGGAGGGCATCCTGGTGATGCCGACCCGCCTGGACACCACTCGTCGCCCTGACGGCACCATTGCTTACGAGGCCGTCAAAGCGCAGTACGACTCGGCGTGGGAAAAATGGGGCGATCCCATCGTCGGCATCGGAACCGCCGTCGCAACCATCGCTTCGTTCACTCCGGCGGCGCCCGTCGCCGCGCCGCTCGCCTACGCAGGGGGTGCCTATCTCGGCGGGCGCGCGCTCGTCGGTCAAGTGAACCATCTTGAGCACGGCGGCTCGTGGGGCGACAAGGAATCGAGGATGAACATGCTTTCGATCGCCACCACGGCGCTGCCGTTGGCAGCAGGCGGGGTGCGGACCGGCGGCCTCTTGGCTCGGACAGAATTGCCGGCCAGCCAGGCCGCGAAAGGCGGCTTCGGTGCAATTCGAACCAAAGATGCCACCTTGGGCGTGGGCAAAGTTCGCGTGCATCTGCCGAAGACATCCTACGCGGACGATGTCGGACGACAGCTGCAGAGCGGCGGCAAGCTGAATGCGGCCGCTCGCGGGATGGATGGGGCGGCCATCGTCGCCGGTGTTCCGCTGATACGCGAATCTGCCGAACAGCTGGCCGCGAATGGCGGTGAAATGTCCGGCCTCGAGCTGGCAAATTCCGTCGTCGGTCTGGGAACCGGCATCGCCGGAACGGGCCTTGGCGTGCGCGGCTTGCGGACGAGTAGGAGCCCGACAGCAGGCTCGGCGCAGAGGGAGGCAAGTTCGCCCAATCAGCGACCGCAATATTCTGGACTGGAACCACCGCAGCGCGGCGGAACGATTGACCTTGCCATCAGGGGCGAGAAACACACTGTAAGAGTCCTCGGGCCACGCCCGCAGAATCCCGCCAGAGTCTACGTTCCACCGGAAATCGGCCTGCGGCCAACTGCCGACACGTTGTACAGCCAAGGCTACACGCATGAGCTTGTCATGCGGCAGGGTAGCGAACCAGGCATCGTTCCCATCGTGGGCGGCAGTTCACGCTTGCTTGGTCCGAAGATTGATGAGGCAGCATTTGAGCAGGCCAGAAACCAGGCCGCTGCGCTCCTGCCGGATCGCGCAGCGCTGACGGGCCGGCTCGAGGAAGCGCGGAACGAGGGATATCGCTTCGGTGTTTCTACAGGACGAGATCCGAAAACGGGAAGCCGCAACGGCATCGATCCTAAGAACAGGGTGATAACAATCGACCGCCGCTATGCTTCCGATCCAGTGAAATTCCTGCGTTCATTGGGTACGCAGCTTTCGCGCGTGCCAGATTTGCCGTACTGGCCGGGCGGACGTCCCCCGAGCGAACTCGTGGGCGAGATCAAACACGGGAAATATACACGTTCCGGCCCCTCAGAAAGGACGGTTTTGGTCCGCGGTGATACGCGTGCGCCTGGCCACTTCAACGCGTTCGCGGAGCCTTTTAGGCCGCCTGGCACTTTCCAGGGTTCGAGGCTGACGGCGAGCGACGCACTCGATTTCTCACGAGGTACGTACGAGGGGGAATTGGGGGGAGTCCCAGCGAGCGAGGTCCCTTGGGTCGCGCGACAGTTTGCGGGAGGCACGGCGACAAAGGACAAAGGCTCAGGCTATGTCTATGTTTTCAAAGATCCGACTCAAGGCTCGAGCCGTGACCTGAACGCGGAAACCGTAAGCTATAAAATCAATGATGTGGCCCATGACCTTGGCAAGGAAGTTTGGCTGTCGTTTGAACACGAACACATGCTTTCGCAGATTCCGCCGGAATACATTATCGGGCGAAGGCCTGTTGAAAACGGCCGGTTCGTCGGCGAGTTCGAGTACAATCCGAATGCGGTCTGGCGAATTGACGTCGGAATTGATCCCGCAGGAGAAACAATAAGCGTTCGAGTGGAGGAGGTGCGTGGGTCGCTTCCAGAGAGTCCCGACGCTGTATTCGTACCCGAGAAAGCCGGATACACAGACAGATTTGCTCGGGATGTGTCAGGCAAACCAAGATTCACGCACGAGCTCATTCGAGACCAAGTGACGAGGAAATATTTCATTCAGCCTATCGTGACGGAGGCTTCCGAATGACGCTTGGCAGTCAACTCAAGACCGGAAGGAGTGGGGGAATCGATCGTTGTTACGGACGTGGCCCGGACGGCGTGTAAAACAGGAGGTCACTCGACATGAAAAAAGGCCCCTTGACCGATATGCTGGTGGAAGAGCTCGAGACGATGCCGCCGCAGCTTAAGGCTGCAGCTCGATTCGTGCTGGATCAGCCCAGCGACGTTGCACTGATGTCGATGCGCGAACAGGCCCGCCGCGTCGGTGTTTCGCACACAACAATGGTCCGGCTCGCAACGTGGCTCGGGCTGGACAGTTACGAAGAATTGCGCGCTGCCTATGCAAAAGCGCTGCGTGCGCCCGAAAATGCCTCGGTCGGTTCAGACGATCGCGTCAGGCAACGGACGCTGGCAAGAGGATGCTCCCCCGCCATCCGGGTTGCCAGCATGCTCGCCGCCCACACAGCCAGCCTCGGCGATCCGGGCAGCGCAGAGCAGTTCCTGGCTGCGGCAGCGGTTCTCGCCGGTTCCCGGCGTCTTTTTTGTCTCGGCCTGCGTTCGGCCCACACGGTCGCCCGCCATTTCGCCTCCGTAGTATCGCAGATGGATTACCACGCAATATTGCTCGATCCGACAACCGGAAGCGGGTTGGAAGCCATTCACCGAGCCGGACCGGATGATGTCTTGCTGGGGCTCGGCTTTGCACCCTACAGCAGCGCAACAATTGAACTCGTGGAGCTGGCATCGCGCCGAAGTGTTGCGATCGTGGCGATTACTGACAGCAGGGCATCGCCGCTGGCACGTTTAGCCCGCGAAAGCATCATCGTCCCGACAAAGTCGCAATCCTTCTTCCAGAGCATGGCGCCGGCCCTCTCCGCGGTCGAAATCCTGGCTGTGCTGATCGCGGAACGAACGGGAAAAAATATCGAACAACTGCGGCAAGCGGAAGAGCAACTCGCGGCTTTTGACGCTCGTCGCAAGCCCTTCCCGATCGATCGTCAGGGCAGATCGGTAGCTGCGTAAGGCGCCCGTTTCGAGGGCGGCGAAGAACTTTTGGGAACGGCCGTGCTCGTAGCCGTAGCCGCAATCATATCTCGCTCTTCCGGCGGGCGAAGCATCAACTGAAGGGCCTTGGCCAGACGGACATCGACGCCGTCGCGCCAGTCGCCTACTGAAAATTGCAAGATTGAACGTATACTAGACGAATTCCGCGATGGGCCTGTTCCAGAGCACAAGCCCCGCCTTTTCTGCGCCAGCGCACCTAATTCTACTCCGGCTCCCGTCAGCATCTTGCGCCCTCAAGAGCAATTCGTATCGTCCCATCAAGCCGCTTTGGGAACTGTAGCGCCCATAGTCGACCTTCATGAGTGACCCTTCCTCGCACATGCGGGCGAGGTAGCAGCGGGGAACGCCGATATCGGTCAGGCCTTTTGTTCGGGCTTCGCCCTTCTCAAGGGCGAGCGAAACGGCACGTTCCCTCAATGTCGAGCTTCGGCCCGCCGGCGGGCCGGATCCGCTCGGCGCGATCCCGCTTCCGCGTCCTCGCCGAGGACTCTGACGTAGTTTTGAGGGGAATCGGCAACACATAGTTCGCAGTCTCATTCAGCCCTGGGAGGCACTCGACGCCTTGGAATCGCTATCGGGCGGATTCCTGGTCGCGAGCAAGGCTCCTAAAGTCAGTTGAGTCCCTTTGACGGGCCTACTCTGCGGTTCGCACCGTCAGCGAGAATGGCGCACTGAAGGCGCATAGCAGGCACGCAAAAGGGCTCGCCGCTCCATTTGCGAAGCGACGGGCCCCATGAGTGCCGAGCATTGGGGTACCCGGCATTGCTGACCGTGCAATTGCGGTGCCATACAGATTGGCCCATTGCGGGGCACCAGCGCGTTAGGACGTCCGAAGGGTAAGCTGACTGTCCTGGGAGTTAACACGCCGGTGCCTGCGTTAGGCTTGCCGCCTCCTGCTGACGCCGGCGCTCGTTGGCTTGGCAGCCCAAGAGAAAGTCGTCATGCTCCGATGAAAGTTCTTGGCGCTTGGCCAGTAGTTCTTGAGGTCATTATGTGGATGCCACTACGGATTAGAGAGGCAGTGGAGATTGGCAGGCACCGACGCATGATCAGCGAAATCGACCGGGCCTGCGATGTCGAACTGGCGGGTACCAAGAGCGACGACCGCGCGAAAGTTGAAGACCGACGTCGCTGGGAAACTTCGTTGTACGTTGACCAGATTTGAGGCGATCAAGACGCCGAGGCTCTTGCGGAAAGCGAATAGTCTGTGATTACCCGAGCGAGGACAGCCCGGTCTGGGAGCGGTCGGATCAGCTACATACCTGGCATTTGACGACGATCGGCTATTCCCAGCTTCGAAAAGCGATCCGGCAAGAGCGCCGGGACCGGCGCGAATGGGCAATCACGTGGGCCGGCGTGATAATCGGCATCATCGGTTCGCTCACCGGCATGTTGGCGGTGTGGCTGGCTGCGCGAGGACAGTAATTTTTCGACCGACGCAAGCTTGACGAACCGCTCACTGCCTCGATGCTTGCCGGCGCGAATGCTCGATAATTGGTTATGGTCACGAGCAGAACTTTGAGAGATTAAGTCAGAAGAAGGCGGCTCACATGGCGGCGGTCATGGTGCAACTGGCCACGTTGCTGGTGCCTACATCAAACTTTAATGCCGACTAGGCAGCGCCGGTGCTAATTTGACTACGGGGGCTGCTCGGGAGGAGCGCCCATGGAAGTTCGAGATCTGGTTGCCAGATGTCGTTCAGTGCGGAATCGCGCCAAGCACACCTACCGCCCCGATTAGGCCGATCCGGCCAATCCAAGCGTCCCTCGCCGAAGTGTCATCAAGGTGCCCGACCCCACCGCATCGACCGCGCCTATCCGGCCTGCGTCCGAGATGCAAGAGGCTGATCATTCGCCCGCCCTTCCGGCCAACACTGAAATGCAGTGTTAACGGCGTTCGCGGGTGAGACGATACGGCCGCAGCTTGAAAGTGTAGGGTACAGCTCGCTGCCAGGCACGGAGGCGGAAATGAAATTGCTTGGGATTGCGCTCTTGTGTACGGGAATGATCAGCATAGTAATGCCGGCCGTTCGCGCTGAGGATCAGCTTGTTCCGCCTAACCACGTAGAAGCGCCAGAGTCAGCAGTTCATTGCGAGGGCCAAAACTGCCTTCCACCAGCCGATGACCCTGTCGAGGAATGCAAGGGGCAAGATTGCACGCCGGCTCCGCCGGTTGACCCAGGTCCGCAGATTGAACAGGTCGACTGAACAGCATCAGCCGAACACCCCAACTACGAAGGTGATCTCGATCCGTGGAAAGGTTGGATTTCAGGTCCTCTCCCTCCGCCAGGATGTACCAACGGAAAGTAAGGCTCACATCTTGCATCACGGCCGGCACAGCCCTACTCCGGATAACAATGTTGGAACAGTCGCCTGGCCCCTGCATTGCTCTTCAGACACGTCTTTGATCATTGCTTGAGGAACGCGCCCGTGTAGGTCTGGCCGGCAAGCCTAACGGTTCCGGCCAGGGCTCCATCGGGCCGCATGACAAAACTGACGTCTGCGCCATTCGGTAGGCGCTCAAGCTTCAACGTAGTCCCCACAATTCTTCCAGCGCCGGCGGCCTCTCCCGGATGGTTGTCGCCCAGATTTCCCCACGCATAGGTGACCGTCACCCTCCCATTGGAAGAAATCGTCTGAACAGCAAGTTTGGCGTCATACATCCCATCCAATCGTCCGGCCCACAGACCCGAAAAAGCAGCATACTTTGTCGGAACGTCCTTGTCAGGGGGAGTGACCGCCACGGATTGATCCATGATTGCAGAGCCGGAGGGAACAGCGGCAGGATCCGAGGCAGTCTGGGCAGGAATGTTACCAGGTTCCAACGCAGGTTCGAGAGTGGGTTGCGGCGTTTCAGGAGCCGATTGGCACGCGGCTAAGGCAAGCGCCGCGAAGCCAAGCATTGCGTTGCACATTCGTTGTGCCATCTTCTGGTGCCCGGCCATCTTTGAATTTATCGCAGCATGACCTTATCGCGCGTTTTCACAACCTGTGTCTATGCAAGCTGTGGTCGTAGCGTCCAACCGCGATGTACGAAGCTCCGTGGCTGTACGGCAGAGCCGAATCCTCGGCCGGCTCGGTCGCACCAAAGGCGGCCGTTTGGCCAAATTAAGTCTTTTAAAGCGGGAAACGGTGGTACCATTATCCCCGAGCGCGCCAAACGCAGCCGGCGAGCCAAACGATCCGTTGGATCGAACGGCCCAGCCATCCCCGCGGCGCCGGTTTGCCTAATCTCGTCATGCCGCCCATATAACGGCTCGAACGTGCCCATCCCGAGGCCGGTTTCTGCGCTCACCTTATTTTTCCAAGGATACTGTCCGATGTCTGCGACGCCGTACCTTTGGTCAAAGTCGTGACGGATCCCTCCACCGCCACTCGATCAATGTCCCTCGCAAGTCTGGGATGGACGGATTTGTTCGGCGATCAGGTTGGTCCGCATGAAGCAAACCTCATCCCAACGCGTATTGCCATGGTGCACCGTGACCGCCTGACCGGCATATCTCAAACAGGGCAAATGGATCTGACATTGCCGATGCAAACGAACACTGGCGACTACGCCGTTGGCGACTGGGTCCTTGTCGACCCCCACACCCACCTGCTGTATCGCCGCCTGACCCGCAAGACAGTGCTGGAACGCCGTACTCAGGGCACCAAGAAGCCGCAGCTTGCCGCGGCCAATGTCGACACTTTGTTTATCGTCACGTCATGCAATGCTGATTTCAACCCCGCCCGGCTCGAGCGCTATCTGGCGCTGGCGAACGAGGCCGGAACAACTCCGGTGATCCTGCTGACCAAGGCCGACACCGTGGCTGACGCCCGGGAGTACGAAAAGCAATCTGCCGCACTGCAGCGGGGGCTGATCGTAATCACGTTGAACCCCCGCACGGCTGGTGCCGCAATTGCCTTAGCCGCCTGGTGCGGCTCAGGACAAACAGTTGCACTCGTCGGTTCCTCCGGCGTGGGCAAATCGACGCTGGTGAACACGCTGGTCGGATCAGCGCAGCTATTGCCTCAACAGACCGGAGACATTCGCGAACAAGATGCCAAAGGACGCCACACCACCACCTCGCGATCTCTGCACCCCATTGCAGGTGGCGGGTGGGTGATCGATACGCCAGGAATGCGAACGCTGCAGGTTAGCGATGTGGCTTACGGCATCGACACACTGTTCGCCGAAATTACCGAGCTTGCCCCGCTTTGCAGGTTCCGCGACTGCACTCATGCTCATGAACCGGGCTGTGCGGTACAAGCAGCTTTGGCCACTGGCACGCTGGATCCTGAGCGTCTTGCCCGCTGGCGCAAACTCTCCGACGAAAACCGCAACAACACGCCAGTTCAAACTGGACCTCGTGGCAGCAATTTCACCAGCGGTCGCGGCAGAAGGCGTTGAGCGAAAAGGATTGAGCTCAAGCAGGGGAATTTACTATTTCTACGGCCGAGAACCGGCCAGGGCGCAGGCGGATCTTGCCACACCGGCAATGCCTATTATGCGATCCGGGCGGATCTGGCCGAGCGGCGCGGCGGCGGGGCCATTTGCGCCAAGCGGCAAGCAGGTTTGACATGACCAGATGGCCTGCCCGCTGGTTCGCAAGTTCCTTGGCGAGCAGGCGCCCGAAGCAGCACAGGCCGCAGCCGACGATTCCGTATCGAGCAGGATACGCGGAAATCAGTGTGGGCCAATCTCGACGCCGCGGCGTTCCACCACTCAAGGGCCATGCCGACAAGGCCCGCGGCTTTACCGGCTAGCCGTGCGCGACGGCCCCCGCGATTTCATTGAATATGTCGCGGCTAGCAAGGGCCTGCGCGCCCTAGGCGTAACTCCATAGGGCGCTGCCGCGGGTATAACTTGCTGCGGTCTACCGGGCGGCAAAGGGCGGTGATCCTGAAACTGTGATCATCCAAAGACCACGCGGCACCCGAAGTTCTGGCCCCATTCGGCCAGTGCCGCTTCACGCGAAGCGAGGGCCTCACTTTGCCGACGGCCCGGAGGGAGCCCCGGGCAACGACATTGGTCAAATCCGGCATCCGGCTTTCTCATCAGTGCCGGCGAGCCAACGGACCATATTCGCCATGAGTTTTCCGTAGAACGACCATCCGAGAAAATCCTGCGAGAGCCAATGCGGGCCGATATCGGTTGCCCAGGCAATCGTGCGGCCGCGGCCATGGTCGCGAACGGCAAGAAGCGGCCAGTCCGTGCCACGATGGTGGCAGGTCGCCAGAAGACCAGACAAGCCGTCCTGCCTGAATTCCAGCTTGTTCATGCCGAGGATAGGCGGCAACGGCCCCTCCACCCCGGAAAAAATTGGGTGGGACGATTGCAGGATGGAGGCCTGGAGGCCTTGCGGCACCTCCATACCGTCGCAAAAGGGCAGACAGCGGACCGGCAGCACATCTTCGACCGGGGTGTCATGGAACCGCGCCGTCCCGAACATGCCCTGAAAGCCCATGTAACCGCCAGCCAGCATCAGCCCGCCGCCGCCTTCGACATAAGCTTTGAGTACATCGAGGCGGTTGACGCCGACACGCCCGGCGCGGGCATCCGGCGTGACCAGCAACGTCAGCGCGCCGACGTCCGAGATCACCACCACTTGATATTGGGCGAGCGCATCAAGGTCATAGGGAAACTCCGCGGCGCAGCGCTCGCCGCCGATCTGCGTGACGGCGATGCCTTCGGCGGCCAGCGCGGCGTTGAAAGCCGTCGCGCCATTTGTCGACGTCGCACTTGTAAGCACATCACTACCGATGGCGACCGACGTCGTTGCCGAAAAAGTTTCGCCTGCAAGCAACATCTTCATTTCCGCCCCGCACCGTTTTCATTCGAGAGAGTTAGGAAGGGCGCCGGATAAATCCGGCGCCCTGGGGCTTGACCTCGACAGAGTCAGAACTTGAACTCGGCCAAATTGTCGGGTGTCACGATCTTGGCCGGACCAAGGATCAGTTCGCCGCCGGCGCCAATCGTGTATTCGCCGAGCCTGCCTGCTGTGAACTTCTCACCCTCCTTGCCGGTGATCTTGCACTGCGCAAGTGCCTGGGCTGTCTGATAGGTAAGATACCCAAGATCGGTGACGTTCCACCAGATATCCTGAGCCGCCCCGTCCTTGATGTATTTCGAGATCAGAGTGGCCGGCGCGAGGCCGGTCAGCTTGACCTTGCCGATCATGCCCGCCTCCTCGAGTGCACGCGCGGCCGCCGGAAGGCCAATGCCTGCTGGGACGATGATCACCTTGAGGTCCGGAAACGCCTGGACCAGCGCCAACGCCTGTTGCTGGTTGATTTGTTCACTTTCTTCGCCATAGGCCACCTGCACCAGCTTCATTTTGGAGAACTTCGGCTCGGCAGCCATCTTCGCCTTCATGAAGTCGATCCAGGCGTTCTGGTTGGTCGCCGTGGGTGTCGACGACAGGATCGCGAATTCGCCTTCACCACCGCTGAGGTCGAATGCACTTGCCAGCATCATTTCGGCGAGACTGTCTCCCTTCACCTGATTTACAAACACCGCGCGGGCGTCCGCGGCCACATCGGAGTCATACGAAATCACCCTGACGCCCTGTTGAACGGCGCGCTTCAGCGCAGGCGCGACGGCATTGGCGTCGTTGCCGGCAATGGCGATGACCCCGACCTTCTGCGACACCAGGCTGTTGATGAATTCGATCTGCGCCTCAGCAGTCGCCTGCGATGGGGCGACCTGGGTAACGGTGCCGCCAATTTCCTTCGCTGCCTCTTCTGCGCCTCCAAAAGCCACTTTGAAGTAGGGGTCGGTATCGAGCTTGGGCAGGAAACCGACCGATACCGGTTCCTTTGAGCATTCCTGGCTGAAGGCCAGCGAGGTCGGCGCGAGCAGAACCGCGGATGCGAGCAGGGCTAGTCTAAACGCTTTCATTGTGACTCCTCCGTCAGAATTCGGGCTTGAAGGAAGGGGCCCGAGATTACCCCTTGGTTTCGCGCAAGACGCGCGATCTGCTGAGCCTCTCCCGTGCGGAGCGCCAGTTATTGCCGACCAGCAGCGAGCCGATCAGAAGCAGGCCGATAATCATGCCCTGCGCATCGCCGCCGATCTGGTTGAGCGCCAGCACGTTGCGAAGGATGGCAATCAGGGCCAACGCAAGCATGACACCAGTTAGGCGCCCCCTGCCGCCAAAGACGCTGACGCCGCCGAGCAGCACAATGGTGATGACGTCGAGCTCCATGCCGAGCGCATTGTTGGCGCGCGCGTTGGAGAGGCGCGCGGTATAGACGATGCCCGCAATGGCGGCGACGACACCCGAGACGACGAACAGGTTCAGGACCATCCGGCGGGTGTTTATGCCGGAATAGCGCGCCACTTCGGGGCTGCCGCCGAGCGCGTAGATGCGCTTACCGGTCGGCGTCTTCTGGAGCACGATCGCAAACACCGGCGCCAGCACCAGGAAAGGCATGATGGTCCACGGTATCTCGGTGCCCGGCAGGTTGTTGATGCCGAAATCCACGACTGCAGGCGGCAGGATGTTGACCGAGCCGGTGCCGAGAAGAATGTAGCCAATACCTCGATAGAGCGCCATGGTGCCGAGCGTCACAACCAACGACTGCAGTCCAAGGCCCGACACCAGATAGCCGTTGAAAGCGCCGAGCAGACCACCGGCGATGAGCGTCAGCGGGATTGCAGCAAGCGTCGGCACGCCCGCTTGGACCAGTAAGCCAAAGACGACGGACGTCAGCGCCAGCACCGAGGCGATCGACAGGTCGATTTCGCGGGTGATGATGAGCAGCGTCATCGGCAGGATCAGCAACGCCTTTTCCGAGGCACTCGCGGCCAATTGCGAGAGATTGAAGCCAGAGACGAAATTCGGCACGAAGATCGCCGCGTAGAGGAAGATGGCGAAGCAAGAGGTCGCCAGCAGGAGATCCCAAAAGTCGATCGATCGGATGAATTTTTTCATCTCGCCCTCGCCTGTCTTGCCTGCTCCGCGCGCCGCACGATGAAGGTGTCGATGCCGATGGCGACCAGGATCACCAGCCCGTAGACGCCCTGTAGCCACAGCGGGTCGACGCGCACCAGCGTCAGTCCGTTCTTGATGACCAGCAACGTGAGCGCTCCGAGGATGATGCCGAGCAGCGTGCCCGAACCACCGCGGATGGCGACGCCGCCGACCACCGCCGATGCGATCACGGTGAGTTCGAAACCGAGCGCGACGCGGGCGTCGATGGTCGCATAGCGGGATGCCCACAGCGCGCCGCATAGGCCGCCGAGCAGGCCGGCCATGCCGAAGGCCAGCAGAATGCGCCGGTCAACGGGGATGCCGATAAGACGTGCGCCGTCCGGATTGGAGCCAGCGGCGAACAGTTCCCGCCCGACCGCAGTGCGATAGAGCAGCACGTAGCCCAAGCACAGGATGACGATGGCCATGGCGACGATAAGCGGCACCCCGGCGATCTTCAGGCCAGTCATGTCGAGCCAGGCTTGCGTTACTTCATCTGCGCTGATCTGGTCGCCAGCTGCCCAGATCGAGTTGAAGCCACGAAAAATCGACATCGACGCCAGTGTGACGACGATGGCTGGTATCTTTCCCCTGGTGACAACAAGGCCGTTGATCAGGCCGGCGACACCACCGACGGCGCATGCGGTCGCGAGACCGATGCCGATGTCGAGCCCTGGATAGGCCTGAACCATGCTGGCCGCCATGTAAGCCGACAGGCCAATCACCGCAGCGATAGAAAGGTCGATGTTGCGGGTGATCAGCACCAGCATCTGAGCGAGTGCTGCGACTACGAGCAGGGCAGCATCCATCGACACGGCGGTCAGGTTTGCCGCACTCACCATGCGCGGGTTGATAATGGTGACCGGGATGGCAACCGCCAGCATCGCGGCGAGCAGGCCGAACTCTCGTCGCTTCAGTATGTCGAGTGGTCCTTTTCTCTTCTCCACGCGGGCGGCTCGTTCCGCCTGTGCTGCCGGGCCGGCGCTTTCGTTGGCCTTCGTGGCTGCTTCCAGCACCTTTTCCTGGGTGGCTTCGCCCCTGGCAAATTCGGCCGTCTGATGACCTTCGCGCAGGACGATGATGCGGTCGCACATGCCGATGAGCTCGGGCATTTCGGAGGAGATCAGGATGATAGCCATGCCCTGCGCGGCAAGGTCGGCGATCATCTGATGCACTTCCGCCTTCGTGCCGACATCAATCCCTTGCGTCGGCTCATCGAGGATGAGGACGCGCGGCTCGGTGCGCAGCCATTTGGCCAACACCACCTTCTGCTGGTTGCCACCGGACAGTTCCTTCACCGGCTGCCCGTATCCGGAAAAGCGAAGCTTCATGCGCTTCAGCCAATCCGAAACCAGACCGATCGCGCGGTCCGTGCCGTAGAGGCCGGAGCGAGCGGCCCTGTCGAGGACGGGCAACACCGCGTTGTCGAGGATAGAAAAATCCATCACCAGGCTCTGGCCCATGCGGTCTTCCGAGACATAGGCAATACGCGCATCCATGGCGTCGCGCGCCGATGCGAAGCGCACAGCCTCGCCGTCGATCAGGATTTCGCCGACATCCGGCTGGTCGATGCCGAACAACACGCGCGCGATCTCGGTCCGTCCGCTGCCGACCAGGCCGCCGAGCCCCAGCACCTCTCCAGCGTGGAGCTTGAGGTCGATGTCGGAAAAGCCGCCGGCGTGCGAAAGCCCCCTCGCCTCCAGCACTAGCGCGCCGGTGGCGTGGTTTCGTTCCGGATAGAGGTCGGTTACGTCGCGGCCTACCATCATGCTGATGGCAGCCGCGCGGCCAAGCTCGGCCTTCGGCTTGACGCCAATGAGGCGCCCGTCGCGCAGCACCGCGATACGGTCGGCGATGCGGAAGATCTCGTCCATGCGGTGGCCGACGAACATCATCGCCACGCCATGCCGCCGCAGATCGGCGACGACGGTGAACAGCCGCTCGACCTCGCGCTGCGACAGGGCGGCCGTCGGCTCGTCCATGATCAGCACCCGCGCGTCGAGCGACAGGGCGCGGGCGATCTCGACCAGTTGCTGTTCGGAGGTGCGCAAAATTCCGAGCCGGGTTTCGGCTGGCACGTCGAGGCCGACTGTCGCTAGCACCTTGCGTGCCCCGGCAAGCATGGCGGCGCTGTCGATGCCGCCGAAGTGGTCCCGCGGCATATGGCCGAGATAGATGTTTTCCGCGACCGAAAGATCGGGGAACAGGCCGGGATGCTGGTGCATAACCGCAATTCCGGCGGCCTGGGCGTCGTGCGGTGTGTGGAAAACCACAGGCGTGTTATCGACTTCGACATGGCCACCGGTAGGGGCATGCACGCCGGCCAGCAATTTCACGCAGGTGCTCTTGCCGGCCCCGTTTTCGCCAAGCAGAGCCAGCACCTCGCCCGAGCGCAATTCGAAGGATGCATCCTTGAGGGCAATCGTGCCACCGAAGGCCTTTGTCGCCTGAACCAGGGCAACGGGGACAGCCACATCCCTCTTTGCCGCGGCATCGGCTTCGCCATATGCGCCCAAGTGCAGCACTTTTCCTCCCTGGTCTTCTTTTTTCAATTTGCTATATTAAATAGGCCCAGGCGGCAACAGGAAATTGACTTCTATGGCCCCTATGGGCACTGTCGCGTCGCGCAGGGTCGCGGCCGAAGTGCCTCGACCGCAGCGGCTTCAGAGCTGTAAGCGGCCATCGTGGCTCCGCGGGAAATAATGGGGAAGCGCCAGTTTTGTCCGGAAAAGGCAGCAATTCGGTCAAGGTTCGGCATTATAATGAGCGCTTCGTGCTTGATGCCATCCGCCGCCTGAAGGAGGCATCCAAGTCCGATCTGGCGCGCGCCGCAAATCTGACGCCGGCCGCGGTCGCCACCATTGTCGACGGGCTGGAGTCGTCCGGATTCGTAAAGCAGGTGGGAAAAAGGTTCGGGCAACGCGGATCGCCGTCCACTCTCTATAGGCTTATCCCAGAGCGCATCTACAGCGTTGGTATCAAGATCGGCCGGCGCGCGCTGGAAGCCGTGCTCGTCGACTTCGCCGGCGAGGTCCGCTCCCGCGAGTCGCACGAATATCGCTTTCCGGACCCCGATCTGGTGCTCAAGGCCGGCAACATGTCGCTGGCCAATTTCAACAAGCTGGTCGAGGGGCTTGGCGATGCCAGCATCGTCGGTGTCGGAATCGCTTCGCCATATTTCCTCGGCGGCTGGAGCGAGGAGCTCGGCTTTCCCAATGACCTCGGTAGCCGCTGGGAAGCGATCGATCTGTCTACTTTCTTCGCTACAAAGCCGAAGACCCCAGTTTTCGTGGAAAACGACGCATCATCGGCGGCGCTCGCCGAACTCATCCAGGGGAGCGGCGCGCGGTTCCGCGATTTCATGCATATTTCGATCGACACCTTTGTCGGCGGTGGATTGGTGCAAGGCGGCAAGGTCCATACCGGACCGCACGGTAACAGCGCCGCGCTCGGTCCTTTGCCGGTCTCGCCTTCAAGCCTAGATTCTGTGGCAGCCAAGCCGGCGCGTTATCAAAGCCTTCTGCATCGCGCCTCAATTTATGTGCTGGTCAATCATCTCAAGTCGCGCGGCGTCGAGATCAATCGTGTTCGAGAACTGGATCCATTGCCGCCGGGGGCGCGCGAGCCCCTGTCCGAATGGATCGACGATTGTGCCAATGCGCTGGTCGAGGCGATCATCGCCATCACCTCCGTCATCGATATCGAGGCGATCGTTCTCGACAGCATCCTGCCGCGGCCGATCCACCTCGAGCTGCTGGCAAAGGTGCAGACCCAGTTCAACATGATCAGCGCCATCGGCATCGTGGCTCCGGAAATCGTGTCGGGACAATTCGGCCCCGAGGCCTCGCCGATCGGCGCAGCGATGTTGCCGTTCTCGGCACTGCTGGCCCCCGACAGCGGCGTGCTGATGATCGGCAAGGACAGAACAATGTTGCTGGGCAGCCTTTCGAGGCTTGCCAGCCAAAGCCAACCAGCAGGAACCTCAGCGATTTCAACGAAATGATCTGGTGCTGCGAGGGAGGACTGACTGATCTCTTCGGCGCTCGGTGAATGTCGCTGCACGCAACACTTGGGTCTGGTTCTACAACTTAACGACTGCTTTGCGCCAACAGCGGACGCTTGGCGCCAATGTGCCAAACGTCTTGATTGGGCCGATGAACGAACCCGCTGCGCGGGAGGGCGCCTGCGATTGAGGTAGAGATCGGGGACCGGTCGTCGCGCCTGCATTGAGCGTTGTTCGGCGGCGGCAGAGCATGACGGGCTTCTTCAACAAGGAGCCTGACCATGACCCATTCCGCTCTCGATGCCCCCATCGGCCCTTTGCGCCAGCGGTTGACCGACGACATGAACATGCGGCGTTTCTCACGGGAGACGCAGCGCAACTATCTCCGCGACATCGGACGCCTGGCGACGTTCCTCGGGCGTTCACCAGACACAGCGACCACCGACGACCTGCGCCAGTTCCAGATCGAGCAGCAGGACGACGGTGTTCCCGTGCCGACGATGAACAGCATTGTGTCGGCGCTGCGCTTCTTCTTCACGCATACGGTCGATCGTCCCGATCTGGCGCGCAAGCTCGTTCGTCTGGCGCACCCGCGCACGCTGCCGGTGGTGCTGAGCCGCGACGAGGTCGCCCGGCTGCTCAACGCCACCACCTGCCTCAAGCACCAGGCCGCCCTGTCGGTCGCTTATGGCGCGGGCCTGCGCGTGGCGGAGGTGTCGACGCTGAAGATCGCCGACGTCGATAGTGAGCGCATGCTGCTACGTGTCGAGCGCGGCAAGGGCGGGCGATACCGGAACGCCATGCTGTCGCAAGACCTGCTCTTGTTGCTGCGCCAGTGGTGGAAGGTCGGACGCCAGCAGGGCGTGATGCACCGCGACGGCTGGCTGTTTCCGGGGCAGCATGCGATGAAGCCCATCAGCACCCGCCAGCTCTATCGCGTGGTCGTCGAGGCAGCGCAGGCGGCCGACATCGCCAAGCGCGTCGGGCCGCACACGCTGCGCCACAGCTTCGCGACCCATCTTCTGGAGGACGGTACCGACATCCGGGTCATCCAGGTGCTGCTCGGGCACGCCAAAGCTAAATAGCACCGCCTTCTACACCAAGGTTGCAACCCGCACGGTGCGCACCGTCACGAGCCCGCTCGACAAGCTTGGCCTCTTCAAGCCGGAAGAGATCTCACCCGACGGCTGAGCGTGCGCGCCTCGATCGAGGTTGCCGACATCTTCCGCACTGCCGGGCCCGCCTACCGGGCCGCCCATGCAGGGCATCTGACACTGCAGCAGCTCAAGGTCATGTCGGCGATCGAGCACTGCCGCACCGCGGCCCTTGGCGGTCACGTGGAGGCCTGCGAGGACTGCGGCCACTGGCGCATCGCCTACAACTCCTGCCGCAACCGGCACTGTCCAAGGTGCCAGGGTGCCGCGGCGCGGACATGGCTTGCCGAGCGCGAGGCCGACCTGCTGCCGGTCGGCTACTTCCACGTCGTCTTCACGCTGCCGGCCGAGGTCGCCGACATCGCCTTCCACAACAAGGCGGCGGTCTACGACCTGCTGTTCAAGGCGGCGTCGGAGACGATGCTGACCATCGCGGCCGATCCGAAGCATCTGGGCGCACGCATCGGCATCACCGCCGTGCTCCACACATGGGGTTCGGCGATGACGCATCATCCGCACGTGCACATGATCGTGCCAGGCGGTGGCATCTCGCCGGACGGAAGCCGGTGGATATCGTCGCGTCCCGCCTTCCTGCTGCCGGTGCGGGTGCTCGGCAAGCTGTTCCGCCGGCTGTTCCTCTCCCGGTTGGTCGCGCTGCACGACGCTGGCCGGCTCGCCTTCTTCGGCGCAATTGCTCATCTCGCGGAACGGCGGGCATTCCTGCGCCATCTGTCGCCGATCCGGAAGAAGCGCTGGGTGGTCTACGCCAAGGCGCCCTTCGCCGGCCCGGAAGCGGTGCTCGCCTACCTGTCGCGCTACACCCACCGGGTGGCGGTCTCGAACAGCCGCCTCATCCGCCTCGACGAGAGCGGCGTCACCTTCCGCTACAAGGACTATCGTCGCGAAGGCGCCGACCGGCAGCAACTCATGACGCTCGCGACCGACGAGTTCATCCGCCGCTTCCTGCTGCATGTCCTGCCGCGTGGCTTCCATCGCATCCGGCATTGCGGCCTGCTTGCCGGTTCTGCTCGCAAGGCCAGCCTCGCGCTTGCTCGTGAACTCCTGAACGTCGCCGCACCGTCCGACGATGACACCACGGACGAACCGGACAACTTTCGCCCGCCATGCCCCTGCTGTGGCGGCCGCATGATCGTGATCGAGGTGTTCGAACGATGGAGGCAGCCGCGCGGACCGCCACACGGTTCCCCGTCGACCGGGAGCAGCACGCCATGACCCAGCATGGAAAGGTTCAGCCTTCAACTGCAGGCACTCAGCCTCCGGCAACGGATCGACGCACGTCTATGGTGATTATCGACTCCGACAGAGCCGCGCCCAGCCGCCCACCGTTCGGACAACACCGCGCGGAGGCGCAACGAAGCGGTCTGTCCGCATTCACCCCAGAGCTCCTCGACGGCGGTCGCGCCATCGCCGACATCTGCCGAAATCCGAAATCCCCATAGCCATCGCCTGTGGCCCGCGGGTTCCTTCCTCGGGGACTTTCGTACGCCTGCCGGCGCCCGAAACTCTTCACGGAAGCGGACCGGCTGCAATCATCGCGGAACTATCAGAAAGCGGAAGTAGCGACAGCAGCAGATCGCTCATCTCACCCCGACAAACGACGCGTGGTGACCAGACGGGCGGGACGCCAAGCGTGTCGTCACGGTTGGGCGGAACGCCGCCGAGCGGCGTCCCACGGCTTCGTTCACAAGCCTAGTTCTTGACCACGTCCTCCAGGAAGAACCGGCCCAGCGGATTCTGGTAAAAGTTCTCGATGTTCTTACGCGAGACGTTGATGAACGGGCTGTAGTACAGATCGATCCAGTTGACGTCCTCTTTGGCCATCTTCTGCAGGTCGGTGTACATTTGCTCGCGCTTGGCCGGATCCATCTCGGTGCGCGCGGCCGCGACCAGCTCCTTGACCTTCTCGTTGTTGTAGCGGGTCATATAGTTCATGTTCGCGTCGTGGCCGAGCACGAAGGTGGTCTTCTGGTCTGGGTCCAGGATGTCGTTGGTCCAGTAGTTGACGCCGACGTCATAGTCGCCGGCCACCAGCATGTCCCATTCCTGGCTGGGGTCGACCTTCTGTATGTTGACGGTGACGCCGGCTTTGGCGAGCTGCTGCTGCAGCAGTACGGCCGTCTGCTCGACGATCTCGTCGCCGGCGCGCACGACGTAGTTGAGCGTCAGATCCGAAGCCCCGGCGTCGGCCAGCATCTGCTTGGCCTTTTCCGGATCGTAGGGCCGCTTCAGATTGTCGGCGTAGTAATAGAGCGCGCCCTTCGGGATGTAGGAGTTTGCGACCTCGCCGTAGCCGAACGTTACCGTGTCGACAACAGCCTGCTCGTCGATGGCCATGTCGAGGGCCTGCCGCACCTCCTTCTTCGCGAGCGCGCCATGCTCGTGGTTAATCAGCAGGTGATCCTCGCGGGTCGACGGGTCCAGATGGACGGTGAGGTTGGAATCCTTCTGCAGTTCGGCGACGCGCGAGAATGGCA
The DNA here is from genome assembly GCF_004022765.1 of Mesorhizobium sp. M6A.T.Cr.TU.014.01.1.1. NCBI lineage: Bacteria > Pseudomonadati > Pseudomonadota > Alphaproteobacteria > Hyphomicrobiales > Phyllobacteriaceae > Mesorhizobium > Mesorhizobium sp. M6A.T.Cr.TU.014.01.1.1. The sequence goes on from NZ_RZPG01000001.1 coordinate 401,017, forward strand.
CGAAGATCGCGGTGTCGAGCTGGCCGGCCTGCACGTTCAGCATGCGGGTGTTGTCGTCCGGCACGGAGATCCACTCGATGCCATCGAGACTCACACGATCGGCCTCCCAGAAATGCGGGTTTTTCGCCAGGATGACACGGTCGCCGCGCCGCCATTCCGTGATAGTGAAGGCGCCGGAGCCGATAGGCGTTTCGGCATATTTCTCCGGGCCGAGCGTCTCGAAGGCCTTCTTGGAAAGCACTGAGGCGATCGGGAATGCCAGCGTCGCCAGGAATGGCGCGGTCGCCTGCTTGAGTTTGATCGTGACGGTCTTCGGATCGGTTGCCTCGACCGTATCCATCACCTTGAAGGGATCCGCCCACAGCGAGCCCTCGTCGTCCCTGATGCGGGTGAGGCTGAACACCACGTCCTCGGCCGTCAGGTCGGAGCCGTCCGAGAACTTCGCGTCGCGCAGCTTGAGCGTATAGGTGAGGCCGTCCGGGCTGACCTCCCAGCTCTCGGCGAGACCGGGCTCCAGTTCGGTGCCGGTCTTGTCGACGCGGATCAGCACGTCATAGACGTTTGCGAACACCCACAGGTCGATGTTTTGGGCGGTCTTGATCGGATCGAAGGTGGTCGAGTCCTCGCGCCGACCGATCGTCAGTACGCCGGCGGCTTCTGCGAGCGTCGCCCCCAGGGACAGGCTGGTCATAACGGTGACCAAGCCGATGCGCATCCATTTGCTTCTTAACATCCGTATTCCCCTTCTGGTTTGCCTCTGGTTTTCAGTTTGCGACCCCGTCGGCCTGCGCGGTCGCCATCTTCGAGGGAGCAAGCAGCGGCTTGTCCGGATCGATATGCGGAACGGCGGCGATCAGCGCGGCGGTGTAGGCATGCTTCGGCCGGGAGAACACCTCCTCCGACCGACCTTCCTCGACAATCGCGCCGCGGTGCATCACCACTACACGCTGGCAGAGATTACGCACGATGGCGAGATCGTGCGCGATGAATATCAGCGTGAGCGACATACGCTCCACCAGTTCGCGGAACAGCTCCACGATCTGCGCCTGGATGGTGACGTCGAGGGCGGCCACGCATTCGTCCGCGATGATCAGTTTCGGGTCGACGGCAAGCGCGCGAGCTATGCCGGCGCGCTGGCATTGGCCGCCGCTCATCGTGCGCGGCTTGCGGTCGAGGAACGCGCGCCCCAGGCCGACCAGGTCGAGCAGTTCGCCGCAGCGTGCTGGTATTTGCGCGGTCTCGATCTTGCCCTGTACCCGCAGGACCTCCGCCAGCATCTTGCCAACGGTAAGATGAGGGTTGAGGGCGTTGTAGGGGTCCTGGAAAACCATGGCGGTTTGGCGTCGCAGCCTGGCGAGGACTGCGCGACCCGAGGCGATGTCCGCACCATCGAAACGTATCGTGCCTGACGAGACCGGCGTAAGGCCAAGGACGGCGCGCGCCAGAGTGCTCTTGCCGCTTCCGGATTCGCCGACGATGCCGACCGTTTCGCCCGGCATGACACGGAGCGTGACCTCTTTGACGGCATCAACCGCGCCTCGCCGGAACAGGCCGCCGGTGGCGAAGCGTACATGCAGCTTCTCGATGTCGACCAGCGGCACCGCTCCGGGTGCTTGGCGCTTCCCAGTCTTTTCCGGCATGTCCTCCTCCGGCAGCGAGGGATGACTGGCTATCAGCGAACGGGTATAGGCGTGCGCCGGCGCCGCAAGCAGACCGCGCTTCTCTCCAACCTCCACCAATCGACCTTGCCTCATCACCGCGACGCGGTCGCAGACTTGGGCGACGATGCCGAGATCGTGGGTGACCAGGATCACCGAGAGTCCACGCCTCGCGCGGATGTCCATCAGAAGCCGCAGGATCTGCGCCTGTATCGTCACGTCGAGTGCCGTCGTCGGCTCGTCGGCGATCAGGATCCTGGGATTGCTCGATAGCGCCGCGCCGATCATGGCGCGCTGGCGCATGCCGCCGGAGAATTCGTGCGGATAGCTATCGTAATGCCGAGCCGGATTCGGAAACCCGACCTGGGCGAGGATATCCACTGCCGCGGCGCGCGCCGCCCTGGCGTCCAGCCGCTGGTGAAAGCGAATCCCCTCGGTGATTTGGTCGCCGATCCTCATGACCGGGTCGAGATGGCTGCTCGGATTTTGGAAGATCATGCCGATTTCGCCGCCGCGCACGGCGAGCATCTCGGCCTCCGGCGCAGTCGTCAGCTCACGCCCGGAAAGTGTGATCGAGCCGCCGCTGATCCTGAGCCGGCTCGATGGCAGCAGTCTAACGAGGGAGCGGCAGAGAAGGCTCTTGCCCGACCCGCTCTCGCCGACCAGCCCGAGCACTTCTCCCGGAGCGAGGTCGAGCGACACGGCGTCAAGCAGGGTACGCTCCCCGCCGTCACCGTCGTGGACGACCGTCAGGTCGGTGATTTTGAGCAGCGCCGCGATCATTCGTGAACCCCGAACAAATCGGCCAGCCCGTCGCCGATCATGCTAAAGGCAAAGGCGAGCGTCACGATCGAAAGCCCCGGGAACAGCGTGATCCACCACGCGGTGGTGACGAAGGCTTGGCCTTCCGCCACCATCACGCCCCACTCCGCGACTGGCGGCTGGACGCCGAGCCCGAGATAGCTGATGGCCGCGCCATTCAGCAGGACGAGGACCGCGTCGGACATCGCGAAGACGACCGAGCCGGCAGCGGCGTTGGGCAGGAGGTGCCGGAACATGATGCGCGTGCGGCTGAAGCCGAGGCTGACCGCGGCAACCGCGTAGTCGTGGTTCTTGAGCACGAGCATCTGGGCGCGGACGAGCCGCGCGTAGGACACCCAGCCGACGAGGGCCATGGCGATGTAGAAACTGGCCAGGCCCGGCCCCAGGATCGCAATGATCGATAGCATCAATACCAGGAACGGGAAGGCCAGGATGATGTCGACCAGCCGCATGAAGATGGCGTCGACTATCCCGCCGAAGAAGCCGGCTACCGTGCCCAGCGTGGTGCCGATGAGAAAGGGAAAGATGACGCCGATGACGGCGATCTTCAGGTCGATGCGCGTACCCCAGATGACGCGCGAGAGGATGTCGCGGCCGAAATTGTCCGTCCCGAACAGGTGCAGCCAGGACGGCCCCTGGAGCCGTGCTGTCGCGTCCTGTGCGATCGGATCGTAAGGCGCAATCAGCGGCGCGCCGAGCGCCAGGACGACGAACGCGCCAAGCAAAAAGATGCCAGCCGCCAGCGTGCCGCGGCGAGAGCGGCCGCTCCTGCCGAGCGCGGGGGCGGCAAAGGGCTCGCTCACAGCTTTACCCTCGGATCGAGAGCCACCGTGACGATGTCGGCCAGGAAGTTAATCAGCACGGTGGCGCAGGCGAAGACCATCGCCACGCCCTGCACGACCATGTAGTCGCGCGAGAAGATGGCGCGCACCAGCAGCTGGCCCATGCCGGGCAGCGCAAACACGGTCTCCACCACGACGGTGCCGCCTATCAGCCAACCTATGTTTACGGCGAGAAGGTTGACGGTCGGCACGAGCGAATTTGGCAGCACGTGGCGCCAGAACACGATGCTCTCCGGCATGCCGCGCGCGCGTGCGGCAGTCGCCACGTCGGACCTCAAGCCTTCGACCATCGCGGCACGCAAACTGCGCGCCAGAACGGTCGACAGCGACAGCGAGACAGTGAGGCTCGGTAGCACGAGATGCGCAAGCTTTTCAGATAGCGTGTTGCCGTAACCGGACACCGGGAGGATGGCGAGTTCGACGCTGAATAGGATGATCAGCATCAGGCCGAGCCAGAAGGGCGGGAAGCCGATGCCCAAGGTGGAAACGATGCGGATCACCTGGTCCGCCAGCCTGCCGTGATTGCGCGCCGCAATCGCCGCCACCGGCACGGCGATCAATACCGATAGCACCACGCTGCAAAGCACCAACATCAGAGTAGGCTCGATGCGCGTGGCGATCAACTTCAGCACATCGATCTTGTAGAGGATCGAGCGCCCCATCTCGCCGTCCGCGAGGTTGCGCAGGAAGTAGAAATACTGGGCGAGCAGGGGCTCATCGAGGCCGTACTGCGCGCGGATGCGGGCGATCGCTTCCGGGGTGGCGCGGGTGCCGAGCAGAACGCGAGCGGGGTCGCCAGGGATCAGCCGGACAAGGATGAACGTGATGACGCTGATGCCGAACAGCACCGGCAGGAACTGAAGCGGGCGGTATAGAACGAACCTATAGCGGTGCATGGCCCTGAGGGGTTTCCCCCTCCGCTCCCTTCCACCTGCATTCCGCCTGCATCAGCCTGCCTTGTTGCGCGAGAGGAACCCCAAGAGGATCGGATAGTATGCAACCGGGTTCTCGTAGAAGGGCATGTGACTCGCATTCGGGATGATGTGCAACTCCGACTGCGGCAGGCCAAGCTTCATGCGCAGACCACAGGCTGGCGTCAGTTCGTCGTGCTCGCCATGCGTGATCAGCACCGGCACCTTGATCCTGGGCAGGTCGGGCACCCGGTTCCAGTCCTTGAGATTGCCGATGTAGAGAAACTCGTTCGGACCTTGCATGGTCGCGTAGGGTCCCATGTTCCAGTCGTCTAGCGAGCGGCGCACCGGCGCCGGCCATTCGGGCAGGCGGCAGACATGGCGGTAGTTGAGGATCGTCACCGCCGCCATGTATTCCGGATGATCGTAGGTTCCCTGCGCCTCGTGCTTCTGCATCATCGATACGGTCTCGGGTCCCAGCGAGGCGCGCAGGCGTTCCAGTTCCAGCACAAGATGCGGCATGTCGGCGACGGTATCCTCGAGGATCAGCGTCTGCAGGTTCTCCTGGTAGGCAAGCGCATAGTCGATCGCCAGCCAGCCGCCCCAGGAATGACCCAACATGTGGACCTTGCCGAGCCCCAGCCTCTTGCGAACCGTCTCGGTCTCCTCGACGTAGCGCGCGATAGTCCACAACGAGGTGTCCGTCGGCCGGTCGGAGTCGCCGGTGCCAAGCTGGTCGAACGCCACGACCCTGTATCCCTGATCTACCAGGCAGGAGTGCGATTCGCGAAGGTAGTCGCAGGGCAGGCCAGGCCCGCCGTTGAGGCAGAACACCGCCTCGCTGCCGGAGCCGAAGCTGTAGGCGACGACTTTAAAGCCGTCGACGTTTACCTCGATGCGATCGTCGGCCGCCATCTCACGCCACATGATACGCTCCGAATGCACAGCTTTTAGGCATGCTCATATTTTAAGCGAAACGTTGTGAGTGCGTCAGCTATAAGAAGTGATAGGGTGGGTCCGGGAGGGTGTCGACGGAAGAGCTCATGCTGGACGAAATCACCACGATCAGGCGGCGTTTCGCTCGCCATGGCACCCTGGACGGTTGCATCGACGAGGCGTTCGTAGCGATGCGCGGACTCGGCTACGAGGCCTTGATCTACGACTATACGCCCGTGCCTTACGACCTCGACGGCTCGATCATGATCCCGTCGATGCTCAAGCTGCGCAACATCGATGACGACATGTACGACTATTGGTGCGATCGCGGCTACTTCCGCATCGATCCCGTGCAACTCGTCGCCGCGCACAGTTCCAGGCCCTTCGCTTGGAACTACGACGATGGAGCCGACACGGAAATACGCGCGCTACTCAACGAGACGACGGAGCCGGTGGCGCGATATCTGCGAGAGCGCGATCTCACCCGAGGCGTGACGATCCCCATTCATATGCCGCGCGGCGGCTATGCCACGGTCACCGGAGTACGTTTCGGCGCCGGAGAAGATGTTCCGCGCGATCCCGGAAGCATCGCCCAGTTCGGCCTGCTCGCGCATGTTTTCCATGACGCGGCCTATGCCTACTACAACCGCTCGACCCTCAGTCCGCGACTGCCGGCGCTGACCGAGCGTGAGCGCGAGTGTCTCCGCCATTCGGCACATGGCCTCTCTGCCAAGGAGATCGCGCGCATCATCGGGCGCTCGGTTCCCACGGTCGTCATGCACCTCACGGCCGCCGCCAGGAAGCTGGGCGCCAGGAACCGCACGCAGGCCGTCATTCGCGCCGCGCATTTCCGCCTGCTCGACAACTGACGGAGAGACCCTATCACTTTTCATAGCTGCCGCCTCGGGCAGGCTCGCCCTATGATGCCTGCCGCAACGAGGAGAGCCGCCGTGACGGAAGCGAAGGAAGGCCATGTCGCGTTTCGCGGCTACCGCACCTGGTACCGCATCGCCGGCAACCTAGATTCGCCGAGGCTCCCCCTAGTGGTCGCCCATGGGGGACCAGGCTGCACCTACGACTATGTCGACGCTTTCAAGGACATCGCGGTTCTCGATGGCCGGGCCGTGATACACTACGACCAGCTTGGAAATGGCAACTCCACTCGGCTGCCGGAGAAGGGATCGGACTTCTGGACCGTCGACCTGTTCCTAGACGAACTCGATACGGTGTTGCGGTCGCTTGGGATCGAGCAGCGCTACGCCTTCCTTGGCCAGTCTTGGGGCGGTATGCTCGGCGCCGAGCATGCCGTGCGCCGGCCGGAGGGCCTCAAGGCCCTGGTGATCGCCAACTCGCCGGCCAACATGCGCACCTGGGTGTCCGAGGCCAATCGGCTGCGCCGTGAACTGCCTGCCGACGTCCAGGCTACGCTCACACGGCACGAGTGCGCCGGCACGATCACCGATCCTGAATATGTAGCAGCCTCGCGCGTGTTCTACGACCGACATGTCTGCCGGGTCGTGCCATGGCCGCCGGAGGTGGCGCGCACCTTCGCCATCATGGACGAGGACAACACGGTCTACCGCAACATGAACGGCCCTACCGAATTCCACGTCATCGGCACGATGAGGGACTGGACCATCGAGGACCGGCTGCCCCACATCGCGGTGGCGACACTGCTGATTTCGGGCCGCCACGACGAGGCCACGCCCGAGGTAGTCCGACCCTATGTGGAGGGCGTTCCGGGTATTCGATGGGTCCTTTTCGAGCATTCGAGCCACATGCCGCATGTCGAGGAGCGGGAACTCTGCATGCGAACTGTCTCGGACTTCCTCAAGACGCAGGACTGAGGAGCAACCGGCAAGCTTCGGGACGCGGGATGCACCTTTCTCACCTCCCCGAGGTCAGCGCCAGACTTCTCCATCTGATGCGTCGGCTCCAAGGCCTCCACGCGAGGGCAGCGCAATCCTCAACAGGCCGGCTCGAAGCAGTGAGAGATAGTTTGGCGACCACCGCCTCGGGTCCCTCGAACGACGGCTAGCGTAGACCACACAGCGCGCTTCCGGATCGGCACCAAGTGGCACAAGAAGGCTTGAAGGAGCTGAGCCGGCACGCGTCGCGCAGCGGCGCGCGGCGCTCAACATCAAGCCGCATCAAGGATGCCGGATACACGTCAGCAGTCGTGACCATGAACCGGGATTCAGCTAGCCTGTTGCTATCGAGCGGGTTCATATACGTACCCCCACATGAGCATCCGAGCGACCGGATCGAAGAGCTGCTGCTATGAAACGAGAGGCTCGTCCGTTCGCCGGTGCACGACGGACTTGTCGAGTGCCTGCACCTCGCCGCCGCCACCTCTGGCTTGAGGTAAGCTTACCTCGAGCACGTTGTCCTACACGACGCCCGACGTGGTTCTTGAGATCACCGCCCCTCATAACGTTCGGCCTGTTAGCGCGGACGTTTTTTGCCGAGAGCCGTGTGTTCAATCAAATCGTCTGTCTGTCGTTCGCGGTCATCGTCATAGATGGCGACAACGCGCCGTATGCCAGAACTACGTCGCGGATACGGCTTCGCTTAAGGGGGCTTTGGACTTGCGAAACTCGCTTGATGCTATCCTGAAACAGCAGCCAATCACAAAAGGATCTGTCAATTAACAGGCTCAGCTCCTGGGCTTGGCGCTACCATCTACCCCGCTGGCAAATTATCCGAGTCAGCAGGCGGGCCGTCCTCGGCAATCTCCTGCCTGAGTTTTGGCCCTTTGCTCAGTCTGCGGCCAAGTGCGTCGACGAACCCGTCATAGCGCTGCAGTCCCTTGGCGCGGGCTTCAGCCTGAGCGGATTCCGGCAAAGCCGGTGTCGAGCTGAGCCAGAAACGCACGAACAGCGCCAGCGTCTCGATCGCGATCCCGACATCACGCTCGACGCGCTGCACACGTCGGTCGATCTGGTCCAGGCGCCTTGTGATAGCCGCCTCCTTCCGCTCTTCGGCGTCCGGTGAGAAAAAGGAAGCGATTGCAGCCTCGGCTATCAATGACAGGGAGACCTCGCGCCGCGCCGCGTAGTCGGCTAGCGCGTTCATGACATCAGGGTCGAGATAGGCCGAGAGACGTTTTTTCTTTGCGTTCTTCATGGACTCAAAGTTCGATGCCGTCATTGGGATCGAGAGCGGCTTGCCGTGCCGTACGCCGCATGACCTGATCGACCGAGCGCCGACGGACCGCATCATCGTCGGGCTCGTCCCGGTCGAGATCAAATTCGTTGTCGCGCTGTGCTGTTCGCTCCGGCGCGATATCCTCATGTTGGGGAATTTCAGGCTGGCGGCGAATGCCGCCATTTGCCGGATCCTCGTCCTGCCAATCCGTCGAGGGCTGGAGAGGATTATCTTCCAATGCCACGACAACCGTTGCAGCGGTCCAGTCGTCGGGATGTGAAGCCCCTTCAGTGCTTCCGGGTTTCGGCGGCGCCACGACTCTTTCGGCAAGGCGCGGATCGGTGAAGTAGCGTGCTTTCTTTGCCCTGATCGGAAACAGGCCCGACACCATGACGATGGCGTCGGTTGGAGGCAGGTGCATGATCTCGCCGGGTGTCATTAGGGCGCGGGCCGTCTCCTGCCGGGAGACCATCAGGTGTCCGAGCCAAGGCGACAATCTGTGGCCGGCATAATTCTTCATGGCTCGCAATTCGGTTGCGGTTCCAAGCGAGTCGGAAACGCGCTTGGCCGTGCGCTCGTCATTGGTAGCGAAGCTCACGCGTACATGACAGTTGTCGAGGATGGAGTTGTTCGGCCCGTAGGCCTTCTCGATCTGATTGAGCGACTGCGCGATCAGAAAAGACTTGATGCCGTAGCCCGCCATAAAGGCGAGCGCGCTTTCAAAGAAATCGAGACGACCGAGAGCCGGGAATTCATCGAGCATCATCAGCAGCTGCTGTCGTCGCTCCTTCGCATGTAGATCCTCCGTCAGCCTGCGGCCGATCTGATTGAGCACCAATCTGATTAGCGGCTTAGTGCGACTGATATCGGATGGCGGGACAACCAGGTAGAGTGTCGTCGGCTGCTCGCTCTGGACAAGGTCGGCAATCCGCCAGGCGCAGCGTGATGTCACCTTTGCCACGACCGGGTCGCGATAAAGCCCCAGAAAACTCATGGCCGTCGAGAGCACGCCGGATCGTTCATTCTCCGACTTGTTGAGCAGTTCCCGTGCAGCCGATGCCACAACGGGATGCGGACCGCCCTCGCCCAGGTGCCGCGTCAGCATCATGGTGCGCAACGTTGTCTCGATCGGCCGTTGCGGATCGGAAAGGAAGTTGGCGACGCCGGCAAGCGTCTTGTCCCTCTCAGCGTAAAGAACATGCAGGATGGCGCCGACCAGCAGAGCGTGACTGGTCTTCTCCCAGTGGTTTCGACGCTCTAGCGAACCTTCGGGATCGACCAGCACGTCAGCGACGTTCTGGACATCGCGCACTTCCCATTCACCACGGCGGACTTCCAATAGAGGATTGTACGCGGCAGAAGCTGCATTGGTCGGATCGAATAGAACCACGCGGCCGAAGCGCGCTCGCCACCCAGCCGTCAGTTCCCAGTTTTCGCCCTTGATGTCGTGCACGATCGCGGAACCCGGCCATGTCAACAACGACGGAACGACCAGGCCGACACCCTTGCCGCTCCGGGTCGGCGCGAAACACAACACGTGCTCTGGACCGTCGTGCCGCAGATAATCCGCATCGAGCTTGCCTAGCACTACGCCATCTGGACCGATCATGCCTTCGGCCCTGATTTCGTCACGCATCGCCCAGCGCGCCGAGCCGTAGGTTGCCGTATCCTTTGCCTCCCGTGCCCGCCATACCGACATCCCTATAGACACAGCGATCGCGATGAGGCTGCCGCTTCCCGCGATCGCAGCGCCCTCTAGGAACACCTCCGGCGCGTAGGCATCATAGAAAAACCACCACCAGAAAAATGCAGGCGGTGGATAGATGGGCTGTCCTACCAGTTCGAACCATGGTGGACCGAGTTGGCTCTGAAAGCCAAGATGCCATGCCGTCCACTGCGTCGCGCCCCATGTCGTCGACAGCACAATCAGAAAGATAGCAAGAACTTGATCCCATAATACCTTGGTCGCCGGCACTTGTCGTTTCCCCGAACTGATTGATCGGATGCAAACAGAAAAGGGTCGAGTATCCAGATCTGCAAGGCTGACGGAGCGATCAAAAGCAACGGTGCGTAGCCGGAAGTGGAAAGACTTGCCGAATACGATCTCGGATTTCCCTGGGGATCAGATTTGGACGCATCTGTCTCGACCATACGAAGACCAATCTCAGCCTCGTCATAGCCGTCAGCCTAGGTCGAGGATCGTATCCGGCTGTTACCTATGTCTCTGGGTCGGACATGTTTTCTGGTCGGAGTGGCAGGATTTGAACCTGCGACCCCATCGTCCCGAACGATGGAGATTGCCAGTAAAGCCGCAGATTCCTGGGCTCTTTCGTCACCTTCGCTTGCCAATGATCGTGTTTCGTCTTGGTCTTTCTGTGGGGAAGCTGTTGGGCGATGGCCCGGCGTTCGTGCTTTCCTCACCACAGTGAGAACGGTCTTCGGCGCTTTGGTAACAACGTATTTCTGCGTGATCTTCTCGACTGCATCCGCCTGAAAATCGGGGTGGTGGTGACCGTAAGTGTCGATTAGGACATCCACGGTGATGCCGAGAAAGCCCGCCGCCTGCCACACGTCGGCGCCAGCCTGCATCAACCAAGTCGCCGCGGTATGGCGGAAGATGTGCGGTGTGACATCGGGACCGAGGCCAGCGGCTTTTCGCGCCGTCCTAAAGCTCTTGTTGATCGTTTCCACAGGCTTTCCATTCCACTCGACGACAAAATCCTGCGATATCTTGCGGCCTATATTCTCGCTCTTGCCGCGCCCCTTCGTCTTGATATCGAGATCCGTGCACGCCCAGCGACGCAGATGCGTCAGCAGCCGGTTAGGCAGGCGCACGGGCGGCTGGCGCTTCTTGGTCTTCTTGGCACCATCAGCGCGGCGGTAAAAGACGCCGCGGTCGAGATCCACATAACCATGCCCTTCCGTTAGACGGATGGCGGCACCGCAGATCGCGGCCGAGCGCGTCCCCGTATAGAGCGCGACGAGCATGAAGCGGGCGAGATGGCGTCCGGTGCGCCGGCTGCTCTCCTGGCCCTTCCATTTCTGCTTCATGCGCCACGCAGCCCAGATGAGGGCGGCCGCTTCACTGCGCGTCAGCCAGCGCTCGCGTGGCCCAGGCTTCTCAGGCAACGGAATCGTCGGTGCGACTGTCGTATAACCTTCCTTCCAGTAATAGTTGATGGCCGCACGAAGATCCTCAAGTTGACGGCGTGCCGCGGCCTTGGTCGGCCTGGACGCGACGTAGTCACGGCAGAGTTTGCCGTTGATATCGGCGAGCGTTTTTTCGCCAAAGAAATCGAGGATCTTATCCAGCCTGGCCGCCGTCTCTTCTGGCGCGGCATGCTTCGGCGCAACCTCGTCCAGATATACGTTGACCACATCGGCGATCAAGACGTGATCGGCACCACGTCCACGCTCGCGAGCTGGGTGGTATTTGTTGGCGATATGGACCGCGAGCGCCTTTTCATTTTCAATTCCTGGACGGCCTTTTTCGCCGCCGCCAGCGCTGATGAAGGTTGCGCTGTCCCGGACGAACCATCCGGCCTTGTTTCGGAGCGTACCGTTCTTTTTCCAGCTTTCGTCCCTCCAGACGAGGCGTGGCCCTTTCGACGTCCGCGGCATAGTTCCCTCATTCTGGCGATCGCCACCAAGGTGACGTACTCCTTTCCCGCGATTAACTCCGTTTCAAGTCGACCGGCATCGCGTTCCTTGCGCAAGCCCGCAGCGCCCATCGAGCCGTCGGGAAAGGCAATTTGCGCAGCAATCTCAATGCGTAGAGGCGTGGTATCGTCAAATTGGTCTGGGATTTTCAATGCGGAGCCTCAGGCAATCTCAATACTCCGATCGCTTCGCTCGAGAAGAGACGGATCATCTGTATCGTTGAGCGCGCTTCTTCTCTGTCTCGCCGCTCTGGACACCCTGCCACATGAGATTTCTCCTAAATTCAGGGCTGCGAAAAGCGGCACCTGGAGATGCTACGGCAAAGATGCTTCTTTGACCTGCTAATGGGAAAGGTCGCATTCCTAACCATTTGGGAAATGCAGGTTCTACGCCCCTTCTCGCGTCCGAATCTGCGGATCGTCTCGGATCGTTAGACTAGAGGTGTGCCGCACCTGAGTAGGAATGAAGCGCCTTCCTCCGTTCCGAGGCGGTCTTCTTCATCCCCCACGCTGAACCGGACGTGCAATTTTCCAAGCATCCGGCTCTCCATATGCGGCCTACCCTCCTTGGGATGAAAAGCATGCCCACACGACGTCCGGCCGGGCGCATTTTTCCGCTATCAGGATAGTTGAAGCCTTCCTGCGTATCGGCAATCCTGCATCGACGCTCCCATGCACAATCCCTCTTGAGGAACTTGTCTCCCGCTCACTTTTCGCCCCACGCTGCACCGTTTGGGGTCGTACCCTTCAGGGCTGGTCGGCCTCACCCGGAATCCTTGCTTCTGGTTCCGAGAGCTAGAGGGCTGCGCTTGGCCCACTGACGGGTTGGAGGTCGAGAGAGAGGCTCCCGGCCGCCCGTCGCGGAGTACATCCCTATGGCTACTGCCGTTCAGAAGATCACCCTGTCGTCCTCGCGCGACATCCCCTTCAACAAACTGGTGCTTTCCCAGTCCAACATCCGGCGTGTGAAGGCCGGCGTCTCGATCGAGGATCTGGCGTCCTCGATCGCCCGTCGCGGCCTGATCCAGAGCCTCAGTGTCCAGCCCGTCTTCGATGCTGATGGCAACGAAACCGGCATGTTCGAGGTACCGGCGGGTGGGCGGCGCTTCCGCGCACTCGAGCTGCTGGTGAAGAGCAAACGCCTCGCCAAGACCGCGCCCGTCCCATGCATTGTCCGGGACCGTGAGAGCGACATTTTAGCCGAGGAAGTCTCGCTTGCCGAAAATATCGAGCGCGCGCCGCTTCATCCTCTCGATCAATTCCGCTCCTTCCAGGACATGCTGGTCAAAGGCATGACCGAGGAGGAGATCGCCGCGGCGTTCTTCTTGCCCGTCAACGTGGTGAAGCAGCGACTGCGCCTGGCGTCCGTTTCTCCTGCGCTCCTCGACGTTTATGCCGACGACGGCATGACGCTGGAGCAACTCATGGCCTTCACAGTCTCCGGCGACCACGATCGTCAGGCGCAGGTCTGGAATGCGATCAAGGACGCGTGGTCGAAAGAGCCGTACCAGATTCGCCGCATGCTCACCGAGACGACGGTACGCGCCTCCGACAAGCGGGCCGTCTTTCTCGGCGTCGAGGCCTATGTGGCGGCCGGCGGCATCGTCATGCACGACCTGTTCCAGTCCGATGACGGCGGCTGGCTGCAGGACGCGGCATTGCTCGACCGCCTTGTCGCGGAGAAGCTCAAGGCCGACGCCGAAGCAATCGCCGCTGAAGGCTGGAAGTGGATCGAGGTCGCGGTCAGCTTTCCCTTCGACGCCATGCGCGGCTTGCGTGAGGTTTCCGGCACGCCACTCGACCTGACTGCCGAGGAACAGGCAACAATCGAGGCGCTCAACGCCGAGTACGCCAAGCTCGAAGCGGCTTATGAGGATGCCGACGAACTGCCCGACGAGGTGGATCTGCGGCTCGGAGAGATCGAGACCGCGCTCGCGAACTTCGACGAACGCCCGGTACAATTCGATGCGGCCGATATCGCCATCGCCGGCGTCTTCATCAGCATCAACGCCGACGGATCGCTCTCAGTCAATCGCGGCTTTGTTCGGCCCGAGGACGTCCCGGCGGTATCGGTCGACGGCGCGGATGGATCGGAGATTGACGACGGTGGCTCGGTCGATCCTGGCAACCCGACGGTGCAGCGTGCCGTTGTCACCATCGGCGGCCAGATGGTCGGCTCCGAGGAAGACGAAGACAACGCTATCAAGCCGTTGCCGGATCGTCTGGTGACGGAGCTGACGGCCCACCAGACGCTGGCGTTGCGCGATGCTCTCGCCGGCAATCCGCATGTCGCCATGACCGCGCTGCTGCACAAACTGGTCACCGACACCTTTCAGCATCACTCCACGACCGGTTGCCTGGAGGCCTCGGTCCGTCACATCTTCTTGCCCGTCCAGCCGGACGAGTTGAAGAACAGCCCCTCGGCGACGTCGGCGGTCCAACGGCATGAGGCGTGGAAATCGGTCCTGCCGGCCAGTGACGACGGACTCTGGGACTGGATCGCTGCGCTCGACGATAACAGCCGCGCAGCGTTGCTTGCCCATTGCGTCAGCTTCGGCGTCAACGCGCTTTACGAGAAGGCAGATCGCTATGGTGGTGGCGCCGTCTCGGCGCATGGCGTCCAGCAGCGGATAGCCCAAGCTCACCGGTTGGCGCGCGCCGTCGGTCTCGACATGGTAAAGGCAGGTTGGGCGCCGACCGTTGGGAACTATCTCGGTCGCGTCACTAAATCTCGAATTCTCGAGGCGGTGCGCGAGGCGAAGGGTGAACAGGCCTCGCAGCTCATAGACCATCTCAAAAAGGACGACATGGCGAAGGAAGCCGAGCGCCTGCTGGCTGACACCGGCTGGCTGCCCGAACCGCTGCGCCTCGCTGACCTTGATGGCGGCAGTGCCGGCATGGATAGCGCTTCTGCAGCCGAAGGTGATGAGGATTCACTTCCTGAGTTCCTCACAGGCGAGGTCGAAGACAGCGAGCCGCACATGGTCGTCGCTGAATAGATCGCCTCGATCGGAGCGGCTTCGGCCGCTCCGCTTCCGCCTCTGATCACCGACAGACGCCCGCGCCTGCTGCCGCTGGCGTCTCGCTTGGCGCTAGGACGGCCGCAGCACGAATCCGATGCGAACCGGATCAACAGGCCCTCGCTCCGACGATAACGACCGTATTTCCCCCAATGCCATGCCCTTCCGCCCGGTCAGGCGTCTCAGTCGAGAAGCGCGCGGGCCACCCGGCACCGGAAAATAATCCTATCGCCAAGCGATCCCAGAGGAAGAGATCGGCCAGGACGGGTTTGAGCCGGTTCGGTCGAGAGAGAGAGCACCGACGGTTCGTCCCCTCCGCTCTCCCGAGGTTTTTTCCATGCTTGACATATCTGCTTTTGCTGCTGTTCCGGCCTCGCCGCTTCCCTCTGTTTCATCCCCGGTCGTGGATTCCGCCGCCGCCGTCCATCGCGCGGCCCAGCTCCTTCTTCCCCATCTCGAACGCGGCCAGCGCATAGACATCTCGATCCTGCGCGCAGCCATGGAAGCCGCCTTCGGCGCCTCCGATGCATCGGGCGCCTGGGACTGGAAGACAGCCTATGACGCCTGCGAAGTCGCAACCGTGCTGTTCTTGCGCAAGTACGGAAAGTCGCTCTTCCGCAAAGTCGGTTCTTCGGCCAGGGCACTTCCGATGCTCAACAAGGTCGTCGGTCTCTTTCCCACTCACACGCGCCGCACCGAGGAGAGCGAGGCGCTTCAGCAGTTCAGCACCCCCATTCCTCTCGGACTGGCGGCGCTGACGGCTGCGGCGATCACGCCGGCCGACCGGGTGCTGGAGCCTTCCGCCGGCACCGGGTTACTCGCGATCCTCGCCGAGATCGGCGGCGGAGAATTGGTGCTCAACGAACTGGCGGAGACCCGCGCGATACTTCTCTCCCTCCTCTTTCCGGCAATTCCCGTCGCCCGCTTCGACGCGGCACAGATCGATGACCATCTCGATCCCAACATCGTGCCCAGCGTCGTGCTGATGAACCCGCCATTTTCGGTGCTTGCCAACGTCTCTGGCCGCATTGCCGACGCTGCGTTCCGCCATGTCGCATCCGCACTGGCCCGGCTGGCCGATCATGGGCGACTTGTGGCGATCACCGGCGCTAATTTGTCGCCTGAGTTGCCGGCCTGGCGTGAGGCGTTCGTCCGGCTGCAGGAGCGCGGCCGCGTTGTGTTCACCGCAGCGATCGACGGCAGTGTCTACGCCAAGCACGGCACGACCGTCGATACGAGGCTCACCGTCATCGACAAGCTGCCTGTCGACGACCCGGGTACATTTCCGGCATCCCCTGGCATTGCGCCCGACGTCGCCACCCTGATCGCCTGGATCGGCGAGCATGTGCCCGCGCGACTGCCGGTCGCCGCGTCTGCCCTTGTGCCCGCCGTCTCTGCGCCGACCGCCACCGTGCGCACCAAGCGCGGCCATCTCGCGCGATCGGCCGTTTCATCTCCCGCACGCAGCTTCGCCGAGCCGGAAGGCGCCGAGCTTGCCTACGACACCTTGGATTGGACGCCCGCGCAAAGCAGCCGGATCACAGATGCGATATATGAAGAATACGGGTTGCAGACGATCCGCATTCCCGGCGCTCATCCGCATCCGACCAAGCTGGTCCAATCAGCAGCCATGGCCTCGGTCGCACCGCCGAAGCCAAGCTACCGACCCCTCCTTCCCACCAACATCGTCCCCGACGGGCTCTTGTCAGACGCCCAGCTCGAGACAGTCATCTATGCCGGTGAAGCCCATTCGGACTTCCTCGCCGGATCGTGGACAGTCGACGCTACCTACGACCTCGTCTCGGTCGCACGTGAGGATTCAGCGAACGCAGTACGCTTTCGCCGCGGCTTCATGCTCGGCGATGGAACCGGCGCCGGCAAAGGCCGCCAGTCGGCCGGCATCATCTTGGACAACTGGATGCAGGGACGCCGCAAGGCGGTCTGGATCTCCAAATCCGACAAGCTGATCGAGGACGCCCAGCGCGACTGGTCGGCACTCGGCATGGAGCGCCTGCTGGTCACGCCGCTGTCGCGGTTCTCGCAGGGCAAGGACATCCGACTCGATCAAGGCGTCCTATTCACCACCTATGCCACGCTACGCTCCGACGACCGTGGCGAAAAGGTTTCGCGCGTCCAACAGATCGTCGAATGGTTGGGCTCCGACTTCGACGGAGTGATCATTTTCGACGAGAGCCACGCGATGCAGAATGCCGCTGGCGGCAAGGGAGAACGCGGCGATGTCGCTGCCTCGCAGCAGGGACGCGCCGGGCTCCGCCTGCAGCACGCCCTGCCGAACGCCCGCGTCGTCTACGTCTCGGCGACAGGTGCGACCACCGTCCATAATCTCGCCTACGCGCAACGTTTGGGCTTGTGGGGTGGAGAGGATTTCCCGTTCACGACCAGAGCGGAATTCGTCGAGGCGATCGAGGCCGGTGGCGTCGCTGCCATGGAAGTGTTGGCTCGCGATCTTCGCGCACTCGGTCTCTACACCGCCCGGTCGCTCTCCTACGATGGTGTCGAGTACGAGCTGGTCGAGCACCAACTTACCTCCGAGCAGATCCGTATCTACGACGCTTACGCCTGCGCGTTCAGCGTCATCCATAACAATCTCGACGCCGCGATGCGGGCCGCCAATGTCACTGGCGAGACCGGCACGCTGAACCGTCAGGCGAAATCCGCGGCACGTTCGGCTTTCGAGAGCACGAAACAGCGCTTCTTCGGACATCTGCTGACCAGCATGAAGACGCCGACCGTGATCCGCTCGATCGAACGGGACCTGGCTGACGGCCATGCCGCCGTCATCCAGATCGTCTCGACCGGGGAGGCGCTGATGGAACGCCGCCTGGCAGAAATTCCAACCGAGGAATGGAACGACGTCCGGGTCGATATCACGCCGCGCGAATATGTCCTGTCCTATCTTCAGCATGCCTTCCCTGTGCAGCTCTATGAGCCATTCACCGACAGCGAGGGGAATCTGTCGTCACGCCCGGTCTATCGTGACGGCCAGCCCGTGGAGAGCCGCGAGGCCGTTGGCCGTCGCGATCGGTTGATCGAACAGCTCGCCTCTCTCCCGCCTGTTCCCGGAGCACTCGACCAGATCGTCCAGCGCTTCGGCACCGACATCGTGGCGGAAGTGACGGGTCGGTCGCGCCGCATTGTCCGCAAGACCAGCACCAGCGGCATCGATCGCCTTGTCGTCGAGAACCGCGCCGGCTCGGCCAATCTCGCCGAGACACAGGCGTTCATGGATGACCTGAAGCGCATATTAGTGTTTTCTGACGCAGGCGGCACGGGTCGCAGCTATCACGCCGACCTCACGGCGAAGAACCGTCGTCTTCGGGTTCACTATCTGCTCGAACCGGGTTGGAAGGCGGACGCGGCGATCCAAGGCCTCGGCCGTACCAACCGCACGAACCAGGCGCAACCGCCGCTATTCCGTCCGATCGCGACCGACGTGAAGGCAGAGAAGCGCTTCCTCTCGACCATCGCCCGGCGCCTCGACACCCTAGGCGCCATCACACGCGGCCAGCGCCAGACCGGCGGTCAGGGCCTGTTCCGGCCTGAGGACAATCTGGAATCGCACTATGGCCGCGACGCGCTGCGGCAGCTCTATCTGCTGCTGGTGCGCGGCAAGGTCGAAGGCTGCTCGCTCCAGATGTTTGAGGATGCGACTGGCCTCACACTGATGGATTCAACTGGCATCAAGGACGAGTTGCCGCCGATCACGACCTTCCTCAATCGGCTGCTCGCGCTCACCATCGATCTTCAAGCTATCCTTTTCACCGTCTTCGAGCAGTTGCTCAACGCGAAGATCGAAGGCGCCATCGCGACCGGTGTCTACGACCTTGGGCTGGAAACACTGCAGGCGGAAAGCTTCCTCGTCACCGATCGACGCACTATCCATGTCCATGCCGCCACCGGCGCGGAGACACGGCTGCTGACCATCGCGCAACGCGAGAGCAACAAGCCCGTCTCGCTTGCCGACGCGCTTGCGCAGCTTGACGATCCACGCGCCAGGCTGTTGCTCAACGAACGCTCCGGCCGCGCCGCTGTGCAGGTTCCGGTGCCCGCGGTGATGCTCGACGATGGCGAAATCGAACGGCGTGTCCGGTTGATCCGGCCGATGGAGCATCATCATGCCTCGCTGAAGATGATGGCGCAGAGTCACTGGGTCGAGACTGAACAGGCTGCATTTGCTGAGACCTGGAATGCCGAAGTGGCTGCCGTACCGGAGTTCACGGACAGCACCATCCATGTCGTTGCTGGGCTTCTGCTGCCGATCTGGAAACGCCTGCCCAACGAGTCGTCACGGGTCTATCGACTTCAGACCGATTATGGCGAACGTATCATTGGGCGTCGGGTCTCGCCGGCTTGGGCCGCCAGCGCCCTGGCGACGGGCTCTTCTTCGATCACAGCACGCGATGCCTTCACCGGGCTGATCGACGGCCGGACGATACTCGACCTTGCAGAGGGCCTGCAACTTCGGCGAAGCCGCGTCATGGGCGTCAACCGCATCGAACTGTCGGGATTCACCGACACGATGCGCGACCGCCTTTCAGCCTACGGTCTTTTTCACGAGATCATATCCTGGAAGCTGCGCATGTTCGTGCCAACTGATGCATCCGGGCCCACGATCCTCGCCAAGGTGCTGGAGCGCTATCCAATCCAGCGCATCGGCGAGCGGGAGGCTACGTGATGACCCGCCACGACGCGTCCGAACTGGCACAGCGTCTCGGCAAGCAGGCAGAGGCAGTGTGCCGCCATTATCTTTCGAACGGGCATCGTGAGGGTCGTTACTGGCTGGTCGGCGATGTGCGTAACACGCCGGGGCGCTCGATGTTCGTGCGCCTGAAAGGTAGCGAATCCGGCAAAGGCGCCGCCGGCAAATGGACCGACGCCGCCACCGGCGAGCATGGCGATCTCCTCGACGTCATCCGCGAAAGCTGCGGCTTGGTCGACTTCAAGGATGTGACCGACGAGGCACGAACGTTCCTGAGCTTGCCGCATCCGGAGCCGGAACAAACCTCGTCCCGGTCGAAATCCACTCCGGCACCATCGGGATCGCCTGAAGCAGCGCGGCGGCTGCTCGCTGTGTCGCAGCCGATTTCGAGCACAATCGTAGAGACGTATCTACGCAATCGCGGGATTACGTATCTGCACGGAACTGGAAGCCTGCGTTTTCACCCGCACTGTTACTATCGACCGGACGACTATTCGCCCACCGAGAGTTGGCCGGCGATGATCGCGTCCGTTACGGACCTTGACGGTCATCTGACCGGCGCGCATCGCACCTGGCTTGACCTATCCGGCAAGGACAAGGCGCCTATCAGTACACCACGGCGTGCTATGGGTGAGCTCCTCGGGCACGCGGTCCGCTTTGGTGTTCCCGGCGAAGTCATGGCGGCGGGCGAAGGCATCGAGACGATCCTGTCGCTTCGATGCGTTTTGCCCGCCATGTCAATGGCTGCGGCACTTTCGGCAGCCCATCTTGCAGCCATCCTGTTCCCCGACACGCTGAGAAGGCTCTACATCGTGCGCGACGACGATCCAGCCGGCGACGGCGCGCGCGATACTTTGATCGAGCGAGCAAACGCAGTCGGGATCGAGGCGATCGTGCTGTCGCCGGCGTTCGGGGACTTCAATGAGGATCTCCGCACCCTCGGCATCGAGGCTCTCCGGGCGCAGGCTCGGATGCAGGTCGCACCGCAGGACGTCGCACGCTTCATGGCACGGGCGGTATAGACCGGAACGAAGAACGCGTAGCAGGCCCGCTGTCGCAGGCATCTCTCGGATGACCTCAGGTCGGAGAGAACCGCGCCCCGGCCTTCGAGAGGGCGATCGGCCAGCAAACGGCCCGGACCGGCAATGTCTGCGGCCGACTATTTTCCGGCGGCCCTGCGGGCCTTTCCATCGCGAGGCAAAATAGCCGGCCTTAGGCATCCTCCGCTGACGCTTCGGCCCTCCGCTTCGCTGCGGGTGCAGGTCCAGTCCGCCCGCCGGCTTTCGTCGCCATGAAGGCCGCGAGGGTCGCGGTCGAACCGACGGAGCATCCCATGAGCGAGCACGACGACCACGAACCGCACCACGCCTCTTCCCCCACCGATCACCTCCTCACTGAACTTCAGCTCTATGGCTATCGTCCCTTCGCGCACGAACCCGATCCCCGGCCGCTTCCGGAAGGTCACATGGTGGCCGGCGCCGTCGCCGACATCTTCGACGCCCTGATCGTCACCCTGGAAAGCACACGCCTCGAGCCCGACCTGGACGATCTGCTCTGGTCGACCGTCAACGTCTTCCATCGCGCCACCGGCCGGATCGAGCGGGAACTCGACGACAACGAGCAGGCACAGCGCCGCAGCCAACGCGAACAGGACGGCAGCGAGGTGAAATCCGTCGAGCTGGAGCGCCTGACGGCCGAGGGGCAGACGCTGATCGAGCGTCAGAACGCCTTCGAGCTGATGCGCGACCAGGCCGCCGAGCACTACGAGCGTTACACTGGATCAAGCTGGAAACCGCGCAGCGGCTCGATGATCAACCACAACGCGATGACCTCTGCGATGATCGACAGCCGCGATTTTCTGGCTGCGAAAAAGCGTGCCACGAACGAAGTCCTTCTGCCACCCGGCCCGAAGATCGCCTTTACCGGCGGGCTCGACTTCAACGACCACCGCCTGATCTGGGCGAAGCTCGATCAGGTCCACACCAAGCACCCAGACATGGTGCTGATGCATGGTAAGTCGCCGAAGGGCGCCGAGAAGATCGCGTCGCGCTGGGCCGATCATCGCAAGGTACCGCAGATCGGCTTCGCGCCCGACTGGACGAAGCACGCCAAGGCAGCTCCGTTCAAGCGCAACGACGCCATGCTGGACGTGCTTCCGATCGGGGTCATCGTCTTCCCCGGCACGGGCATCCAGGACAATCTCGCCGACAAGGCCAGAAAGCTCGGCATCCCGGTCTTCGACTTCCGCCCGAAAGGCGGCGGCGCGTGAGCGCTGCGTCCTTGCCCCCGTAGTTGGCCAATTCCTGCTCGTTCGTCCGACCGGTCTAGGCACGCATCTCCATCGCGTTCGCTTTGGTCGCGCCCGCCGCGCTACCACTAGGCCCATGGAATCGAGACTCGCTTTCCCGTTGCGGACGCAATCACCCGCGGGTCACGGCACTGATGCGAATGGTGACGCCCGGTCCGACCAGACCGGGACTTGCGCGAGGCTCAACACACCGAGACGACCGGAGCAGACTAGACACTGGATTTGCCCAGCCGCCAGCATCGCCGCGACATTGGCGGGCACAGGATTGACGCGGACGAACCGTTCAGCCCGACCACGGTGAGTCCGTTCATTGCGGCGATAGATGAGGTTCGGTCCACGCACATGCCAAGCTGACGCTGGGCTGTCGGTGTCCAGGTCTTGAGCGCGCCATAAGGTATCAGATTCCGAATTCTCGAATGCCTGTGTAAGGGAGCATCGACGGCGATGCCGTCACAACCGAGATCTCGGCGGTATCGACCGTGTCGCCAAGTTCTCTCTTGATCTCCGTCCGAGCGACCGCTCCAAAACGGCCTCTTCAGTTGGCTGATCTGGCCGAAGGTCGGCTGCGCCTCGATCGCCTATGCCGCAATGGCGCGGACGCGACTTTCTTCCCCTGCGGGCTGCGCCGTCATTCCTCGCGAAACAAGAAACTCGCTCTCGCGCCATCCTCCGCTGACGCTGCGGTCGCAAGCGATGCCGCGTCGATCGCCTGCGGCCCACTGATCGCCATCGAGGCCGCAATGGTGCGGGCTCGGAACAAAGTTCAAGGAGAACTATCATGGCGACTATTGGTACCTTCAAGAAGACCGGCAACAACGAGTTCACCGGCGAAATCGTCACCCTCTCGCTCCAGACCAAGAACGTCCGCGTCGTGCCCGAGGCCAACGGCTCCAGCGACAACGCCCCCAGCCATCGCGTCTTCGTCGGCCGAGTCGAGATCGGCGCCGCCTGGTCTAAGCGCTCCAATGAGGGCCGCGAGTATCTCGGCCTGAAGCTGGACGATCCGAGCTTCACCGCTCCGATCTACGCCAATCTCTTCGATGACGAGGAAGGCGAAGGCTACAGCCTCATCTGGTCCCGCCCTAACGGTCGCCGCAACGGGAGTAAGTAACTCGCGGAGCTTCCGCTCGGCGGGTCCGGGCGGAAGCTTCGCTTTGCTCATCGGTTAACCCAAAATAGCGAGGCTAGTGACGGGCGGTACGCTAACTGATCGCCGTTGCCCGTTCGTCACGCTTTGCTGAATCAGCACAACGGTTTGCCGACTCTCCAACTACCCAACGCCCTCATCGCCCTGAATGTTGATGCCGAAGCCGCAGACGCGGGCACGCGGAGAACTCTGAACGTTGCAGGGTAATTGGACCGATCCGGCAGCCTACGCGCACATGCGCGACTACGAAGCTGCACAGTTCGCTTCCGAATATCTGATCCGGAACGGTGCCTTTGTCGCCGAGTGCAGCCAGCTTGCATCGCGGCACGCAGATTCCGGAGACCTTGTCGGTTCACCCGACTTCGCTGCTCGTTGGGGCGCGCGATTTCACAGTTACAGGTGACGGTCCGCCGGTAGCCGAGAACATCGTCTGGACTGAGCGGGCTTTCCCGCGTGTAATCCGAGCCACGAAGACGCCTGCCTGGGTCGGCCCATCGCACCAGACAGTTCAATTTTCCGAACTCGACAACGCCCGCTTATGGAAGTCGATCGACGAGTTTCAGGTGCTTTGGCCGGCCCGGATATCGAGACATACGCTGATTGCCCAAAGTCGCGGCGGTTCACCTAGCGTTGATGCCATTGTTCTGCCGCTCGACAGCGCTTTTGAGACAAGGCTCGACGCAGCGCGCCAGTTCTGGCGGACACTGAACGGTCGACCACCCGCTCCAGCATACGGCATGCTGCCGCAACAGACCAAGATCAGGCATATCCTCAATTTACGCGCTCATGACGCCCGCCGCGCAGAAGCAGCCTATCGCCGAATTGCAGAGGTTTTGCTTTCCCGCGAACCCGTCGCGCCACGTGATTGGCGCGACCATCACCTCAGGCACAAGGTGCGCGCAATCCTGCGAAGGGCGGATCGCATAGTCGCTGGCGGCTATCGCGACCTTCTCTTCTATCCCCATAGCCGCAGCCGGAAATCCGACCGATGAGGCCGCTTCTTCGGACGGGTAGCAAAAACGCGGCTACCTATCTTTGCCCTCCCCCGCCGTATCTCATTTCGGCCATCGTCCGTATCGCGCGTCCCGGCAGGCCAGGACGACAGCAGAACCGAATGGAGATCGAGCGATGTCGAAGGGTCCCGCGGACGCGCCCAAAAGATACCTGCGGACGAAGGAGGCAGCACCGATCGTCGGTCTTTGCGCTCGCACGCTGGAAAAGCACCGAACCTATGGCACAGGTCCTAAGTATCGCAAAGTCGGCGGCCGTGTGCTGTACGACATCGACGACCTTCACGCCTGGATCGAACTCGGCGCGCGCACCTCCACAAGTGATGCGAATGCGACCTTTGTTCCGCCGGCCAAACCGCATGCCGCCCGCGCACCTGCCTATGCCGGCAGACGCGATCGCATCTCCTGATCTGCGGTGCAAAGACAATGCGGCATGGCTGGACCGATCGGCAGCAGTTTGCTCTGCTTCATGCACACTCCAGTGAGATCGTGCCACACCACACACGGGATCTCATGTCGTGGCCGTTTTTCTCATTAGCCAAATGCTGCCGCATGACCCCGACTGATTTTCGCGTGGGTGAGGCATTGATCCCCGTCGGGGCGACCCCCGAGTTTGCCAGGGCGACCTGGGATGCTGGCATTCCAATCTCAGCCGCATTGCAAATCATCGATGCTGGTGACAGGGAACTCCACACGTCCAGCCTGATGGCGGCACCGCACGAAATCCTTGCTCTCGGCGGTATCTTCACCTTCGTTCCTTGGGCCACGAATGATTTCGGCGGAGTCGCTTCGCGCTTCGACATCCTGCGCGCCGTCACTACCCACGAACGCTATTCGACCGCCGCCTATGTGCGGCCCGGCGCTGACATCCTGCTTGCGGCTATTGGATGGCCGGACGTCGAAATGGTGCTGAAGATTTTCGACGCCGCCGAAGCGATCGGTATCGACGCGATAGAGGTATCATCGGGCCACTGGCGGCATGCCCACCGCCGCCTCGCTGCGCAAGAGACGCCCGGGCCCTACATCCGCCAGCGCCACGAGGCTTGGCTTCTGCTCTGCCGGATCGAGCTATGAGCGCGCGCCGAACGATCATCGCTATGATGCTCGGCGGTGCGACCTTGGTCGCCGCACCAGTTTGGGCAAGCCATCGGCCTCGCTTCATCTGGAACGCATCAGCGAGCGTTCCCATCGGGCTCTACCGGGTTGAGCCGGCCGACAGAATCGACGTTGCCGATATCGCCGTCGTCATGTCGCCCGAACCATTGGCGGACTTCCTCGCCGCGCGCGGATATCTGCCGAAAGGGGTGCCTCTTCTGAAGTACGTGGTGGCACTTGCAGGTGCCTCGGTCTGCCGACAAGACGCAGACATCATTGCTGACGGCGTGACCTTCGGACATGCGCGCGGGCGTGACAGCAGCGGGCGGCCCTTACCCGTCTGGCAGGGCTGCCGCGTGATCGCCGACGACGAAGTCTTTCTCATGAACCGGGACGCGGCCGACAGTTTTGACAGCCGGTATTTCGGTGCGCTGCCGCTCACTTCGATTGTCGGTCGAGCGGTCCCTGTCTGGGTCACCGACGGCACCTCTCCAACGCCGAATGTTTCCAACAATTCCCTTCCCGGCGAGCCGTGAACGCTCGCGTCAATCATCGTCAACGCTCATGAAAGGAGAACCGCAATGGCTCAGATCGGCACCTTCACCCGTAACGATGATGGCTTCTTTGGCAACATCTGCACGCTGACACTTGACACCAAACTGGCCATCCTGCCTGCCGAGAAATCAGATGCCGAAAACGCGCCGGATCATCGGGTCTTCTGCGAAGGCATGGAGATTGGCGCGGCTTGGAATCGCACCGGCGGGAAGGCTGGCGCCTATCTCTCTGTTTCCATAGACGACCCGTCCTTCACGCAGCCGATTCGCGCCAATCTGTTTCAGTCCAATGCTGAGAAAAGCGTCTGGGGCCTGCACTGGAGCCGTCCGTCGAAGCGCGACGAGTGAGGTCGATCTAATGCACAGATTGCGCCGCAGCGAGCCTCTCCAGTCAAACCCTTTGATCGACCAGGCGCATGTCAAACCCTTCGACCCGATTGCCCCTCGGGCAACTGGCGCGCGGAGCGGAGGTCAAGGGCGGCCGTACGATTGCCAATCGCTGCGAACGCTCACCAGCCGGCAATTTGCGGCAAGCAAGTTCGGCTGGCCAAGCCTTTCCCTTGACGGAATTGAGCACGGCGGCAGGCTAGTGGCGCATCGCGACAGCGGTGTGCTCGCTGTCATTCGCCGAGGCATGATGCTGCTGTGCGCATGCGTTATGCTCATCGCTTCTGCATCGGTTGTTTGTGCGGAACCTCCTGCGTATGGTGAGCGGCCGGCGCGCTCTAACGGCAAAACCTCGCCCTGGTCGACGTATATCCGGGAAGCATCGAAACGTTTTGGCATTCCTGAGAAGCTGCTGCGCGCCGTTATGCATGTCGAGAGCTTTGGTGATGTTCGCGCGATGTCGAGCAAGGGCGCGATGAGCTTGATGCAGATCATGCCGGGTACTTGGGAGGAACTGCGCATCAGGTACCGGCTCGGCCGCGATCCTTATCAGCCGCGCGACAATATTCTTGCCGGTGCAGCCTACCTCCGCGAGATGCTCGACCGTTTCGGCAGGAATGGTTTTCTCGCCGCCTACAATGCCGGTCCAATGCGCTATCAAGAGTATCTTACGCGAGGTCGACCGCTGCCACGCGAGACGATCGACTACGTCAGGAAACTCGCTCCGTTGATCAACGGTGCGGTCCCCATTTCGACGCGTGCACGGCAAAGAGCAGGTACAGCGAGCGCACTTCATTCGTCGGTTTTCGCGCACACTGGCCGCATCCGGAATGCCGCGGCATCGCTATGACACGGATGTTGATGATGAAACGATATTCTCAGCGATCCGGTTCGTCCCATGGGGATGCATCTTCTCCGAAAACCGCTGCGAATAGCCTGTTTATCCAGCGCTCTGCCGTGACAGCGCGATGAGCCCAGCATTCTTGGTCAATCGTATTTTGACCTGCTGCGCCGCAGAAAATGCGGTGGGAGGGCTGGCCCCAGGGAATACGGGGAGAGATGGCAGGATAAAGGGCCGCGATGTGCAACTCGGTCATTCGGCTGTTTTTCTTACGGTTTTCGCCTCGCTTTGCGATGTGCGTCGGAATTTGTGATGTGCGTTATCGCCATTTTCTCGATCTCTTCAAGAGACGCCGCACATCGCGGGAAAAGCGGCCATGAACCGGGACGATGATTTTCGTGTCCGGCCTGGCCGCATTCGTTCCCGCGCCGGACAGCGGGCACGGCCATTCATTTTCCAGGCGCTCGCGGCCGCACAGCGGGCCGGCGGACATGTCTCGCGCAAGGGCCAAGTCATCTCCCCACGCGCCTCGACGTTCGGCCGAGGCCGGGCGGCGAGCATCCGTGCCAATCGCCTCATCACCGGGCACTCGCGCGGTGCCGTCGTCAAGGCGCGTGTCGTCCGTCAGTTCAGGAACTCGGCACCTCTCTCTGGCCATCTCAAATATCTCCGACGTGAGGGTGTCACGCGCGACGGCGAGAAGGCGAAGATGTTTGGGCCGGACACGGACGATGCCGACCACGGCGCCTTTGCCGAGCGATGCAAGGACGACCGGCACCATTTCCGTTTCATTGTCTCGCCGGACAATGCCATCGAGTTGGGTGACCTAAGGAGCCTAGCCCGTGACCTCATGGTCGACATGCAGCGCGATCTCGGAACCAAGCTCGACTGGCTCGGCGTCGACCATTGGAACACGGAACATCCGCATATCCATATCGTGGTTCGTGGCGTCGCCGACGATGGTGAGAACCTCGTCATTTCGCGTGACTACATTCGCAAGGGCCTGCGCGACCGGGCAAGCGATATCCTCACCCAGACATTAGGACTTCGAACCGACCAAGGTATCCGTCGGACCGTAGATCGGCAGATCGGCACCGAGCGCTGGACTCAGCTCGACCGCCAGCTAGTTCGCGATGCCAATGACCATGGCGTCATCGATGTGGCGCCGCATCCCGATCGTCAGCCGGAAGAGCTCTTGACCGCCAAGGTTGGACGGCTCCGCAAGCTTGAGAAACTTGGCCTCGCCAACCAGGTCCGCCCCGGCCAATGGGTCATGGTCGCCGAAGCGGAGTCCAGCTTGCGCGCGCTCGGCGATCGTGGCGACATTATCAAACGCGTGCACCGCAGCCTTACTAGCCACGGCATTGACAAAGCAGCGGGCGCGTATGTGTTAGCCGCCGAGGAAATCGACACGTCAGTTATCGGCCGGCTGCTGGAACGCGGCTTGGACGATAAACTGCGTGGCTCGGCTTATGCCATTGTCGACGGTATCGACGGACGTACGCATCACATTCGCTTCCACGATCTCGACGCCACCGGAGACTCCGCGCCGGGCTCAATCGTAGAGTTGCGTCGTTACGAGGGTGCGAAAGGTCGTGGCCGTGTCGCACTCGTCGTCCGCTCGGACCTCTCGATCGAAGAACAGATCCATGCTTCCGGCGCGACCTGGCTCGACCGGCAACTCATCGCGCGCGAGCCATTCGAGCTCGGCGAGGGCGGGTTTGGCAGGGAAGTGAGGCGGGCATTGAAGAGCCGCACCGAGCACTTCGTCAATCAGGGTTTCGCACGGCGCGATGGTCAGCGCATCATCTTCGCTCCCAACTTGATCGAAGCACTGCGCGCTCGCGAAGTGGACTCGCTCGGCGGGCGGCTCGCCGTTGAAACCGGTATGTCATTCACGAAAGCTACCAATGGCGATCATGTGGCCGGCATCTACCGGCGGCGTTTCTCACTCGCTTCCGGCCGTTTCGCGATGATTGATGATGGGCTGGGCTTTAGGCTCGTGCCTTGGTCACCGTCGCTCGAAAAACGCTTCGGCAATCAAGTCTCTGGGGTTGCGCATGCCAATGGGGGCGGCGTGGATTGGAACTTAGGAAGGAAGTGCGGCGTCGGGTTGTGAATCAGCACGATTTACTCAGGCGGTTGGGGAACTTCGCATCAGTGACGAGGCGACAACGGTCGCTGACTTGCGCAGCAGGGCGAACTTTCGCCAGGAGGCGAGCGGCGAGCCACGCTGAACGGCCTTAAGTATAGTTGTTTGTTGGCATGTCCCTCTAAGGCGTAAAATGTTGGGATGAAGTTACCTTCCGCCATTCTTCGCAACCTGCACCGCCGCCTGAGCAGCAGCCAGCCTGGCGATCGGCACGCGGTAGGGCGAGCACGACACATAGTCGAGGCCGACCTTTTCGCAGAAATGGATAGATGCCGGATCACCGCCATGTTCGCCGCAAATGCCGAGCTTGATGTCCGGCCGTGTCGCCCTGCCCTTTTCGGCCGCCATCCGGACCAGTTCGCCGACGCCCTCGATGTCGAGCGACACGAACGGATCCTGCTCAATGATGCCCTTCTGACGATAGGTCTCCAGGAACGAGGCCGCATCGTCGCGTGAGATGCCGAAGGTGGTCTGGGTCAGATCGTTGGTGCCGAAAGAGAAGAATTCGGCCGCCTCGGCGATGACATGGGCGCGGATCGCCGCGCGCGGCAGCTCGATCATCGTGCCGGTAAGATAGGTGATCTTGACGCCGGTTTCCTCCATCACGCTCTTGGCGACGGCATCAATCCGCGCCTTGACGTAGTCGAGTTCCTTCACCAGGCCGACCAGCGGCACCATGATTTCCGGAACCACCAGCGCGCCGGCCTTCCTGCCGGCCTCGACGGCGGCCTCGAAAATGGCGCGCGCCTGCATCTCGGCGATTTCGGGATAGGAAACCGCAAGCCGGCAGCCGCGATGGCCAAGCATCGGATTGAATTCGTGCAGGGCTTCGGTGCGCTGCCGGAGCTTGTCGGGCGACACGTTCATGGCGGCGGCGACTTCGGCCACCTCTTCCTCGGTCTTGGGCAGGAATTCGTGCAGTGGCGGATCGAGCAGCCGGATCGTCACCGGCAGGCCGGCCATGATCTCGAACAGTTCGAGGAAATCCGAGCGCTGCATGGGCAAGAGTTTTGCGAGCGCCGTTCGCCGGCCCTTTTCCGTATCGGCCAGGATCATCTCACGCATGGCGACGATCCGGTCGCCATCGAAGAACATGTGCTCGGTGCGGCAAAGCCCGATGCCTTCGGCGCCGAAGGAACGCGCCATACGCGCGTCGAGCGGCGTTTCGGCGTTGGTGCGCACCTTCATACGGCGCACGGAATCGGCCCATTCCATGATAGCGGCGAAATCGCCCGAGAGCTCCGGCTGCAGCATCGGCACGGCGCCTTTCAGCACCTGGCCGTTACCGCCGTCGATGGTGATGATGTCGCCCTTGCGCAACGTCGACCCCATCGCCATCAGCGTGCCGGCCCTGTAGTCGACGCGCAGCGAGCCCGCGCCCGAAACACAAGGCTTGCCCATGCCGCGCGCGACCACCGCGGCGTGGCTGGTCATGCCGCCACGCGTAGTCAGGATACCTTCTGCCGCATGCATGCCGTGGATGTCTTCGGGACTGGTCTCGATGCGCACGAGGATCGCCTTGCGGCCTTGCGTCTTGAGCTCCTCGGCGTCGTTGGAGGAAAAGACGATCTCGCCGGTGGCAGCACCCGGAGAAGCCGGCAGGCCGATGCCGATCACATCGCGCGTGGCCTCCGGATCGATCGTCGGATGCAGCAATTGATCGAGCGAGGCCGGATCGATGCGGGCCACGGCCTCTTCTTTCGAAATGAGCTTGTCCTGCGCCATTTCGACGGCGATTCTGAGCGCGGCCTTGGCGGTACGCTTGCCGGATCTCGTCTGCAGCATCCATAATTTGCCGCGCTCGATGGTGAATTCGAGATCCTGCATGTCGCGGTAGTGCTTTTCCAGACGGTCGGAAATGGTGACGAAAGACTGGAACGCATCCGGCATCAGCTTCTGCAGCGACGGCTTGTCGGAGCCGGCGGCAATGCGCGCCGCCTCGGTGATGTTTTGCGGTGTGCGGATGCCGGCAACGACATCCTCGCCCTGCGCATTCACCAGGAACTCGCCATAGAGCATCTTTTCGCCGGTCGACGGATTGCGGGTGAAGGCGACGCCAGTGGCCGAAGTCTCGCCCATGTTGCCGAAGACCATGGCCTGGACGTTGACCGCCGTGCCCCAGCTTTCGGGGATGTCATGCAGGCGCCGATAGGTGATGGCGCGGTTGTTCATCCAGCTCGAAAACACGGCGCCGATCGCGCCCCAGAGCTGCTCGTTCGGATCCTGCGGAAACGGCTTACCGAGTTCCTCCTCGACCTTGGCCTTATAGAGTGCAATCACGCCCTGCCATTCGATGGCGGTCAGTTCGGTGTCGAGCTCATGGCCGAGCCCACCTTTCTGGTCTTCGAGGATTTCCTCGAACACCTCATGGTCGAGGCCCATGACGACATCGGAATACATCTGGATGAAACGCCTATAGCTGTCATAGGCAAAGCGCGCATCGCCTGAATCGGCGGCCAGCGCCTCGACCGTCTCGTCGTTCAGACCGAGATTGAGCACGGTGTCCATCATGCCGGGCATGGAAGCGCGGGCACCGGAACGCACCGACACCAAAAGCAATTTCGAGGGATCGCCGAAACGGCGCCCGGTCAGCCGACCGATATGATCGAGGGCGACCGCGACATCCGCTTCCAGCGAGGCCGGATAGCAGCGCTCATTGGCGTAGTAGGCGTTGCAGACCTCCGTGGTGATGGTGAATCCCGGCGGCACGGGCAGGCCCAGGCTGCACATTTCGGCGAGATTAGCACCCTTGCCGCCCAGGAGGTTCCTGTCGCCGGCACGGCCTTCTGCGGCGCCGTCGCCAAAGGTGTAGACCCATTTGGTCATGCTTGCTCTCCGGTTGCAGGAGATTGAAAAGATTGACGAAGCCGAAGTTTCGCCGTGTCGCTACCCGAGCGATATGATGCTGCAGTGCGAAAGGCAAGGCGTCGGCAAAGCCACCCGGCTTCTACAATCGATTAAGAAAAAGCCATGCCAAAAAGACTTGCGGCTTATCGGCCACCAAAGTAGAACATAATAGGAACATGAGGTGGCGCCATGAGACTGACCGGAAAACTCGATTATCTGGAAATGCCGGCAACTGGTGGAACGCTGGACAGGCTGAAGGCTTTCTACAGCGCCGCCTTTTCCTGGTCGTTCACCGACTATGGGCCGACCTATTCGGCCTTTTCGGAAGGTCTTGATGGAGGCTTCCAGGCTGATGCCGGCGAAGCGCCCGCCAAGCCCCTTCCGGTGCTTTATTCCGAGGACCTGGAAAAAATCCTGGGCGCCGTCGAAAATGCCGGCGGCACGATCGTCAAGCCGATCTTTTCGTTCCCTGGTGGCAGGCGGTTCCATTTCGTCGATCCGGCCGGCAACGAAATGGCCGTCTGGGGCGAGTAGACGCCATGGCCTGACAGCAGGGGATAATGTCCGAACTCCTATCTGCGGGAACCGATGGATCAGTTCCGCGCACCGCTATTCTCGGCATTGAGCTTTCCGTCGGCTCGTCCTATAAGGCCGCGCGCAACGGGCATGTTCCCGCTGCTGGGGCGTAGCCAAGTGGTAAGGCATCGGTTTTTGGTACCGACAATCCCAGGTTCGAATCCTGGCGCCCCAGCCATCGCTCACAGGTCCATTCTGGACACATGTGCAGCAGCCACTTCGTAATGCCGGCACGCTACGTCGATGCCAACTTGACAGCCCCGTCGCCAATGCCCATCAGGACCATGTCACGACCAAAGCTTGCGATGAACGCAGCAGCGAACAGATGGCTAGGCCCGAACGAATGACAACAATCTGCCAGAGCGCCGGGCTCAAGGGCGCTGTTGGATCTCTGCAACGGAGCTCTAGTCATGCAGGGAATTGAAGAGCTGCTTTGTGCTACCTTACGTGGCGAAAATCCGACTTGGCCGGAATACGGCGACAATAATTTCGCGGCCCGCTTCATCGAGCGAAGTGCTTATCACGGGGTACAGGCGTTACTTCATCACTATATTGCAGATCGCGAACGCGTTGACATGGGTTGGCCGGAAGTTATCCTGGCTACTTGTCGTCAGCAGGCCACTGCTCAAGCATTGTGGGAGATGCGCCACCAGTACATGCTGAAACAAGTACTGGAGCGGCTAGCGGCTATTGGGATCCATCCAATTCTGTTCAAAGGCACGGCCTTAGCCTACAGTGTCTATCCGACGTCTTTCCTTCGTACAAGAGGTGACACGGACCTCCTCGTACCGTCGGACACGCGTGATCGGGTAGCCAAAGCGTTAGAGACCCTGGGGTTTCGTGAACTGGGAACAAGAGCGGATGTCATCCGCGGCCAGACGAGCTATAGCTGGACAGACCCCGCCTCCAATCAGGAACACACCCTCGATTTGCATTGGCGGATCACCAATTCCACACTCTTGTCAAATCTGTTCTCGTATGAAGAATTGCGCTCCGTGGCCCGGCCACTGCCGAACTTGAGCGCGAATGCCCTCGCAGCTGATCCAGTGCACGCGCTCGTGCTCGCCTGCATGCATCGAGCGGTCCACAAACACGCTTTGTATTATGTCGATGGCGTGGAATATTATGGCGGCGATCGACTGATCTGGCTTTACGATATTCAGCTTCTGTTTTCGATGCTATCGCCGTCACAACGCAATGAGTTTGTGAAATTTGCCGAGCGTAAAGGACTGCGGGCGGCCTGCCTGGACGGCATCGAGGCGACCCGAGCCCGTTTTCATACCACTATACCCGAAGCCATGTCTGGCGCGCTTTCCCGTCCTGGGCCGACAGAAACCGCTTCGTGCTATCTTAGCGGATCCAGGGTGAACCGAATATGGATGGACTTCCAGGCCGCGAGAGGCGTACGGAACAAGTCCGGTTTTCTGGCCGAACTCCTCTTCCCGCCCGCAATTCATATGCGGCAAAAATATCGCCAGGCAAACACATCCTGGCTACCTTGGCTCTACTTACGCCGGGCCACGACCGGGTTTTTAAAGTACTTACACACCCCGAACAGGTGACTGCTATCTGCGGGTATGATCCCGCAAAATCGTAAGAAAATCTACCGCGATTGATGATGCAGCCTGACTATTGGTGCCTGCTCTAGCAGATCATATCGATCTATCTCTTGTGGAACTATGAACAGATTATCGAAAATTAGTGAGACGAACATTCTGCTGAATTTAGCGGCACCTTATCGCCTGGCGTTGGCCGCTGGTCTGGTATTAATGCTATGCGAAAGCGCTGCTTTATTGGTTATGCCTTGGCTTGGTGGCAGGCTTGCTGAAACGTTTCTCCAAGAACGCGCAAGCAGCAGCACGATCGACATTCAGGTACTTTTTCTAGGAGCACTGGCGCTGTTCGCGGTTCAGGCTGTTTTAAAATTCAGCAATATATACCTGATTGGTGGGACGACTACACAAATACTGGCGGACTTGAAAATTCGAATTTACGACCACCTTCAGGCCTTACCGCTTGCTTTCTCCCATCGGCGGCGTCACGGCGATACGCTCGCGCTACTCACCCATGATGTGCACGTCGTGAGCGATTACATCAGCGGCACCGCACTTGCTGCCCTGCCGCTCTTTTTCACCGTCAGTGGGGCATTGGCTTTAATGTTCCGAATTGATTCTCTTCTCGCCATGTCCGCTGCAATCATGATTCCTTTGCTCTATCTCCTGCTTAAAATTTTCGGACGGCGCATGCGGCCATTGGCGCTCCAACTTCAGGAGGAGCACGCCATTGCCATCGCCATTGCTGAGGAAAACCTCGGCATGCTTCCCGCCATCAAGACCTTCACGCGCGAACAGCAAGAATCGCAACGATATCGGAGCCAAATCGAGCGCGTCGTCAGCCTGAGCGCCAAGGAGCGCGCTATCCATGCCGCATTAGGGCCGGGGGTTCAGCTTGTGACGGCGACCGCGGTCGTTCTTATGCTTTGGTTGGCCCAAGGGCAAATTGGCGATGGGGCTCTCACCGTGCCTCAATTGGTTAGTTTTCTCCTCTACGCCCAGGTAATGGCGCGACCCATGGCCGGGCTCGCAGACGTCTATGGACAGACCCAGCGCGCGCGCGGAGCGCTGAGCCGGCTCGCAACAGCCTTGGCCGAAGAGCCTGAGCCGAGCTGGCATGCGGGCAAGCAGATGGGAGAAATAAACGGCAACATCGAATTCCGTGGTGTCACGTTCAGTTACCCGGGGCGTGAGCCTGCACTGAGGTGCCTCGATCTATCTGTCGCCGCGGGCGAGACGATAGCAATCATAGGTCCCAACGGCGCAGGAAAGAGCACGGTGGCGCATTTGCTTATGCGGTTGCATGAGCCTTCCAAGGGAAGCATCTTCATCGACGGCGTGGATATTTCCACGGTTTCCTTGCATAGCCTGCGCAGCCAGATAGGGGTTGTGCCTCAGCACGTGTTACTGTTCAATGCCACCGTCCGCGACAATATCGCATATGGGCGGCCTGAGCCCACACAGGATGAGATTGAGGCTGCAGCACGGTCGGCCCGCGCGCATGATTTCATCATCCAATTGCCGCAGGGTTACCAGACGCCAATCGGCGATCGGGGCGTGCGGCTGTCGGGAGGGCAACAGCAGCGGTTGGCGTTGGCTCGGGCGCTGTTGAAAGATCCGCCGATTCTAATACTCGATGAAGCTACCGCTATGTTCGACCCGGAGGGGGAGCGCGAGTTCTTGCAGGCATGCGTCGATGTGCTGCGACAGAGGACGGTGCTTTTGATAACCCACCGACCTGCGAGCCTGGAGCTAGCTGATCGGGTGTTCAAGCTGGATGATGGCATTATGACAAGCGCCGGGTAAGTCCAGCCGCACCGTCACCCAGGCTGGCTCAACTGCGCCCGGTGCTTCGGATCAGACCTATCGTATCGCGCGCGCGCCTGCGCCGAAGCGCGCCGATCTACGCGTCGCAGCGCGTGAAACAGTAGCGATCATAGACGCGCGGGAAAGAGCACGCTGGCTTAAATTCCATACGAGCGACAAAAATTCAAAGGTTGCTGGATACGCTCATGCCTCTTCAATCTTGACCAGCCCCTGGCGTTCGAGCGTTTGCAACAAGCTGAATACGTCTTTCTCCAAGGGCGCAGGCTCGACCTCGTACTCGTCGAGCATGGTTCGGCAGATTTCACCGATGGTTTTTCCTTCGGACAGTAGTGTCCAGATACGTGCTCCGACCGTGTCCAGCCCAAAATACGTTCCGCTGGCGAGGTCCAGGATCACTGTCTCATTGCCCACCTGTCGCGCCATCACTTGCGCCGGAATCGCCACTCTGTCAGTCAAATTCATGCCTGTTCACCTACCTTAAACGCGTGTTTCACAATGGCCTGCCTGACCCGCGGCAGGTCTTCAAAGCGACGGGGATAATCCAGGCGGTAAAAAATTGGTTGCCCAGCCAGGCTGGATAATTCATCGAAATGGGCGGCAAGCAATTCGTGTGCCTCAATTTCAAGTAAGAAAGAATGCTTCATTAGTTCCATCAGAGCTTCGCGCCCGGTCATACCCTCGAACACCGCTTCCTGCTGAACACCCTCGCCAAGAAAATACACGTGGCGCAAGCGCCGGGGTTGCCCGCAGAAGGCGATCTCATCGCCCGCAAGAAAACGCGCCTTCGATGTGAACTGCACCGGGGGCGCTTTCCGCACACCATCCTTGCCGACCAAGGCCTCCTCACTGTCTTCCCATAAGCGGATCGAAGGATGGCTCGGCATAATCTGAAACCCACCGTCGCAAGGCTCTACTAGCAGCCCGTCATCCGTCAGGAAGCGGAACCCGTCGGTTGCAAAGCTTGCCGCCAGCGTGGACTTGCCTCGGCCTGACTCGCCGATAAATGCGATGCCCTCGCCGCTGATTTCGACCGCGCTGCCGTGCAAAACCAGCTTCCCCTGTTTGCTGAGCGCCAGGGGCAAAACCTGATTCAGATAAAGATGCTGAATGGTCGCGCCGGAGACTCCCTGCACCGGCCATGCTTGGATCTGTCCGCCATCTTGACTCAGCTGGAAATCCGCCAGTTCGGGAAAACGCAGCAGGTAGGCTCCCCCGATGCGGTAGAAATCCGTCCACAAAGTTCCGTCTGGGAAAACCCACTGGTGAAACAAGGTGGCGTCAAGTGGCATTTGAGGGCGGGCGTCCGCCACCTGAAAGTCCACCGTCATTCCGTGTCCTTGCCCAGCACCTGGGCGACAAATCGCGCTGTTTCTTCCACGGAAGGGAACAAGCCGGGGTGTTCGCGCAGCACGGCTTCTTCAACCTGCCTGACCGTCCTTTGACCGTCGCAAAGTCCTAGCACGATCATTCTTGCCTGCCCCTGGCAATTGGGTCGGGGCACATGCGCGGGATTCCGTGTGATGATCTCGGCCGGCGTCCGCAACTCGCCCTGCCAGGTCGAATGGCTGAATTTCCGCCCTCCGGACGCGATTTCAACTTCCCACGCGATAACCGAATCCGTCGGGCGCGCCATCACCTTCGCCCTCACCACATCGCCGGATTTTACCTCGACGGCTTCGCCGATGGGCAGGAAAGCCTGAGAGCGTTTGATTGGACGATCGGCAAGCGGCGAGTTCGTCAACCACACCCCTTCGGCCAACTCACAATCGAACCAGCCGCCGAGTCCGTGCACAACGCCATCGCGCTCTATGCGCAACTCCGCATCCCAGGAGAAAAAGTCCGGATTGTCTTCACGAAAATCGATGCCGCCCAGTTCAGCGGGGGCGCCAAGCAATTCTTCCCGCTGAAGATTGACCGCATACTTGGTGTTGACGGCGTATTGGCCCACCCAATGGAATTCGCTGGGTACGCCCTCTCGTCGCCACCCGTCGGCCAAGCCGTAACTGGTTTCCGATTCCACTGCGGCGAGTTGAAGCCTGAGCCTGGCGGGAATCAATGCCCCCCCTGGCTTCAGGAAACGCCGCCTGGCGTCCGCGAGGTATTCGATGATACCGGCATCAAAGCCGAAGTAGCCGACTTGATCGCAGATCACCACATCAACCCGTTCGGGCAGGTTGGCCCGCGCAGAGTAGTCCCCCATGAAAATCGCCTGGCCACCCCATCCCGCGCGAACGAAGGATTCCCGCGCGACCTCGATCATGGCGGTTGAGTCGATGGCGTAGACACGGGACGCGCCCGCCTGCAAGCACAACAGCCCCAGGATCCCGGTGCCACAACCGAGATCCGTGATGTAATCCCCATGTTTGACGACTTGGGCGACAGCGGACTTGAACTGTTCAAGCCTTACCGAATCGGCGACATACCCCAAGTGTTCCTGCAGCGCGGAACTCGACATTCCCCCGCAAGGCTCAGTGAATAGAGGAGTGCCGTATCCTCAGCATCCCGTAGTCCACCCTCTTGTAACCGTCAGGATGAACGCTTACGGCTTCCGGCATCACCGTCTCGACCTCGTCGGCCATTACACCAAACTGCCTGCCAAGGCCCCACTGCTCGCGGTATTCAGGCTTGTAGTCGAACAGATAGAGGCCGATTCCAAGCGAATGGGTGCCAATACGGACGACGTTCTCTTTGGCGCGCGGGTCGGACACCATACTCATACCGGCGGGGCCCCCATCTAGCCCGCTTCCGGTACCGCCTCTTGTTATCGCGCTTACGGAACCGTAGATCTGCAGTGTGGGAGTCGAATAGGGCGCCTTGTTTACCTCAGCAGCTTTGTTTTCAACGGTGAGGTGGGATGGCGTCTGCTGGTCGTTCAGATTGCTTTTCATTAACTCGGCCCTTTACGCTGACTGGGAAATCTCTCAGGAAACCGTCAGATGAACTATCTGGACGTTCTCGGTGGCTTTTGAACAAGATCGTACCTTGCCACCAAGCGAAAACGGGCGCAACCCTGACGGGCAGCATTCGTCGAAAATTTAACCGATGTGACGATCAAGTTATCTAACGGTACGCTACACGGCTTCAACGATACGTTACATGGCATCGATTAACAGTACGTTATATGACCCATTAACAGTCCCCTATATACGTTACATGACATCCATAAATTCCCCACAAAATCCATTTCGGCATGCCGGCCTGCGGATTGTCTCGATAAGCCCGGAATAGCCGGGCCATCCCGTCCCGATCAACCCAGGTGCTACGCTCATCGGGAATCGTCTCGGTCAATATGGCTTGCATCCGGTCCAGATGCTCACGGAGCACTATTGAAAATTCTGCCTTGCTTTTCCGTTCGAGAATCCGCTTCGGCAGGAGATTCTTCAAAGCCTGGATATGGATATATTTGGTTCTGTCTCCACGCAGACGCAGCCTCTCGGGTAGCGAAAACGCATACTGAACGAGTTTGGGGTCGTCGAGCGGGTATCGCATTTCGATCCCGCAATGGGCGCTCATGCAATCAAGGTCCTCCATCGCCTGGGCATCATAAGCATCGTATAGAGCCTCAAGTAGCGCCCTCTGGCCGACGCTGCGCACTCGCCGATGGTGTGATGGGGGAATAAGCTCGCGACGCATCCGGATCACTTCCCCCATCCGCGGCGAGAGCCAGTAGCAGGCTTTGCTGGTCCCGCTCCCGCGCATCCTACGAACCAGGCGGCGGAGACCCTCCTGGAGAGCGATTGGCAGTAGCGGGAAAAACCCCTGCCGTATGAGCCAACTCACCGCCTGTCGCGCGCCGAATGCCGTCGCGTCGGTTTTGAGGCAGTCATAGAGCGTACGCAAATGCACTTGCGCCAGTGCCTCTGCGTAATACGCCCGGGAACCTTCCAGCCATTGATCTCCTCCGTGACCGCCTAGCGTCACGCGGCTCCCGTGCGCAACGGTTTGCTGCCATAGGCCAGCCTGCATTGACAGGTTCGGAAACCCCGGAAACTGCCGGCCGGACCGGGCGCGTTCCGCAAACCATGAAAGAGGCATCCTGGAAGGGGGAGTCTCATGAATCCGGAGCCCTAAATACCCGCCCACGGCCCGTGCGTAGGGGAGTTCGCTGGCATCGCCTTCCTCCTCCGTGAAGCCAAGCGTGTAGCCATTTATGCCGTGCGTGAGCAGTCTGTTCGAGCGGCGCAGGTGTTCCGCCACACAAAACACCGCCGAGGAGTCGAGCCCGCCGCTCACCTCAATGGCGACCGGCCGATGCGACCGGGATGAACGCCTGACGCACTCGAACAGTAATTCGCGATAATGCTCAATGTATTCTTCGTCCTTGCGAAACGGCAACATCGCCCAAAGATTCGGTTCCCAGTATTGTTCGAGTCGCGGCCCCTGGTTCCCGGCTACCATTTGATGTGCTGCAATCAAGCGCAGGATACCGTTCCATAGAGTCTCGTCCCTGGAATACCATTCCGCCGCCAGCATTTCGGCCAACATGCCTTCATTGGGTTCCTGCTTCACCCAAGGCAGCGCAAGGATCGCTTTCAACTCTGAGGCGAAGGCCAGTGATTTGCCGTCCCAATGGTAATAGAAAGACTTGTTGCCCATGCGGTCGCGGGCGCAAAAGGCCTCTTGTCGCCGCGCATCCCAGATTACCAGTGCGAAATCGCCGTCGATATGCGGCAAACATTCCCGCCCCCAAATCTGGTAGGCTCTCAGCACCAGTTCAGCATCCGAGCGATCTCGAAGTACGGCGCCGCGCCCCAGCAGTTCCCCCCGCAGTTCCTCCCAGTTGTCCACCCGCCCGTCCATGACCAGGACAAGGCTTGCATCCTCATTCGTCAGCGGCTGGGTTTCTTCCAGCGACTCTGGCGTGGTGCGAAGCATGCATTGGCCGAGCCCGATGGAGCCCTTCACCCAATGGTGGATGCCATCCGGGCCCCGGTGCGCCATGGCCGTGGTCATTTTTTCCACTAACCCGGGTTCGACCGGCTTACCGTCAAAATGAATTATCCCGGCGATGCCGCTCATATCATCCCCATGGCATCAACCAAAATTGCGCTTGAATGCGGCAAAGCGCTCGCCAACATCGACCGTATCGTTAAGAACCTTGCCCCGGTATTCGACCCAGGCATGGGCTTCAAATTTGCCATCAGCCTTACGCGTGCCGATGCGCAGTTCTCCTTCGATGCCTTGCCGGCGCAGCAAAAACCAAAGCGTCATTGAGCGCTTCAGGCAGTTGCCGGAATAGGAACCACGATACGCGGCGATGGATACCAGACGAGCGGTCTCTTGTGCCTGCCCATAAAAATCGGTCTCCCCGCCCATTGATTGAAGCCGGTCGGGGTTGCAAACCGCAACCGGAACGTTTGAAGGCGGCGGCGATTCACGAAGCGTGAGTGACGGATTTGCAACTCCCCTCACGCTTCGAAGGTCGCAAATCCAGATCAGTATAATTCTTGCACGTCGGAAACCAAACATCTGCAATACCATTGCAGTGAATGGCAGCAGCAACATTGCAGCGATCACTGTCCTGCGTTGTGCGGCCTTGAGGGCCAGAAATTTTTTCAATCGATTGGTCACTAGCGCCTGCGTTCGGTTGATAACTGATCTGATCGCTACTTGTAACCGCTTGCGCTCGGGTGACTACCCTCTATCGAGATATGCTCATCACGCCATTTGATCGGTCAAGCACACCTCTGGCAGTGTTGTGCTTCCGGTGTGGTTAACAATCCGTCGCCGGCGCGCGAAGTCCATGTTCGCTGTGCTGATGTGCCAACCTTCTCGATTCGGCAGCGAGGGTTGTTTTCGTCGGCCGGCGAAAGGTCGCTGTATCGCATATCAGTCCATTGGCCATACGATCATAAGCATCGGCACAGCAACAATGACGACGAGGAACGACAGCGGCAGTCCCAGACGTGGATAATCGCTGAAACGGTAGCCACCCGGCCCCATGACGAGCGTGTTGCACTGGTGGCCTATCGGGGTGAGAAAATCGCAGCCGGCGCCAATGGCGACTGCCATCAGAAATGCTTCCGGCCTGTAGCCCAGATCGCCGGCAAATTCGGCGGCGATAGGCGCCATGACAAGAACGGTGGCGGCATTGTTGAGGAATGGCGTAACGGCCATGGCGGCGACAAGGATGAGCATCAGCGCGCCGGACGCCGGAAGAATGGTTCCCAATTTGGCAAGCTCGCCGGCAATTACTCCCGTCCCCCCTGTGCTGTGTAGCGAATCGCTCACAGGAATGAGAACGGCGAGCATGAGGAGGATTGGGCCATCCAGCGATTGGTAGACCTCCCGGACCGGGATGACCTTGAAAAGCACCATCCCGACCGCGGCGGCAAAGAAAGCGACGGAGACCGGGAGCAGCCCAAACGCTGTCGCCACAATGGCGAGAGCAAGGATCATTACCGGCACGATCCCCTTGCGGACACTACCAAGCAGGATAGCCCTTTCTGCCAGCGGCAGGCAGCCGAGTTCACGCAGTATCTCGGGTATCGTCGCTGCATTGCCCTGCAGCACGACGACGTCGCCGAGCCTTAGCTCGATTTCGGCCAGCCTGCGGTCGAGGCGCTCGCCGCGACGGCTGACGGCCAGGAGGTTGACGTTGAACCGGTCGTAAAGGGCAAGGCGCTGGGCTGTCCAGCCGATCAAGGAGGAGCTTTCACCGATTACGGCTTCGATGGCTACCATCTCGCTGGTGGTGTCGCCACCGCCGACCCTATTGCCCGTGACGCTGAGCTTGCCCTGGGAGACAAGGCGATCCAGCGCCTCTGGGTCGCCTTCGAGCAGCAGAATGTCGTTCACCTTGAGGACAGCATCGGGCAGCGGCGTCATCCGCATAGTCCGATTGCGCAGAATCGACGTCACGATAGCATCGCCGCCGGAAAGCTTCATGAGGTCTGCGACGGTTTTCCCGAGCACCGTGGAATCGCTGACAATTCGAGCCTCTGTCAGGTAATTCTTGATGTCGATGGCTTCATTCAGCGACCCGCCGAGCTTTTCGCGCACCGGTAACAGCCAATAGAAAAACAGCAGGAAGATCGTTCCGGCGGCGGCCAGGGCAGCTCCAACAGGTGTGAAGTCGAACATCGTGAAGGCGGTTCCGGTCAGTTCCTCCCGCACACGGGACACAACGATATTGGGAGATGTCCCCACCTGCGTCATGAGTCCGCCGAGCAGTGACCCGAACGCCATAGGCATCAGGAATATCGAGGGTGAAATACTCGACCGGCGCGCGAACTGGAAGGCGATCGGAATCATGATAGCGAGCGC
The DNA here is from genome assembly GCF_004022765.1 of Mesorhizobium sp. M6A.T.Cr.TU.014.01.1.1. Taxonomy (NCBI): domain Bacteria; kingdom Pseudomonadati; phylum Pseudomonadota; class Alphaproteobacteria; order Hyphomicrobiales; family Phyllobacteriaceae; genus Mesorhizobium; species Mesorhizobium sp. M6A.T.Cr.TU.014.01.1.1. The sequence continues at coordinate 444,295 of NZ_RZPG01000001.1, forward strand.
ACCGATATTCTTAACAAAGGCAGACAGGATCGTGACCACGATCACCAACAGCGCCAGTTGCGACCGAACGCCCGATAAATTCGGAGCAAAGCGCTTGATGGCGACTTCCATGATGCCCGAGCGTGCTATGCCCGCGCTCACCAACAGGGCACTGCCGACAATGACCACGATATCGTCGCTGAACCCGCTGAAGGCTTCGTCAAAAGGCACAATGCCAACCGCGAGTGCAAGCAACAGTGCCGCGGCTGCGACCAGATCATATCGATATCGACCCCAAACGAACGCTGCCATCATCACGAAGGTAACGGCGAACGACAGAATTTGCGGCGTAGTCATGTCTTCGGATGCCCCGCCGCTAATACGGCTGATCAGAACGGCCAATCCGCCCTTTAGTTGCTTTCGCTGATCACGGCTTTGCTAGCACGCTTCTGAATGCTGAACTTCCATGCTTGCCGATAAGCCCGTGCCGAGTCCTGGCTCTTGGGGGCCATGATCCCGGTTGCGTTGCATCATGGTGCGCGATCGGTCAGCGCGCTCGCACCTTCCTCCGCGGCGCAATGGGCGCAACAGTAGATGATGTCATCTTGTTCGACGCCATGTCCGATGATCCGGCATCCGCAATGCGGGCACATCGGAGCGAGTTTCTGGATCGCGCATTCGAAGCTGTCGAACGTATAGGTTTCCTCCGCTAGCTTCACTTCGAAAGCCTTGTCATAGTCATTCCCGCACTGGTCGCATCTGGCCATAGCTCTTTTCCTTCTTCATTGGCTCAAGCTCGACCAACCCGCCGCATCGCGATAGGTTCCCGTCAGGGTCGTAGAGCAGGAGACGAGCGCGCGCCGGCATCACGCGCGCCGTTCGATCAAGCGGATCACCTCGTCGATGTCCCGCGGCTCGATGTCGAGTTCCTTCAGGCCCGGCGCGCCAATTGCTGCCACATTGTCGTGCCGCATAAGATCGACCTGGTTGCGCGTTATGGGCGCGGCCGGAAGGAGTTCCGCGAGGCCAGCCAAGGCGTCCCACGCCGCAAAGGGGACCGGCATCAGCCTGATGTGGGTGTCGAGTTGCCGGGCGACCTCCCGCAGCAGCTCCGTATAGGTGTAGATGCGCGGGCCACCGAATTCGAATATGAATGAACCCTTGTGGTTTCGCCCGTCGATCAGCCGGCTCACTGCTTCCGCGACGTCTGCCACATAGACCGGCTGAAGCCGTGTGCCGCCGTCGCCGAACAGCGGATAGACCGGCAGGAGGCGTATCAGCCTCACAATCGTCGTGAGGAAAACGTCGTCAGGTCCGGTCATGACGGCGGGACGCACAATGAAAGCGCCGGGAAATGCGCTCGCCACGGCAATTTCTCCCTGCCCACGTGCCCGAATATAATTCGAATCCGATTGAGGATCGGAGCCAATCCCCGAAATCTGGACGAACTGGTCGACCTCGCCATCGCGCGACGCGGCGGCGAGATCAGCGGCGGCTTCCACATGCACCCGTTCAAACGTCTGGGCGCCCTGTTCGACATAAAGACTGACAGCATTCACAATGGCCTGTGATCCGGCAATGGCCGAGCCGATCGAGGACGCATCCAATACATCCGCCTCGACGGCTTCGGGCATCATTGCAGTCGAGGAAAAAACTTGGCTTACGCGAGCCGGCTGGCGGGATGCGGCGCGGACCGTAAAACCCCTTTCCAGGAGCCGCTTCACGATCCTTCGCCCGAGAAAGCCTGTTCCGCCGAACACGGTGACGATCCGTTTTGTGTTGAGATCGTCGGGATCCATTTGCCTCGCCATCCCTTCTTCGCGTGCCTGCCGCGAGGATTGTCCTTGGCCGGCGTATGAACCAGCCTCATCGAACGTCAGGACGGTTGGAGAACAACGCAGGAAAGCTTTTTGTTCCAGTCAGCGCTGGTTTGTCGAGGCACGGCCGATATCGCTGTGGCGCCTCGCGCATCACCGTCCGTTCGCCCGTTGGCGAGTGTTTTTGACGCTGAGTTGCTTTATCCGTGTTATCAAAACCTGGTCGCGGCACTGCAGCGTCGAAATTGACAGATCACCACTTGCAAATCGGTCGCCGCTGTCTTTTGCTCGCGCGACAGTTGTCCAATGACTGTTGAATGGTTGGCGAACGGATGAACAAAATCGATCGGCGACGGCCAGAGTCCGAAATGGACGCCACCGTAAATGCTGCGCGGCTTGGAACGCGGTTGCGCCTCGCCCGCCAGACACGTGGCATGACGCTGAAGACGCTGGCGGCAGCTGCCAACTGCTCTGAAAGCCTTTTGTCCAAGATCGAGAACGGCAAGGCTTCGCCATCCCTGCCTATGCTTCACCGCCTGGTCGAAGTTCTCGAGACCAATATCGGCTGGATGTTCGAACAGGTCGACGACGACGAGGCGATCGTGTTTCGCGCAGGCGCGCGGCCATTGATCTCGCTCGACGCGCTAAGGCGCGGCGAGGGTATCTCGCTCGAACGCATTATTCCGTATTCGCCCGGTCACCTGCTGCAGTGCAATATCCATCATATCGAGGCAGACGGCGAGAGCGAAGGTCCCATCCAGCATGTCGGCGAGGAAGTCGGCTATGTGCTCGCCGGCCGGATCAAGCTGATCGTCGATGGCAAGAGCCATGATCTCGCCACTGGCGATGCATTCGTGTTCAGGTCGGAGTTGCCGCACCATTACCGCAACATCGGCAAGGAGAGAGCCAGCATTTTCTGGGTCAACACGCCGGCGACCTTCTGACCTGCGCACGAGTTCAAAGGAGTTGACAATCATTCAAGTCTCTTGAATGTTTGTCTCGTGCCTGTAGCACCAATGGGACCAGCCGAACAGGTTTGGCCCGCAAGCAAGGGGAACCGTAAATGCGTCCGTTCAAACTTCTCGTCCGTTGCGCCGCCGTCATCGCCATTTGCTCGACGGCAATGGGATCGGCGTTCGCCGATACGTTCGCTCTCGTCAACATCAACCAGCAGGCCCTCTTCTTCAACCAGATCAACGAGGGCGCGCAGAAAGCGGCCGACGCCGCCGGCGCCAAGCTGGTCATCTTCAATGCCAACAACGTGCCGAGCGCGCAAAATGACGCGATCGAGAACTACATCACACAGAAAGTCGACGGCATCATTTTGGTCGCCATCGACGTGAACGGCGTCAAGCCTGCAATCACCGCCGCGAAGGCGGCCGGCATCCCCGTGATCGCCATCGACGCGCAGATCCCCGACGGCGACAACGTTGCGTTCATCGGAGTCGACAACGCCAAGGCCGGCGAAGATATCGGCAAGTTCTACGCCGACTATGTGAAGTCCGAGATGGGCGGCACCGCGAAGATCGGTATTGTCGGCGCGCTCAATTCGTTCATCCAGAACCAGCGGCTCGACGGTTTCAAGAAGGCGGTCACGGACAGCGGCTTGGCGATCACGTTCCTCGACACGGTCGACGGCCAGAACGTTCAGGAGACCGCGATGAGCGCTTCGGAGAATTTGATGACCGCCAATCCGGACATGACGACGCTATATGCGACCGGCGAGCCGGCGTTGCTCGGCGCTGTTTCGGCCGTAACCAGCCAAGGCCGCACCGGCGACGTCAAGGTGTTCGGCTGGGACCTGACCAAGCAGGTCATTCAGGGCATTGACGATGGTTGGGTGGCGGCGGTCGTCCAGCAGGATCCAGCCGGTGAAGGCAAGGCCGCTGTCGAAGCATTGACCAAGCTCAAGAAGGGCGAAACGGTCGAGCCGATCATCAATATTCCGGTGACGATCGTGACCAAGGACAATGTCGAGCAATACCGCGCGATGTTCCAGTAAACTGCATCGATGACCGGTCCGCGGCGCCGCTTGAGGCTACGCCGCGGACGCTTTGCAAATCCGGTGGATCCAAGATGAGCAGTGGCGAGACCTATCGGGTGCGGATGAGCGGTATCTCAAAGCGCTACAACGCCATCCAGACGCTCGATGACGTGTCGCTGGTGCTGAGGCCGGGCGAAGTCCTGGGGCTGGTCGGCGACAATGGCGCGGGAAAGTCAACGTTGAGCAAGGTGCTGTCGGGGGCGGTGGTTCCCGATGCCGGCACGATCGAGATCGATGGCATGCCGGTGACCTTCAACTCGCCAGCAGACTCGCGCGCAGCGCGCGTCGAGATGGTCTATCAGGATCTGTCACTCTGCGACACGGTCGATGTCGCCGGCAATCTCTTTCTCGGCCGCGAGCCGCGCCGCCGCATCGCCGGCATTTCCTTTCTCGACAAGAAGCGCATGCACGAGCAAACGCGCCAGATGCTCGACCGACTCGGCATCGTTATCGCCGACACGCGGCTCAAGGTCGAAAACCTGTCCGGCGGACAGCGGCAGTCGATCGCGATCGGCCGCGCCGCCTCGTTCGAGCCGTCCGTGCTGATTATGGATGAGCCAACGGCAGCGCTTGCCGTCGCCGAGGTCGAGGCTGTGCTGGACCTGATCCGCACCGTGAGCGCCCGCGGCGTCAGCGTCATTCTGATCACCCACCGCCTGCAGGATCTGTTCCTCGTATGCGACCGCATTCAGGTCATGTACGAAGGACGCAACGTCGCCGAGCGGCTGATCGGCGAAACCAATATCGAGGATGTCGTCAACCTGATCGTGGGCCGCAAGTTCAACGCTCGTTCCGCCAACAACGCCCATCGCGATGGAGCATCAGCATGAGCGAGGTGACTTCGACCCACTCCGCTCAGTCTCGGAGGGTCCGCGAAGGCACATGGCGAGATGCGGTGCTCGCCAATGGCAGTGTCGTGTCGATTGCGCTGTTCTTTCTGGCCGTTTGCGTCATCTTCTCGGTGGCGACGGACGCCTTTTTGACGTCGCCCAATCTGCTGAACATCCTGCGTCAGTCGGCGCCATTGCTGATCGTCGCCGCAGCGATGACCTTCGTCATCACCACGGGTGGCATCGACCTTTCGGTCGGCTCCGTGCTGGCACTGGTGGCAACGTTGTCGGCAACACTGCTGCAGCTGGGCTTGCCATGGCCTGTGGTCATCATCGCCATGCTTGCGCTGGGCGCCTTGCTTGGCGCGATACAAGGCTATTTCGTGGCTTATGAGGGCATCCCGGCCTTCATCGTCACGCTTGCCGGGCTTTCGGTGATCCGTGGCGTGGCGCTGCTGATCACCGGCGGCTACTCCATCCCTATCGAGCCGGGAAGCCCTTTCACGGTGCTGGGCCGCGCCTGGCTCCTTGGCGTGCCGGCGCCGGCGCTGATCGCGCTGGCGATCCTCGCGATCGCCTATATCGCCTTCAACGAGACGCCGTTCGGCCGCTACGTGACCGGCATCGGCGCCAACGCCGAAGCGGTTAGGCGCGCCGGCGTGAACACGCGGCTGACGACGCTTTTCGTTTACGTGATCTCCGCCGCCTCGGCAGCACTTGCGGGGATCATCATTGCTGCCCGGCTCGGATCCGGGTCCTCGAATGCCGGGCAAGGCTTTGAGCTCGAGGTGATCGCTGCCGTCGTGCTTGGCGGCACCAGCCTGTTCGGCGGCCGCGGAACGATCGTCGGCACGGTGCTCGGCGCGCTTACCGTGGCCGTCATCGGCAACGGCCTGATCCTGGCGCATCTGTCGCCCTTCCTGACGCCGATCGTGACCGGAACGATCATCCTGATCGCCATCTGGCTGAACTTCCGCCTGTTCCGCGGCGCCGTGCGGAGCCGTTGAGCCCATGAGTGATCTCTTCGATGACGCGGCTCCCAGGCAGCGGCTGGCGATCGGGGTCGAAACCGGCCATGTGATGACCGTGCTCGGCCCCGTTCCGGTCGAAGAAATGGGCATTACGCTGATGCACGAGCACATATTGCTCGACGGCGCGCGCACCTGGAAATGTCCCTGTCATCCCGACGACCTGGCGCTCGCCGAGCAGCCGGTTAACATCGAGATCATCGGCGAATTGCGCATGAACCCTTACGTCAACCGCGACAATGTTTCGCTCGACGACAGTGATCTCGCGCTATCGGAGCTGCAGCGCTATCGTGCGCTCGGCGGGCACACCGTCGTCGACGCGACCAATATCGGCATCGGCCGCGAGCCGGAAAAACTCGCCCGCATCGGCCGCATGTCCGGACTGAAGATCGTCATGGGCACCGGCTTCTATCTTGAGCACACCCATCCCGAATGGCTGAAGACCATGGATGTCGACGCAGTGACCGAGTTCATCGTCGACGACGTCGGCGGCGGCGAGACGCAGCCGCCGATCCTGGCCGGCCTGATCGGCGAGGTCGGCGTCAGCAAGGATTTTACCGCCGAGGAACGAAAGTCGCTGCGCGCTTCGGCGCGGGCCTCGCGCATCACGGGCGTGCCACTATCGATCCACCTGCCGGGCTGGGAGCGGCTGGCGCACGAGGTCCTCGATGTCGTCGAGGCCGAGGGCGCCGATCTCCGCCACACCGTGCTGTGCCATATGAATCCGAGCCACAACGATCTCGACTACCAGACAAGCCTCGCCCGGCGCGGCGCGTTCCTTGAATACGATATGATCGGCATGGACTATTATTATGCCGATCAGGACGCCCAATCGCCCTCCGACGAAGAGAACGCGCGAGCAATTGCGGCACTTATCGAGGCCGGCTTCGGCGACCGCCTGCTGTTGTCGCAGGATGTGTTCCTCAAGATCATGCTGACCCGCTTCGGCGGTTTCGGCTACGGCTATATCCTGAAGCATTTCATACCGCGCCTGAAACGGCATGGCGTCGAGCAGCCAGCCATCGACCGCATGCTGATCGCCAATCCGAAGGCCGTGTTCTCGCGGCAGAATTAAGCGCAGACTTACGGCTTACACTTACGACGGAGTTCAAATGTCCAAGAAAAAGATCCTGCTTGCCGGTGAATCCTGGGTGTCGACCGCGACCCATATCAAGGGTTTCGACCAGTTTCCGACGGTCACCTATCACACCGGCGCGGACGAATTGCTGACGGCCCTGAAGGCGACCGACTTCGACGTGACCTTCATGCCGGCGCATGAGGCACAGCGCAGCTTTCCGCAAACGATGGAGGCGCTTTCGGCCTATGACGCGGTGGTGCTCTCCGACATCGGCGCCAATACGCTGCTTCTGCATCCCGACACCTGGGTCCACTCGAAGCCGACGCCGAACCGCTTGCGCCTGCTGCGCGACTACGTGCGCGATGGCGGCGGGCTTTTGATGTTCGGCGGCTACTATAGCTTCCAAGGCATCAATGGCGGCGCGCGTTACCGCAAGACGCCGGTCGAGGAGGTCCTGCCGGTGAACTGCCTCGCGTTCGACGACCGCGTCGAGGTGCCGGAAGGTTTTTCGCCTATGCCACAAGCCTCGTCCAGCCATCCCATCCTGAAGGGTCTCGGTGCGGATTGGCCGATCCTGCTCGGCTTCAACGAGGTGACGCTGAAGGACGGGGCGGAAGTTCTGGCGACCGTGTCGTCGGACTACGGATCGCTGCCGCTGCTCGTCACCGGCCACTATGGCAGGGGCCGCACTGTGGCCTGGACATCCGATGTCGGGCCGCATTGGCTGCCACCGGAGTTCATCGCTTGGAAAGGCTACAAAACCCTATTCGAACAGATGCTTAGCTGGGCGACCGGTGAGAACTGAGCGATGCACGTCCACGTCGTGGGCAATGCCTGTGTCGACACGATGTTTCGCGTCGGCCGCTTCCCTGCCGCCGGCGAGACTTTAAACGCCAGCAGCTACGCCGACTGCCTCGGCGGCAAGGGCGCAAACCAGGCTGTTGCGGCCGCGCGCACGGGTGCTGCGGTTACGTTTTGGACGGCGCTCGGCAAGGACCGCGCAGGCGCATGGATCAGGAGCCGCCTCGACAGGGAGTTGTCTGACTTCGAGGCGAGCGAATTCGACCTGCCGAGCGATCGCTCGACTATCGTCATTGAGGTTGGCGGCGAGAATTTCATCGTCAGCGGCGTCGCCTGCAGCCAAGCGTTCGATCCGATCGCGCAAACCGCACTTGCCCGCCGGATCGCATTTGGCGACATCCTTGTCTGCCAAGGAAACCTGCGGGGCGACGCGATAAATGCCTGCCTGCGGGCAGCACAGGAAAACGGCGCGCGCACCGTTCTGAACGCCAGCCCTATCGATGCGGCTGCTCTGCCTGACTTCGGTCTGGCACAGGTGTTGGTGGTGAATCAATCAGAGGCGAAGGCACTGACCGGCCAGGTTGATATGGCAGCCGCGGCCGACGCGCTCGCGGCCAAGGGCGCTGGGACAGTCGTGGTCACGCTTGGCGCTGAAGGTTGTCTCGTGCTTGGCCCGGACCAGGCAGGATCGCTTCGTTTACCGGCGCCACGCGTCGAGGCGCTCGACACCAGCGGTGCCGGCGATGTGTTTTGCGGTTGTCTGGCCGGCGGGCTTGCCAAGGGCATGCCGGTTACCTCAGCGCTGAAGTTCGCGCTCGCGGCCGCGGCAATTGCGGTGACTCGCCCAGGTACACTGATATCCTGTCCTTCCGCGTCTGAAATGGCGGCGCTCATCGATCAAACGGAGCTCTCATGACTCAACTCGGCCAATCAGGCGGCGACGCGCTCGTAGAACTTTTCGGCCGCACCAAGGTGGTGATCGGCGTTGTTCACCTTGCGCCGCTTCCTGGCGCGCCGCGCTATGACGGCGAAGCGGTCGAGGCGATCTATCAGCGCGGCCTCGATGATGCGAGATCCTATCTCGATGGCGGATGTGACGGCGTGATCGTCGAGAATCATGGCGACATCCCCTTTGCCAAACCCGACGATATTGGGCCGGAGACAGCGGCCTATATGGCTGTTATCTCCGATCGTATCCGCCGCGAACTCGGCAAGCCGGTCGGCATCAATGTGCTCGCTAACGCCGCGATCCCGGCCCTTGCCATCGCCAGTGCCGCTGGCGCGGGCTTCATCCGCGTCAATCAATGGGCGAATGCCTATGTCGCCAACGAGGGTTTTGTCGAGGGGGAATCGGGTCGCGCAGCACGCTACCGCGCCAAGCTGCGCGCCAACGGCATCCGCATTTTCGCTGATGCTCATGTCAAGCATGGCGCACACGCGATCGTTGCCGATCGCCCGGTAGAGGAACTGGTCAAGGATCTGGTCTTCTTCGACGCCGACGCCATCATTGCAACCGGTCAGCGCACCGGGCACGCTGCGGATCTGAGCTACATCCGCATGATCAAAGAGGCTGCCGGCCTACCCACACTGGTTGGCAGCGGCGTGACGCCCGACAATGCAAACGATATTCTTGGCATCGTCGATGGCGTCATCATCGCCAGCGCGCTGAAGCATGACGGCGTCTGGTGGAACCAGGTCGATCCCGCCCGAGTAAAGACCTTCATGGCCGGGCTGAGGCGATGATCGAGCGGCGACTGGAGCGAAGTCGCGGCCTCGGGCTGCAAACGCGGATCCCCACAGGCAACGACACTCAGGCCGCAGTCACCTTGTCGTTGATCCCGCAGTCCATTCCGACCGGTACCAGTCGACAAATTTCTTCAGCCCGTCTTCGATCGAAACGCTCGGCTTAAAGCCGAAATCGCGCTCCATGGCGGTCATGTCGGCATAGGTCCGCTCGACGTCGCTGTTTTGCATCGGCTCGCTGTGGCGGATCGCCTTCACACCGAGCAGTTTTTCCAGAGTGTCGATGAAATCGCCCAGCCGCACCGGCCGGTTATTGCCGACATTGTAAATCCTGCTGGGTGGAACCTCGGCCACGGGCGGCTGGTCGAGCACGGCAACGACCGCCCTCACCACATCGTCCACATAAGTGAAATCCCGCCACATCTCGCCGTTGTTGAACACCCGGATCGGCTTGCCCTCGAGCATCGCCTTGGTGAATATCCAATAGGCCATATCGGGCCGGCCCCAGGGACCGTAGACGGTGAAAAACCGCAAGCCGGTCTGCGGCACCCCGAAGAGATGGGCGTAGGTATGGCTCATCAATTCATCTGACTTCTTGGTGGCGGCGTAGAGCGAGACGGGCCTGTCGACCTGATCGGTCTCGCTGAACGGCACCTTGCGGTTGCCCCCATAGACCGAGCTCGACGAGGCATAGACCAGATGCTCGAATGCGGGCTGCGCGCGACAGAATTCGAGCACTTCGAGATGGCCGACGACATTGGAACGGACATAGAGGCGCGGATTGTCGAGCGAATGGCGCACACCCGCCTGAGCAGCGAGATGGACAATCCTGGTTATGCCTTGCCCGGCCAAAGCGGTGGCGAGCGCGCCCTGTTCGGCGATCTCGATCTGATGAAATGAAAAATTCTTGTCAGGCTGAAGGCGGGCGAGCCGTCCTTTTTTCAGCGCCAGGTCGTAGTAGTCGTTCATGTTGTCGACGCCGACGACTGCTTCCCCCCTGTTCAGGAGGTAGTGGCAAACATGGCTGCCAATGAATCCCGCGGCTCCAGTGACAAGTATAGGCAACAAGGTTCTCCACGCATATGCCGGCACATGATCGCAAAATCGAGATCGATTTCGGAAAGGATCATGCACAACATCAAAATGCTACATCCGAATGAACGGAACCGACCGTTTCAGTTCGTGCTACAACCGAGAGTCCCTATAAGCGCTACCGACAAGCGGTCTAGTCGACGCGTCAGCTCGCCTCGCGCAGGGCCTCTGCAGCCTGCAGGTCGACCGACACGAGCTGGCTCACGCCCTGCTCGGCCATGGTCACCCCGAACAGCCGGTTCATGCGGGCCATGGTGATCGGGTTGTGCGTGATGATGACGAAGCGCGTCTCGGTGGTGGCTGCCATTTCATCCATCAGATTGCAGAAACGCTCGACATTGTGATCGTCTAGCGGCGCGTCGACCTCGTCGAGCACGCAGATCGGCGCGGGATTGGTCAGGAACACGGCGAAGATCAGCGACATCGCCGTCAACGCCTGCTCGCCGCCGGAAAGCAGCGTCATCGTCTGCGGCTTCTTGCCGGGCGGCCGCGCAAGGATTTCGAGACCAGCCTCGAGCGGATCGTCGGACTCGATCAGTTGCAGTTCCGCCGTGCCGCCGCCGAACAGATGCGAAAACAGCCGCTGGAAATGGCCATTGACCACGTCGAAGGCAGCCAGCAGCCGTTCGCGGCCTTCGCGATTCAGGCTCTGGATCGCCTGCCGCAGCTTGCGAATGGCCTCGATGATGTCCTCGCGTTCGGAAACGATGGTCTCCAGCCGGTCGGACAGTTCCTTCTGTTCTTCCTCGGCGCGCAGATTGACGGCGCCCAGCCGTTCGCGCTCGATCTTCAGCCGGTCGAGCTGGCGCTCGATCTCGGTCATCTCCGGCATCGGGCTGTCGGCCTCCAGGCCGGTGTGGCGGATGACCAGATGCGGCGGCGTGTTCAGCGTCTCCTGGATGCGGGCCTCGACCTCGAGCCGTCTTTCGTCGGCTGCGGTCAACCGCTCTTCGGCGCGGACGCGCGTTTCGCGCGCTTCGGCCAACGACTGGATTGCTGATGTCGCGGCCTTGTCCAGTTCGGACTGCCGGTTCTCCGCCTCCTGCAAACGATCGCCGGCTGCCTGGCGCAGGCTTTCGGCTTCGGCAAGCTGCGACAGCAAAGCGCGCCGCTTGGCGTCGATCTCATCGGGTGCGTCGGCCAGTCTTTCACGCTCGGCCTCGGCCTCGGCCTTGCGTTCACCGAGTGCGGCGATCTGCGTCGAGGCGTTTTCGGCACGCTCCAGCCAGTTGCGGCGTTCCGCGCCGATGGCCTCAAGGCGGCGCGTTCGCGCTTCGGCTTCCCCCCTCAAGCCTTCATGGACGGCGCGTGCATCGGCAAGGGTGGCGCGGTCGCGAGCAACGTTGGCGGCCGACTGTTCGAGCTGCAACTGGAGATCACCGAGATCGGGGGCGCTTTGCAGCAACATCTCCGCCTCGACGAAGGCCGCCGCCGTCTCCTCATGGCTGTCGACGATGCGCGCGCGCGCCTCGTCAAGTGCTGCGCGTCGGCTCGACAGCTCGCCGCCGGCCTTCTCGGCCTCGGCCAGCGCGTTGCGGGCGGCGTCCAGCCCATGCTGGGCATCACGCCCGGCTTGACGGGCGTAGCGCTCGGCCTCACTCGCCTGGGCAAGCGCCTGCTCGGCATAGGCAAGAGCCTCTTCGGCTTGGCGCAGGATGCGCGTTGCGTGGACCGCCTCAGCGTCGAGCTCAGCCAGCCGGTTTTTCTGCGCCAGCCGCTGCGCGGCAGCGGTCGGCGCGTCGGCGCTGGCGGTGAACCCATCCCAACGCCAGAGCGCTCCTTCGCGGCTTACCAGCCGCTGCCCGGGGGCGAGCAGCGCCTGTAGCCGCTTTCCGTCGCCGGCCTCGACGATGCCGATCTGCGCCAATCGGCGAGCCAGTTGCGTCGGCGCGCGCACCACACTGGCAAGGCTCTTGATGCCTTCGGGCAGAGCGGCGTCGCCGGGCTGGATCTCGCTTTGGCCCCAATGCACCGGCGCGCTGCGATCGAGCGGCACGTCGAGATCCTCGCCAAGGGCCGCTCCCAGCGCCGTCTCGTAGCCGCGTTCGACGCTGATCTGCTCCAGGACGGAGGGGAAGAGGTCGCCGCTGGCGGCATTCAGGATCTTGGTCAGCGTGCGGGCCTCGGTTTCGATCCGCGCCAGCTCGGCCTTTGCATCCTGAACCGGCGGGCGGGCGGCGCTTTCCGCCGTACGCGCCTCGGCGACAGCCTGTTCGGCGGCAATCGCCGCGGCTTCGGTCTCCTCCAGCAGCGCCAGCGCCTGTTCGACCAGAAGCTGCTTTTCGGCGGGATCCGGCAGGCCGGCGACCCTGGAGGCGATGTCGGACAATTCCCGGTCGACATCGGCGAGCTGGCGGGCGAAACGGTCGCGGCGCTCAGCGGTATCGCGCAGCGTTCGCTCGATCTGGTTGCGGGAGGCGGCGGCCTCCGCCCGTTCGGCCGTCAGCCCGGCGAGTTTGGCTTCGCTCGCGGCAAGCGTCGACGCCGCCTGTTCGACCGCAGCGCGGGTGCTGGTCTCGCGCTCGGCAGCGCCGGCGTTCTCGGCATTGAGCGTAGCTTCTTCGGTGGCGAGGCGTTCGAGGATATCCGCATTGTCGCGGACCATCCGCTCCTCGCGGGTGATGTCGCCGTCGAGCTGCTGGAGGCGGCGGTCGAGTTCCACTTGGCGGGCGCGGATGCGGCCCGCTTCCTCCTCGATCTGCGTCTTGGCGATCGACAGGCGCTGGAAGGCGGCCGCGGCCGCGGCTTCCGCATCGCGCAGGTCCGGCAACCGGTGCGCGCCGATCCCTTGCTCCCTGGCGGCAGCCATCTGGGCGGCGGCGCGGTCGCCGACCAGCGCCGTGGCGATCGCCAGCGCCGAGCGCGCCTCGCCTTCCTGCGTCTTGGCCAGCGTCCAGCGCAGGTGCAGCAGCGTGGCTTCGGCCTTGCGGATATCGGCCGACAGGTTCTTGAAGCGCGACGCCTGGCGGGCTTGGCGCTTAAGGCTTTCGATCTGGCTTTCCAGTTCGCCGACGACGTCGTCCAGCCGTTCCAGATTCTGTTCGGCCGCCTTCAGCCGCAGCTCGGCCTCGTGGCGGCGTGTGTGAAGGCCCGAAATGCCGGCCGCCTCTTCCAGAAGCGCGCGGCGCGCCTGCGGCTTTGCCTGGATCAGCTCGCCGATGCGGCCCTGCCCGACCATCGAAGGCGAGCGCGCGCCGGTAGACTGGTCGGCGAAAAGCAGCTGCACGTCCTTGGCGCGGGCTTCCTTGCCATTGATGCGGTAGAGCGAACCGGCCTCGCGCTCGATGCGGCGCGAAACCTGCAACTCGTCTGCGTCATTGAAAGCCGAAGGCGCGGTACGGTCGCTGTTGTCGAGGAAAAGCGTGACTTCAGCGGTGTTGCGGGCCGGACGTGTTCCGGAACCGGAAAAGATGACGTCGTCCATGCCGGACGCGCGCATGTTCTTGTACGAGCTTTCGCCCATCACCCAGCGCAAAGCCTCGACAAGGTTCGACTTGCCGCAGCCGTTCGGCCCGACGATGCCGGTCAGGCCGCGTTCGATGACGAACTCACCGGGTTCGACGAAGGACTTGAACCCGAGCAGGCGAAGGCGCGAGAACTTCATTCGCGCCGTCCCATAGCCAAGTTCCGCAAAAGTGTTCCGCGGTTTTGCGAAGAGAACCCGCGGCGCAGCAAAAAGCCGCGCACGCCGAAGCGCGGCCGCTTCAGCGCTGCCGAAACGTCAGAGCAGAGGGTCGATGATGGCCGATATTTCCTCAATCGACAGCGCCCCCTTGTAGGTCTTTCCGTTGATAAAGAAGGTCGGCGTCGAGTCGACCTTGAATTCATCGGCGCCGCGCTTCTGGACCGACCTCACATCGTCCAGAAGTTTCTGGTCCGTCAAGCAGGCCTCGAAGGACTCCTGTGTAAAACCGGCCATCTTGGAGATTTGCAGCAGGGCATCCTTGGTATTGGCAACACCTGCCCAGTTCGCCTGCTGCTTGAACAGAACGTCTACCATCGGGAAATAATTGTCCTTGGAGCAGCGCGCCAGCATGAAACCGGCCTCGGCGCTGGGGTCGAACGGAAATTCGCGCAAGATAAGGCGGGCCTTGCCGGTGTCGATATATTTCGTCTTCAGCTCCGGGAGGGTGGTTTCGTGGAAATGCGCGCAGTGCGGGCAGGTCATCGAGGCATATTCGACGATGGTGACCTTCGCGTCGTCCTTGCCCAATTGCGCGTCGGGCAGCGCGCCTGGCTTCAGCAAGGCTGCCATGTCCACCGTGCCCTGGGCCTCAGGCGCCTTGACCGCGGCCGGGGTTGCCGGCTTCGCCGGATCGGCCGGCTTCATCGCATCGGCGGGAGCCGCATCCTGCGCCACGGCCTTCTCGCCCGAGTCGCTGCAGGCGGCGAGCAGAGCCACCGCCGGAATGGCGACCAGCGACGACAGGAGGTTTCTGCGGGACAAAGGACGGGTCATACGAATCACCTGACAATGGTTGGATTTTGCAATGCAAAGGCTAGAAAAGGCGAGAGTTGGCGCGAATTAAGGCATCGCCGTCCCCATTCCAATCGCCAAATCTCGTGTACACGATCACGAAAGCGCGAGATTATACCTTCTTTTGACCGAGAATGGTGGCGCCGAGCCGCTCCAGCGAAGCGCGCAGCCCGTCATCCTCGATCATTCCGACGGTGCCCGACAACTTCACCTTCTCGGCCGCAGTCAGCGGCCGGAAGCTTGGTTTAGGCCGTCCTTTGTCCGCCGTCACCGGCTTTTGCACGATTCTGATCCGGCCGATAGCGTTGAAGCCGAGGAAGGCGTTGACCCTGTTGATGATCTCGCCGGTTTCGTGCTGCAGATGGAGCGCGGCCATCCCTTCGCAGGCGATGACCAGCACTGCCGGCTCGAACGGATCATCTTCATGCATGCGGCGCGGCCACTGGATCTTTTCAGGGCGCGAACGGCTGGCGAGCCGCGGCCCGGCAATCTCCTCCCATGACTGGACGAGGCCGATCGACATGCCGGCCCGCTTGCGCAACACAGGATCGAGTATCTGGGTTGCGAGATCACTCACCGGAACGGGATTGCCGAAGGGCCTTTTCCCTGCCATGTGCGTTCTCCAGTCACGACCTTCACCACGTATCGGTTAGGCCAGCCCTCGATCAATGGCACTGCACGACCAGACCCGCAAGACCGTATCCGGAGATACCAGCAAAGCTGGATCCGGAGATAGCGGCAAAGCCGCATCTGGAGACAGCGGCGAGATCGCGTCCCGCTTGCTCGCCTGGTACGACGCGCATCACCGCGACTTGCCGTGGCGCATTGCGCCGCGCGAGCTGGCGCGCGGGGTGCGGCCCGATCCCTACCGCGTCTGGCTCTCCGAAGTCATGCTGCAGCAGACCACGGTCGAAGCGGTAAAATCCTATTTCCAGGCCTTTGTCCAGAAATGGCCTGATGTCGAGGCGTTGGCCGCTTCACCGACCGAAGATGTCATGAAGGCCTGGGCCGGGCTCGGCTATTATTCCCGCGCGCGCAATCTCAAGGCCTGCGCCGATCTCGTCGCACGGCAAGGCGGCAGGTTTCCGGATACGCAAGCTGCCTTGAGAGAGCTGCCCGGCATCGGCGCCTACACGGCGGCGGCGATCGCGGCGATCGCCTTCGACCAGCCAGCCGCGGTCGTCGACGGCAATGTCGAGCGTGTGGTTTCCCGGCTGTTCTCGATCGCCACGACGCTAAGCGAAGCCAAGGGAGACATACGCGCCTATGTCGAGCGCATGGTTCCAGCGACCAGACCGGGCGATTTCGCCCAGGCGATGATGGATCTGGGCGCGACGATCTGCACGCCACGCCGGCCGCGCTGTATGCTGTGCCCGCTGCGAGACGATTGCAGCGCCACTGTCTCGGGCGACCCCGAGCATTTTCCGGTGCGCCTGCCGAAGGCGGAAAAGCCATTGCGGCGTGGCGCCGCCTTTGTCGCCGTCAGGGCCGACGGCGCCATTCTTTTGCGAAAACGTGCGGAAAAAGGCCTGCTCGGCGGTATGACCGAGGTGCCGACGACCGGCTGGACAGCACGGGTTGACGGCGCCACCACGGATGCGGCAGCCCCCTTTCCCGGCGACTGGCGGCCCGCCGGGCGGATTGGCCACGTCTTTACCCATTTCGGGCTTGAACTCGACGTGTTCAAATCGGTGGCGGAAGGCGCTGCTCCGGCGGGGCATTTCTGGTCACTGGCCCATGAAATTTCGGGGGAAGCCTTACCCACTGTCATGAAAAAGGTAATCGAAGCGGCGATACCGGGCGCGACCAAAAAGCAGCGCCCGCATTGAATTGCATTGAATGAGGACAGAATGACTGAAATCCGCCACATCGTTTTCGACATCGGCAGAGTGCTGATCCACTACGACCCGAACCTGCCTTTCAGCCGCATCATTCCCGATGCCGAGGAGAGAAAGTGGTTCTTCGACAATGTCTGCACGCATGACTGGAACATCGAGCAGGATCGCGGGCGGAAATGGGAAGAAGCCGAGGCCCTGCTGATCGCCGAGCATCCCGACCATGCCGAAAACATCCGCAATTTCCGCCGCCACTGGCATGAGATGGTGCCTCATGCCTATGAGGACAGCGTCGCCATTATGGTCGGTCTGATCGAAAGCGGCCACGATGTCACCATGCTGACCAACTTCGCCTCCGATACGCTCGCCGAAGCCCGGCAGCGTTTCGACTTCCTCAACCGTCCGCGCGGGGTGACCATTTCGGGCGAGATCGGCCTGATCAAGCCGGATCGCGGCATCTACGATCATCACGTCGCCGCCTTCGGCCTGGAGCCGGCGGCCACGCTGTTCATCGACGACAGCCAGAAGAATGTCGAAGGTGCCAAGGCGGCTGGCTGGCAGTCGGTGCTGTTCACCGACGCTAAGACGCTCGAGGCGGACCTTAGAGGGTTGGGGATCAGAGTGTGATTTGAATCACTTCGACAGGCCGATTGATAATCCGCTTTAACATGACGGATCCATAGAATCCGTCGTCAGGCCCCTGCCCGCTCCATGCCGAGACGGGCGATGCGGCGAAGCTCGTCGATCGGGGTCAGGCCGCCGCTGCGCTCATAGTGCCAGAAGGTCCAGCCGTTGCAGGCGTCCAGCCCCTGCACTTCCGCCCCGATCTTGTGGATCGATCCGGCGCTGTCGCCAATCGCCACCGTGCCGTCGGCGCGTACCCTGGCCGCCCAGCGCTTCTTGGCGTCATAGAGCGTGGCACCCGGCAACATCAGCCCGGTGTCGATGAGGCTGACGAAGGCAACCCGCGGCTCGGCGCGCTTGCCGGTAAGCACGGTAAGATCGGCGCCGCTCAGCGGCCGGACTGCATCGATGCGCTCGTTGGCGGCGTCGATATAGGCCTGCTCGCGCTCGATGCCGACGAAATGGCGGCCGAGGCGCTTGGCTACCGCGCCGGTGGTGCCGGAGCCAAAGAAGGGATCGAGGACGATATCGCCGGGCTTCGTCGAGGCCATCATGATGCGGGCGAGCAGCGCTTCGGGCTTCTGCGTCGGATGCAGCTTGTCGCCATTTTCGTTCTTCAGGCGCTCGCCGCCGGTGCAGATCGGAAACAGCCAGTCGGAGCGCATCTGGATGTCGTCATTCGACGCCTTCAGCGCTTCGTAGTTGAAGGTATAACCCTTGCCCTTCTGATCGCGCGAGGCCCAGATCATCGTCTCATGGGCGTTCTGGAAGCGACGGCCGCGGAAATTCGGCATCGGATTGGTCTTGCGCCACACGACATCGTTGAGGATCCAGAACCCCAGATCCTGCATCTTGGCGCCGACCCTGAAAATATTGTGGTAGGAGCCGATGACCCAAATGGTGCCGTTCGGTTTCAGCACGCGGCGCGCCGCCAGCAGCCAGGCGCGGGTGAAGGCGTCGTAGACCTCAAAACTCGCGAACTGATCCCAGTCATCGTCGACCGCATCGACCTTGGACTGGTCGGGCCGGTGCAGATCGCCATCGAGCTGCAGATTGTAGGGCGGATCGGCAAAGATCACGTCGATGGACTTTTCGGGCAGCCGGTCGAGCGCGGCGACGCAATCGCCCTTCAGGATCGTATCCAGCCATTCGGATTGCTGGGGAGCATGGGAAAGGTCGTCTAGAAGACGCACGGCAGACATTGTGACACCCAAAGCACGCGTTACTGTTTACTCCCTGTTATGGTTACCGATCAGCGTAAATATTCGGTGAAGGCTGAGGGTTCGGACCACAGGTAATTTGCGAAGGCCCGCCTGTTGGTGTATGCCGCGCCGCCTGAGCGTCTCAGCCTCCTCCCTCCCGCTTTCCGGATCGCCAATGCCCCAGCCAGACCTTGTCATCTTCGATTGCGACGGCGTGCTCGTCGATTCCGAAATCATCGCCGCGCGCATCGAAGCCGAGCTTTTGACATCGGCCGGTTACGAGATATCGGCCGAGGAGATTTCCGAAACCTATGCCGGGCTGACCTTCAAGGACATCATGATGCGGGTCGAGGAGAAGTCCCGCATCCCGTTCCAGGCCTCGCTGATCGATCGTGCCGAAGACCTGGTCGACCGCAGGCTGCGCAGCGATGTGCGCGCCATCGACGGGGTGCACGAGGCGGTCGCCGCGGTGACGGCGCCGCGCTGCATCTGCTCGAATTCTCGCTCCGAGCGGATCGAATTCATGCTGGAGAAGGTGCATCTGCTGCCGTTTTTCAACGGCCGGATTTTTTCCTCTCTGGAAACACCGAGCGGAAAGTCCAAGCCTGCCCCAGACGTGTTTCTCTTTGCCGCGGCAAAGCTCAAGGCCGATCCGGCCAACACCTTCGTCATCGAGGATTCCGTGCATGGCGTGACCGGCGCCAGGGCAGCCGGCATGCGCGTTATCGGCTTTACCGGCGCGGCGCACAGCTATCCCGGGCATGCCGACGCGCTGACCGAGGCCGGCGCCGAAACGGTCATCCGCCGCTGGGCGGAACTGAAAAGCGTGATCGCCGCCCTGTCGGAATGGTCGGATGCGTGATGCATACGCCTCCGACCGGAGGCGGCCCCAATGCCGCCGCTATTCGGCTGCGGCAATCTTCTTGTCGGTCTTCTTCGCCGGGCCTTCGTCATAGCCGGCGAACGCCTGATAGTCCTGCGCAGTGGGCTCGGGAACGACGACGTTCGAATCGGTGAAGACGAACTGGGTGGCACTCGAGGGATTGGTAACCTGGACCTGATGTTGATGAAGCTGCGAGTAAAGCACCTCGGTGCCATGCATCACTGCGATACGGATCGGCATTGTGATCGTGCCCGGGCTGAACATCGGTCCCGGAACGACCTTGCCGGCGACGGCGATCTTCATCGTCAGCGAGCCGTTGGCACGGTTGCAGTCGCGGGTCACATCGGTGATCGAGGCCTGATAGATGACCTTCGCCGAATCGTCCTGCTGATCGCTGCTCGCGTCGAGCGCAGCAGCCTCGGCGTCCTGAGCGGCGGCTTTTTTCTTGGGCTTCTGGTTGCCCTTGGCATAGGTGTTGAAGAAAGCGGTGCCGTCGCGCAGCGTCACTTTCGGACAATAGGCCAGCAGTTGGCTGGAAAGAACCTTCGGGTCCGGAGGTGGTGGCGGTGTCGTGTCCTTTTTTCCGAAGCCCAGAATGCTACTGCCGCCTGATTGGCAGCCGGCGGCGGTAAGCATAAAGCCAGCGAGGGCCAGACCCGCGACAAAACGACCGTTGAATGAATGAAACGCCATGAACTGCACTTCCCTCTCGCAAAGCGGGTGACGTATATCAACCGCGCGGCAAAAATGCGACTGAGCAAGCGCGGAAATTAACCACTTTGGCGCGGATGAAGCCGCCCGGCAGCAATGGACATGTAACGATGCAATATGTGAGTACCCGCGGGGAAGCGCCCGTGCTTGGATTTTCCGACGCGGTGCTGTTGGGTCTGGCACGCGATGGCGGACTTTATGTGCCTGATGCCTGGCCGCAGTTTTCGGCGGCAGAGATCCGCGCCATGCGCGGCCTTGCCTATCCCGACCTCGCCATCCGCGTGCTGTCGCCGTTTCTCGGCGACGAGATCGCGATGCCGGTGTTCGAACGCCTGGTGCGTGAAGCCTATGCGACCTTTCGCCACGAGGCGGTCTGCCCGCTGGTGCAAACCGGCTCGAACATGTTCGTTCTGGAACTCTTCCACGGCCCGACACTTGCCTTCAAGGACGTCGCCATGCAGCTTCTCGCCCGGCTGATGGACCATGTGCTTGCCGAACGCGACCAGCGCGCCACCATTGTCGGCGCCACATCAGGCGACACCGGCGGGGCTGCCATCGATGCCTTCGCCGGGCGCAATCGGACCGACATCTTCGTTCTTTTCCCGCACGGCCGGGTCTCGCCGGTGCAGCAGCGGCAGATGACGACGTCCACCGCGGCAAATGTCCATGCACTGGCGGTCGAAGGCAATTTCGACGACTGCCAAGGCCTGGTGAAGGACATGTTCAACGATCACGGTTTTCGCGACCAGGTGTCGCTGTCGGGCGTCAATTCGATCAACTGGGCCCGCATCATGGCCCAGATCGTCTATTATTTCTCATCGGCGCTGTCGCTCGGCGCGCCCGACCGGCCGGTTTCCTTCACGGTGCCGACCGGCAATTTCGGCGACATCTTCGCCGGCTACGCCGCCAAGAAGATGGGGCTGCCGATCGAGCGGCTTATCATCGCGACCAATGACAACGACATTCTGGCGCGCACGCTGTCGAGCGGCGAGTACCGCACGAAAGGCGTCTTTTCGACCACGTCGCCGTCGATGGACATCCAGGTCTCGTCGAATTTCGAGCGCCTGCTGTTCGAGGCGGCCGGTCGCGATGCCTCGACCGTGCGGCGCTACATGAGCGGCCTCAAGCAGTCCGGCGCCTTCGCCATCGAAGCGGGCGAGATCGCCAGGATCCGCTCCGAATTCGATGCTGGCCGTTCGACGATGGACGAAGTCGCCGCCACGATCCGCTCGACGCTCGACGCCAGTGATTATTTGCTCGACCCGCACACGGCCGCGGCCATGCATGTTGCGGGTGCGAAGGCCACCAAGGCCGTGCCCATGGTGGTGCTCGGCACCGCCCATCCGGCAAAATTCCCGGCTGCCGTCGAAGCCGCCAGCGGCGTGTCGCCTGCCCTGCCCGCGTGGCTAGGCGGGTTGATGACATCAGAGGAAAAATACACGGTACTTCCATCCGACCTGAAAATGGTGGAAGATTATGTTAGCCGTCACACGCGGGCGGCAAGTTAGGGAGTATTAGCTATATGGGTGTTGAGGTAAGCCGTCTGTCGAACGGCCTGACAGTCGCCACCGAAACCCTTCCAAGCCTCGAATCCGTCGCTCTTGGTGCCTGGGTCAAATCAGGCGCCCGCAACGAGCGTAACGAAGAGCACGGAATGGCCCACCTGCTTGAACACATGGCGTTCAAGGGAACCAGAAGGCGCAGCGCCTTCGAGATCGCCTCGGAAATCGAGGATGTCGGCGGCGAGATCAATGCCGCCACCAGTGTCGAGACCACATCCTATTATGCCAGGGTGCTGAGCGACGACGTGCCCCTGGCCGTCGATATCCTCTCCGATATCCTGCAGGAATCCGAGTTCGACCCGCAGGAGCTAGAGCGCGAGCAGCATGTGATCCTGCAAGAGATCGGCGCCGCTCACGACACGCCCGACGACATCGTCTTCGACCGTTTCACCGAGACGGCCTTCCGCCACCAGACGATCGGCCGTTCCATCCTCGGCACGCCGGAAACCGTCAAATCGTTCACCTCGAAGCAACTGCACAAATTCATCGAACGGCAATATGGCGCCGAACGCATGGTGGTCGTCGCCGCCGGCGACATCAAGCACGACAATTTCGTGCGTGAGGTCGAGAAGCACCTCGGCGGTTTCCGCAGCAAGTCCGACAACACGATGCCGGAATATGCGCAATATGTCGGCGGCGATTTCCGCGAGGACCGCGACCTGATGGACGCGCAGATCGTGCTGGGGTTCGAGGGCCGCGCCTATCATGTGCGCGATTTCTACGCCTCGCAGGTCCTGTCGATGATCCTTGGCGGCGGCATGTCGTCGCGCCTTTTCCAGGAGGTCCGCGAAAAACGCGGGCTGTGCTATTCGGTCTATGCCTTCCACTGGGGGTTTTCCGACACCGGCATATTCGGCGTCCATGCCGCGACCGGGCAGAGCGACATCGCCGAATTGGTGCCGGTGGTCATCGACGAGTTGCAGAAGGCCGGCGAGAACATCCTGCAGGAGGAACTCGACCGGGCACGCGCCCAGTATCGCGCAGGCCTGATCATGTCCGCCGAAAGCCCGGCCAGCCGCGCCTCGCAGATCGCCCGGCAAATGCTTCTGTTCGGCCGGCCGATCGCCAAGGAAGAGCTGATGGAACGGCTGTCGGCGCTGACGGTCGAGCGGCTGACGGACCTGTCGTCACGGCTGTTTTCAACCAAGCCGACGCTGACTGCCGTCGGACCGGTGGGCACGCTCGCTCCCTATGAGGCGGTCCTTGAGTCGCTTTCGGGCACGCAGACCACGGCCCGAAAGCTCGCCGGCTAAGTCCATCAAAGCGTCATGTTCGCGCTTCCTTTCTTTCGCCGTGACCTGCCGGCACTGAAGGGCGATCGCGTCACGCTGCGCGTGCCGCTGACCAACGACTATCGCGAATGGTCGGTGCTGCGCGGGGAAAGCCGCCGCTTCCTGGAGCCGTGGGAGCCGCGGTGGAACCCCGACGAGCTCGACCGCACGGCCTGGCGGCATCGCCTCAGCCGTTACCGCGAAGATTACGCGCAGGGAACGGCCATAGCCTTCTTCATCTTCGACAAAAGCAGCGGCAAGCTTGTCGGCGGAATCACCCTCGGCAATATCCGCCACGGCGTCGCGCAAAGCGGCCATATCGGCTACTGGATCGGCGAGCGCTACAGCGGCCACGGCCTGATGACCGACGCGGTCAAGGTGGTGACGCGCTTCGCCTTCGATACGCTGAGGTTGCACCGGATCGAAGCTGCCTGTATTCCCGACAACGCCCGGTCGATCCGCGTGCTTGAAAAAGCCGGATTCCGGCGCGAAGGACTTCTGCGATCCTATCTCAGGATCAATGGCATCTGGCAGGACCATTACCTCTACGCCCGGATCGAGGACGATCTGCCCGGCGCGGGAACGAAGGACTGATTTTTGACGAATTTCCTGCGAATCGGGTCGCTGTTCGCCTTTGTCCTGACGGCAATCGTCACGCTCTGCGCGGCGTCCTCGGCCTTCGCCGTCGAACCGATCAAGATCGCCCGCGACGACGTGGCGCTCGACCTTTCGGGCGCGGTCGAAATCTACCGCAACCAGGGCGAGAACTTCCAGGTGTCGACCGCGCCGGGACCGGACGGCATCGTGCGGCGCATCGAGGTCGAGGCCAATGATGCGCGCTCGACCGGCGACTGGGCGGTGTTCGCGCTAGCCAACACCACCGACCAGCAGCTCGACAGGCTGATCGTCGCACCGCATTTCCGGCTGGTGAATTCCGGCATCTTCTGGCCGGATCTCGGCTCGACCCGCATTGCCGCGATCACGCCCAGCGAGGGCTTCGCGCTCGACCGCCAGACCAGCCCCGACGCCGATGTGTTCCGGGTGACGCTGAATCCCGGAACGGTGATCACCTTCATTGCCGAACTTGCCTCGCCCAAACTGCCGCAGGTCTATCTGTGGGATCCGGAATCCTACAAGGACTCGGTCAATTCCTACACGCTGTTTCGCGGCATCGTCATCGGCATCGCCGGCCTTCTGGCGTTGTTCCTGACCATCCTTTTCGTCGTCAAGGGAACCTCGATGTTCCCGGCTACCGCCGCACTCGCCTGGGCGGTGCTCGCCTATATCTGCATCGATTTCGGCTTTCTCAACAAGGTCCTGGAAATATCGCCCGGCAACGAGCAGATGTGGCGAGCCGGAACGGAGGTGGCGCTTGCGGCGACCTTCGTGGTGTTCCTGTTCGCCTATCTCAACCTCAACCGATGGCACGGCCATTTCAGCTACGGCGCGCTGGTCTGGATTCTTGGGCTGGTGCTGATCGCGGGTGTGGCCATCGTCGATCCGGCGGTCGCCGCCGGCATCGCCAGGCTGTCCTTCGCCGCCACCGCCCTGACCGGCCTCGGCCTGATCATTTTCCTCGGCATACGCGGCTACGACCGTGCCATCATGCTGGTGCCCAGTTGGGTCATGGTCTTGTTGTGGCTATGCGGGTCGTGGATGGCGATCACCGGCATGCTCGACAACGACATTGCCCAGCCGGCGCTGGGCGGCGGGCTGATCCTCATCATCCTGCTGATCGGCTTCACCGTCATGCAGCACGCCTTTGCCGGTGGCGCGCTGCATCAGGGTCTGTTCTCCGATCTCGAACGGCAGGCGCTGGCCGTCGCCGGATCGGGCGACACGGTTTGGGACTGGGACGTGATGCGCGACCGCGTCGTCACCAAGCCGGATGTCAGCATCCAGCTTGGCCTTGCGCCCGACAGTCTGGGCGGGGCCGCCCGCAACTGGCTGCCGGTGCTGCATGCCGACGATCGCGACACGTTCCGCACGACGCTCGACGTGGTGCTCGAACACCGGCGCGGCCGCGTGTCGCAGAACTTCCGCCTGCGCGGCGCCGACGGGCACTATCACTGGTTTTCGCTGCGCGCTCGGCCGGTGATCGGATCGGACGGCGAGGTCATCCGCTGCGTCGGCACCATGGTCGACGTGACGGAGCAGAAAAAGTCAGAGGAGAGGCTGCTGCACGATGCCGTGCATGACAATCTCACCGGCCTGCCGAACCGGGAATTGCTGATGAACCGGCTGGAGGCGATCATCTCGATCGCGCGCACGGAAGAGAAGGTGCGTCCGACCGTCTTCGTCATCGACATCGACCGGTTTAAGCAGGTCAATGACGGGCTCGGCATCTCGGCCGGCGATACCATCCTGCTGACCATTGCGCGCCGCCTGCACCGGCTGCTCAAGCCGAAGGATTCGCTGTCGCGCTTTGCCGGCGACCAGTTCGCGCTGATGCTGCTTTCTGAACAGGACCCGGCCCGCATCGCGGCGGTCGCGGACGCCATCAAGCATGCGATCAACAATCCGATCACCTTTGCCAAACGCGAGATTGTGCTGACCGCCTCGATCGGACTGGTCACCTGGACCTCGGCGCAGAGCTCAGCCGAGGACATGGTCAAGGACGCCGAGCTTGCCATGCACCAGGCCAAGCGTTTCGGCGGCGACAGGATCGAGCCGTTCCGCCCCGCCTTCCGGACCGTCGGCACCGACCGGCTGCAGTTCGAGTCCGACCTGCGCCGCGCCATCGAACGGCGCGAATTCACACTAGCCTACCAGCCCATCGTGCGGCTCGAAGACGGCAGCGTTGCCGGCTTCGAGGCGCTTTTGCGCTGGGACCATCCGCGCCGCGGCATGATCCCGCCGGGCGATTTCATCCCGGTCGCCGAGAGCTGCGGCCTGATCGTGCAGCTTGGCCTTTTTGCCATGCAACAGGCCGCCGAAGATCTGGCGGGCTGGCAAAAGCAGATCGGCGATGCGCCGTTGTCGGTTTCGGTCAACTTGTCCAGCCGTCAGCTCATCCGCCGCGATCTGGTCAGCGACGTCCGCTCGGTGATCGCGCGAGCCAATCTAAAGCCGCGCTGCTTCCGGCTCGAACTCACCGAATCGTTGGTGATGGACAATCCCGAGCAGACAGCCCATGTGCTGAACAAGCTGAAGAAGCTTGGTATCGGCCTGTCGCTGGACGATTTCGGCACCGGCTACTCATCGCTAGCCTATCTGACGCGCTTCCCCTTCGACACGATCAAAATCGACAAGAGCTTTGTCGACGACTCGACACCGAAGCGCGCGGTGCTGCTCAAATCCATGGTCAATATGGCGCATGAGCTCGGCCTTTCGGTCGTGGCCGAAGGCATTTCGGACGAAAGCGATGCGCTCGAACTGCGCCAGATGGGCTGCGAATATGTGCAGAGCTTCATGTTCGGCGCACCGATGCCCGGCGATCAGGTGCTGAAGACGCTGAAGGAACAGTATCCGCTGACTCAGGCTTGATTTTTGCGCATGTCGTTGTCCCAAATCCGCTGAGCATTTTTTGGGCGACATGCGTACCCGCTTGGAATGGCAGAGAACGACCCTTCCTAACCAGAGCGGCCTTATGCCGGCCGCTTCCCGGCGCTCGGAGGTTGCAAGTCAACCCTTCTGGTCCGCAGTATCGAAAACTTTAACTCCCGACCCGTGGCGTGGCTCTACCAATGTTGGAAGCCTGAATTAACGGCGGCGATAGAGATAGCTCTCGGAAAGACCGAGGCGACGGCATGACTGGACGGCTGGTGATGAGGGGAGCACGATGCTCTCGCAGATTGCAGCCGTCATCTTCACAAAAGCACGCTCCCACGGCTTCAGGGTCCAGCGGTCGCCGAGCGCCAACCGCTCGCGGACCCAGCGGGGTAGGATCTCGACTGCCGCCTTCAGAAATGGCCGCTGAAGCGGTCGAGCCACTCCCGGCAAGGCGGGAACTTCTTCCATGATCTCCAGGAATTCCAAGATGATCGGCGACGCGACTAGTCTTTGCCTCATCACGTCGAACAGCGCGTAAAGCTCGGCCTGAGACGTGGGCGCGTCAACCGCACCATAGAGAAGCGCGACGGGGCGAGCCTCAGCAAACATCGCGTCCCGTTCGAAAAAATGCAGACGATGCACATAGACGTGATACGCCTCCATGAAACCAAACTCGGCCGTCGCTTGCACCCAGTCCAGCAACTCCGGGTCGGTGGCGTGGTATGGCTCACCTTCGCTGGTTCGACCTGAAACGCGGCCATGCATCCTGACTACACCTTCGATCATGGCCTTAGCCTTGGTTTGGGGGCCATAGACAGTGACCAAGGCAGCGAGGCCAGTGCGCTGTAATCGTTGGAGCGCATGGGAGCGGAATGTGCTGTGCTGCCAAATGGCGTCGCGAACCCGCGGCTCCGCCAATTCGAGCAGCACCGCAGTAACCCCACCGACGAACAGCGCAACAGGGTTCTTGAAAATACGCCAGGACACCGAGCTGGGCGGCAACAGCGCCGGCTCGCTTTGCGGGATCGAGAAATCCATCTGAGATCCGAGCCGCTGGCGCATAAACGACTGCGCAAGAGTGTCCACACGACGCTCAAGCGGGCCAGGCAGAAGAATGATGCCCGAGTTCCCAAACATGGACGCCTCCGACTTCGGGAACAACAAGCGTTGAACCTGTCGCTAGCGAATGCAGTTATGCACGAACGTCGTTGGTCTTCCCGCCGTTCCAAATGATTAGCCTCGCGCGCTGCGCAAGACTTCTCCAGAACACCGGGCCCGGATGGTCATCACGAGCCCGGTCGTGATGGCCTTATGGGGTCAGATCGAGCGCCGGCACGATTCTGTGATAGGGCAGTCCTGCATCGTCGTTTAGACGCTTCACGTCGGTATTGGAGACAGCGTCAAACAGGCACATGCAGCGCCCGTCCTCCGGTGCGAAGGTCGAGCGCAGATAGCTGATGTCGGTGCCGTTGGACGTCATCTCAGCGGCCTTGCTGATCGCCGCCTTCTGTGCATCTCCCAGAGCTTCCATGCTGATGCCCTTGAGGTCGCGTTCCACCATATAGACGGTCATTTCCAGATCTCCTCCTAGTTCAGTGACTACAGGAGTTGAATGCAATGGCGGGCGAAAGAAAACGACATTTTTTCTATCGATCGATAGCCGACAGTTATCGATGAAGGGGCTATAATGTCGTTTCGTGGAACCGCCTCGGGAGGGCTCGCCATGGAGATGTTTCAGGTCCGCTACGTGCTTGCGGCCGCGAAAATACTGAATTTCACCAAGGCCGCCACCGATTGCAATGTGTCTCAGCCGGCGCTCACCAAAGCGGTCAAGACGCTCGAGGATGAGCTTGGCGCGCCCTTGTTCCACCGCGAGGGAAAGCGCGTCCTCCTGAGTGAGTTCGGGCGCTCCATTCTGCCGCATCTTCAGCAGATCATGCAGGAGGCCCACGCAACCAGGACGCTTGCCGATAATTTTAGGCTACTCAATCAGGTGCCGATCCGCCTCGGCGTGATGTCGACCATCGGCCATGTGAAGCTCGCCCGGTTCCTCGCAAAGTTCCAGCGCGACTATCATGGCGTCGAGCTTGAAGTTAGCGAAGCGAGCGTTCAGGAACTGAAAAACAGGCTTGAGCATGGCGATCTCGATCTGGCCGTTCTCAATCCGCTGGAGGGATTGGGAGCGGCTTTCCGCGTCCATGATCTCTACAGTGAGCGTTACGTCGTCGTATTCGCGCCGGATCACCGGCTTGCGACCCTCGATGCAATCAAGTTGGTCGACCTCTCTCAAGAACCCTATGTCGATCGTCTGTCCTGCGAAATGCGGGACCTTGTGATGGGGGTGTGCCGGGAAAGAAACGTTAGCCTTTATGCCCGCTTTCGTTCCGAGCGCGAGGATTGGGTCCAATCAATGGTGCTGGCGCGGATCGGCTTCGCCTTCATGCCTGAATATTCGGTGACATCGCCTGAACTTCTGCAGCGCCCGCTGATCGAACCCGCGGTGGCACGCACGGTGTCCCTGGCTAGCGTTCCGGGCCGGCCCTATAGCCCGGCGACGGCGGCAATGGTCCGAGCTGCCCAAAGTTTCGATTGGCCAGGCTAGGCGTTATTGCTGAAGCTTGAGCTGCTGCTGGTTTGAGATGCTTCTCTCTTTCTCCTAAACGGCTGCAACTTTCTCTTGGTTGGAATCGTACGCGGCCAAGGAACAGCGGAGAAGACTCGCGATGGCCGGATGGAAATCTGAGGGAGGACAATTATGACCTTGCCCAGTTACGCAATGAACCAGGCAAGTTTCCCGGAAATGTACGAGCGGTGGCTCGTCGGCCCTCTCTTCCGTCCATGGGCCGAGTTGGCTCTTGACGAGCTGGAATTGTCTTCGGGCGATCGCGTACTCGATATCGCTTGCGGAACAGGAATAGTGGCGCGCGTTGCAAGAGAGCGGCTCGGTGAAGCCGGATACATCGTCGGCGTCGACATCAGCCTGGACATGCTTGCCGTGGCGCGGGCTGTAGAACCAGCCATTGACTGGCGTCGGGGCAATGCCGGCGAGCTGCCTCTGCGTAACGGTGAGACGTTCGACGTGGTCGTCTGCCAGCAAGGACTGCAGTTCTTTCCCGACAAACCCGCGGCGGCGGCGCAGATGCGTCGCGCGCTGGCGAAGGGTGGTAGGCTGGCGCTTGCCACGTGGCGCCCGGATGACGAAATCCCGTTCTTTCGCGAACTGCGCCGCGTGGCGGAGCGCCACCTGGGCGCCATCGCCGATCAACGGTACAGCTTCGGGGAAGCGGCGCCACTTGAGGCGCTGCTGCGAGACGCCGGCTTCCACGAGGTCCGATCAAGGACTATTTCGCGCACCATCCATTTCGGGGAAGGCGCACCCTTCCTGCATTTGAATACGATGGCGCTGGTCGGGATGAGTTCTTTAGCCAAGGAAATGGACGATCAGGAACGCAAGCGCGTCGTGGAGGAGATCGTGAGCGAGAGTGCGCCCGTGCTGCAGCCGTACACCAACGGGTCGAAACTAGCCTTCGAGCTCAGCACCAATCTGGCGACAGCCAAAGGGTAAATGATCTCTCTTCACAAGCAACGCATTGCCTACGCAACGCTCGGTAAAAATCAACCCATTGTACATTACGAATTATTTCGCCGCACTGCGGCCATTGTACCGCCATTATCCATGACTAGCTAGCGGAGGCACTGACCGTTCTTCTTGTCTTTTCGACGTTGACGGCTCAACGTTGGAAATAGATCTTCCCAAAATACCTGGGACAGACAAGGAACGGAGGAGGACTTGGCGTCACTCCAAAGAACACGTGAATTCTTTGCTTGCGGAGGCGTCATTCTTTCGGGCGTGCGGCCTTTGTCGAAAAGGATCGCGGGGCTTGGCTTGGCGGCGACACTGGCAGCCATGCCATGGCCGGTCTATTCGGGAGCCTTGGTCAACGGAGCGACCGAAGCCGCGGTTGCCACTGCTGTTCCGTCCTCCGCTCTGGGTTTCCTCTCGGCCGCGCCCGAGTTCGACATCATCGATCCGGGGACCATATCGACCTCCCGACGCAAGGGAGAAGGCACCTTGGCCGATGCATTGAAGGGCACCGTCTCCATCCTTTCCAAAGGCGCGGAACAGATCGTCGTAGGCATGTCGGTGCACGAGTTCGGCGAATACAAGGTGTCCCAGTACATTGCCAGCGAGATTCTGCGTGCAGCCAAGGACACCCAATTTCCTGCCGACACCCTTTTCGCGATCGCCGAGAAGGAATCCTCCTTCGACATCAACAACCGCCCGCCTAAAGGGTCGGCGCTTGGTCTTATGCAGTTCCTCGACCAGACATGGCTCGAGGCCGTGAAGGACTACGGTGCAGAGTTCGGCCTGGGCGACGAAGCGGAACTGATCCGGATCCGCCTCGAGGGCAAGCGCGAACACCATTTCGTCGACGACAAGGCCGAAGAAGAGCGCATCCTTCAATTCAGGCGCGATCCCTATCTGTCGGCAGCACTTGCGGCCAAGAACCTTCTTGCGGCCAGGGAACGCATCGAAGCCCGTCTCGAGAAGGCCATGGACGAACGGGATCTTTACCTCCCCCATTTCCTTGGCACCAACGGCGCAGCAAACCTCCTGTCGAACGCCGACGAAACGCCCAATGCCAAAGCCAGCAAAATCTTCCCCGAGGCGGCGCGGTTCAATACCGCGATGTTCAGGGTCAAGGGAGAACAGCTCACCGTCGGCCAGTTTCACCAGCGCATGCGCTCCTTCTTGGAAGCCCGCATCGGCAAATACAGCGATGTCGAAACCCGCGTGAAAGAGGCTGACCTGTCCTGGACAGCCGGTATCGAGAATATCGTCTACGATTTGGGCAAACGGCTGGCGATGGTGTCAGGTTTTCAGCACTAGGCGTGACCGGCAGCGACGCTGAGATGCGCGAGGTCGATACCGATCGAAGCGAGAATCCGGTCGTATTTGCGCTCGATGTCGGTATCGAACAGAAGCTCCGCAGTTGCCGGGCAGGTCAGCCAGCCGTTCTCGGCGATTTCGCTTTCCAGCTGGCCGGCGCCCCAGCCCGAATAGCCGAGCGCCATCAGCGCGTGCCGAGGTCCGCGGCCCGACGAAATGGCGCGCAATATGTCGACGGTCGCGGTCAGGCAGATCTCGTCGGAGACGGTCAGCGACGATTCCACCCGGTAGTCGCCCGAATGCAGGACGAAGCCGCGGCTGCGGTCGACCGGTCCGCCGTTGCGCACGACGAAGTCACGGGCCTGCGCGGGCAAGCGGATCGCCTCCTGTTCGTTCATGATGCCGAGCTGGACGAGAAGATCCGGAAACAGCATCTGCTGCGTCTGGTTGATGATCAGGCCCATCGCGCCTTCGTCGCTGTGCGCGCAGATGTAGATGACGGAGCGCGTGAAGCGGTCGTCCTTCATGCCGGGCATGGCAATCAGGAACTGGTCGTCGAGAAAGCCGCGTCCTGCGACCATCTTCTTGTGGCGCAACAAGTCCATGACAGGCAGCGTAACGCGTTTTGGAAGCGCCGAAAAGATGTGCCGCGCGCGATTTGGTCTCGGCTTTGCATCTAAGGTCACGCAAATATGATAACAGCGAAGCCATGAAATCATTGCGCAGCCATGAACGGACGCTCAAATCACCGCCATGCAAAGCTTGAAAGTCCTGCTGCTCAGCGCCGCTGTTGGATGTGGAACCGGCCTTCCCGCTGCAGCCTCCTCGTCGATCTGGTACAACACCGAAGGCGGCAAAGTGCGGCTTGTGACCACCGGCAAGCCCGACGAAGCCGGGCGCATCCATGGCGTCCTCGATATTGCGCTCAAGCCTGGCTGGAAAACCTACTGGCGCGATCCGGGCGACGCGGGCGTGCCGCCGCAAATCGATGTCTCGGCCAGCACCAACATTGCTAACGCGATTTTTTCGTTTCCGCCGCCCCAGCGCCACGACGACGGCTACGGCAAATGGGCCGGCTATGACCATCCGGTTTCGCTGCCGGTGACGTTCACGTTGTCGGCGCCGAACGAGCCGGCCGTCATCGATGCCGATATCTTTCTCGGCATTTGCGAGACGATCTGCATCCCGGTGCAGACGAGGCTGACCGTCGATCCGGGCTCCGATCCGGACAATGTCGAAGACGCCGCTTTGGTGAAGGCGGCCCTCGCAACCCTGCCTGCCCCCGCAAGGCCCGATTTCGGCATCAATATGCTACCAGGCGACCACGAGACACTGATTGTCGAGGCGAGCTTTCCGGGCAATCCGAAGGCGGCGGATTTCTTCGTCGCGGGTGAGCGGGATTACATGTTCGGCGTGCCGGCTCGCAGCGAAAAGGACGGCAAGCTGGTGTTTACCGTGCCGATCCTCGACAGGCCGACGACGACGCCGACGGATGGCGGACTTTACTACACGCTGACAACTGCGGTCGGCGCGGTCGAGGGACAGCTGCCTTTCCCTTGATCCCGAGCAAAGGATGTTCAGGTCGAACATCCTTTTGCTCCAGGCTCCCCAAACGGTTGCGGGAAAAGTCTGAGTTCGTTATCGCAAGGATACTCCCTTTATTTGTCAAATGAGGACCATCATGATGATATCCGTTGGCGACAAGCTGCCCCAAGCGACCTTCAAGACGATGACTGCCGACGGGGCAAAACCGATCACGACGGCCGAGATTTTCTCGGGAAAGAAGGTTGTGCTGTTTGCCGTTCCCGGCGCTTTCACGCCGACCTGCAGCAACAACCATCTGCCCGGCTATCTGGATAATTTCGATGCCATCCTGGCGCGTGGCGTCGACACCATCGCCGTAGTCGCCGTCAACGATGTTCACGTCATGGGCGCTTGGGCCCGCTTCAGCGGCGGGGAAGGCAAGATCCTTTACCTTGCCGACGGCAATGGCGACTTCGCCAAGTCGATCGGCCTCGACGCCGACCTCTCCGGCGGTGGCATGGGACTGCGTTCGAAGCGGTTCTCGATGATCGTCGACGACGGCAAGGTCATCGCGCTCAATGTCGAGACAAAGCCTGGCGTTGATGAATCCGGTGCGGCTCACATTCTCGGACAGCTTTCCGTTTTGGCGACAGCATAGGCCGGGAATTGCCGCAGCCGCCTTTTAGAACGTCGCGCGTCCAAAGGACGCTTCAAGACTTTCGAATCGGCCGCATGAAACTTTGCGAAAGCCCATTCCGGTTTTCGGGATCGTGCGCTGGCTCTTC
The DNA here is from genome assembly GCF_004022765.1 of Mesorhizobium sp. M6A.T.Cr.TU.014.01.1.1. Lineage (NCBI taxonomy): Bacteria > Pseudomonadati > Pseudomonadota > Alphaproteobacteria > Hyphomicrobiales > Phyllobacteriaceae > Mesorhizobium > Mesorhizobium sp. M6A.T.Cr.TU.014.01.1.1. The sequence goes on from NZ_RZPG01000001.1 coordinate 477,964, forward strand.
GGGACTGCCTGCTTTTGGGGGACCTCAATGATGTTTGACATCTTCTGGCGCGCTGTGGCGATCGGCATCGGCGCCACGGCGCTCATGGACTTCTGGGCGATTTTCCTGAACACGGTGTTTGCTCAGCCGCGGCCGAACTGGGGGCTGGTCGGTCGCTGGGTCTGGCATCTGAGGGACGGCAAGGTTTTCCACGACGACATCGGCGAGGCAGCACCCTACGCGCATGAATCGGCGTTGGGCTGGGCATTCCATTATTTTGTCGGCATCGTCTACGGCATCATCCTTGCCGTTTTGGCGGGCGCAGCGTGGCTGGCGGCGCCGACCTTCCTGCCGGCCTTCATCCTCGGCATCGTCACCGTGGGCGCCGGCTGGTTCCTGCTGGCACCCGGCATGGGCGCCGGCTGGGCCGCATCAAAGCGCCCCAACCCCATGCAGATCCGCGCCCTCAACCTGGTGTCGCATACGGTGTTCGCGCTCGGGCTTTTCGGCACGGCGCTGCTGATCCGCTGAATACGGGGGACCAGACTGGTTTAGTAGCTCTGGGTCGAGCGCCCCATTTTCTTGGCTGCCGGCTGCTTGGCTTGGGTGCTTTCCTTGGCCGAAAGGAGCGCGGGCCTGGCCGACTTGTTCTTGAACGGCGCCATGCCGAGCCGCGCCAACTCGTCGGCACGCTCGTTCTCCGGATGGCCGGCATGGCCCTTGACCCAGTGCCAGACGACCTGATGACGGCTGCGCGCCTCGTCGAGTGCCTGCCACAGTTCGGCATTCTTCACCGGTTGCCTGGCGGCCGTCTTCCAGCCGTTGCGCTTCCAGCCATCGATCCAGCTGAAAATGCCGTCCTTGACATAGTTGCTGTCGGTATAAAGATCGACGGCGCAGGGTTCTTTTAGCGCATTGAGCGCCGAGATGGCGGCCAAAAGTTCCATGCGGTTGTTGGTGGTAGCAGCCTCGCCGCCCGACAGTTCTTTCGTGACGCCGTTGAAGCGCAGGACCGCCCCCCAGCCGCCCGGCCCCGGATTGCCCGAACAGGCACCATCGGTGAAGATTTCAACGCGCTTGGTCATGTCAGTCCGTATTCGGAAGGGGATTTGATCGCCCGGTGGAAGCGCATCCTGCGGATGTACTCGGTCGGGTCGCGTTTTATGACCAGCCCGCCGTTGGCAACAGTCAGCCAGTCGTAAAGTCGGGTCAGCATGAAGCGCAGCGCCGAGCCGCGCGCCAGCATCGGCAGCGCGGCTTTCTCGTCGCCGCTCAAGGGTCGCACGCTCTGGTAGCCGGCAAGCAGCGCCGTGCCCTTGGTCAGGTTGAAAGAAAAATCTTTCTCGAAGCACCAGGCGTTGAGGCAGGTGGCGACATCATAGGCGTAGAGATCATTGCAGGCGAAATAGAAGTCGATCAGCCCGGACAGTTTTTCGCCGAGGAAGAAGACATTGTCCGGGAAAAGATCGGCATGGATGATGCCTTTCGGCAGGCCTTTGGGCCAGTTCCGCTCGAAATCGGCGAAGTCGGCGTCGACTTCCGCCGCCAATCCCGGCTCGACCTCGTCGGCGCGCGCGTGGGACGCGTTCCACAGCTTACGCCAGCCATCGATGGCAAGGGCGTTCGGGCGGGTCATGGGAAAGTCCTGACCCGCGAGATGGAGTTGCGCCAGCGCCTTGCCGACCTCACCGCAATGCGCTGCCGTCGGTCGCCGCAGCGACAGGCCTTCGAGGAAGGTGATGATGACCGCCGGCCGGCCGGCAAGCGCGCCGATGACGGTGCCGTCGTGCGCGGTGACCGGAAGCGGGCACGAAATGCCTTTTCTCGCGAGATGGCCCATGAGGCCGAGGAAGAACGGCAGGTCGGCCTTGTCGACGCGCTTTTCGTAGAGCGTCAGGATGTAGGAGCCGCTGGTGGTGTGCAGCAGGAAATTCGAATTCTCGGTGCCTTCTGCGATGCCCTTGTAGGACAGGAGATCGCCGACCGGGTAGGGCTTCAGGAACGCGCCGAGCTCACTTTCATTGACGTCGGTGTAGACCGCCATGGACCTTACGCGGCCCCATTGACGAAGGCCATGTCGGCCGCCGTCAGTTCGACGTCGCGCAGGACCCGCATCACCGGAAAATCCTCCGTTTCAGTGGCCGTCACCGCCAGCTCGATCGTCACATTGAAGCGCTGCCGGAAGGCGTCGATGATCTCGTCGACGATGATTTCCGGCGCCGAAGCGCCTGCCGACAGGCCGAGCGTCGAGATGCCGGCAATGTCAGTCCACGGAATTTCGGAGGCGCGCTGCACGAGGAGTGACATCGAGGCGCCGGCGCGTTCGGCCACTTCGACAAGACGCCGTGAATTGGAGGAGTTGGGGGCGCCGACGATCAGGAAGAGATCGGCGCCCGCGGCGGTCTCCTTGACCGCTTCCTGGCGGTTGGTGGTGGCATAGCAGATCGATTCCGCGGCCGCCGCATGTAAATCGGAAAAACGATCCTTAAGCACGCGGATGATGCCGGCGGTATCCTCGACCGAGAGCGTCGTCTGGGTGACGAAACCGAGTGCCTGCGGGTCGGCGGGCACCAATTTCGCGGCGTCAGCTTCGGTCTCGATCAAGGTGACGGCGCCGTCCGGCAATTGCCCCATCGTGCCGATCACTTCAGGATGGCCGGCATGGCCGATCAGAAGCACGTGGCGGCCAAGCCGCTGATGGCGCATCGCCTGCTTGTGGACCTTCGACACCAGCGGGCAGGTGGCGTCGAGATAGAAGAGGCTACGCGCCTGGGCATCCGCCGGCACCGACTTCGGCACGCCATGCGCCGAAAAGACGACCGGGCTCTGGCGATGCTCCGCCGGTATCTCGGAGAGTTCCTCGATAAACACCGCACCCAGGCTTTGCAGCCCCTCGACGACGTAGCGATTGTGCACGATCTCGTGGCGGACATAGACCGGCGCGCCGTATTTCTTCAGCGCCAGAACGACGATCTGGATGGCGCGGTCGACGCCGGCGCAGAAGCCTCGCGGCTGGCAGAGCCTTATCGTCAGCGGTGGCTTTGTGGTCGTGTGAAGCATGATTCCCGGCCGGTTGGTCGTATCGTGAACCCAGGTGAGCTCAAGGCGCGAAATGAGGTGCGCACCCCTGCCCTGTCAAGGGCGCCAGCGGCGATCATTTCTCTTTCGCCGGGCGGCGAAGCCTGAAGATGAGGACGCCGGCAAGGGCAGCGGCAAGGCCATACCAGGTTACGGCGTATTGCAAATGGCTGTTCGGCAGGTTGATAACGGTAACACCGCCGACCGGCAGCCCACCCGGGTTCGGGGTGGCGTCCGCGTCGATGAAGAATGGCACCAGCCCCGCGCCGGCCGGCAGACCCGCGCTCGCCGCCATGGCATCGCGATCCTTCCAGTAGAAGATGTTCTTCTGCGGATCATTGTCGGGAAGCATCATCGAGGGCTTCGCCGGCAGCGGGTTGCGGGCGAGCCCCGTCACCGTCACTTGGCCCGCACCCTGGCTTTGCGGGCGCTTGGCCGCATCCTTGAGATCGTAGGGCACGAAGCCGCGATTGATCAGGACGAAGCGGCCGTCCTCCAGATGCAAGGGTGTGAAGACATTGAAACCGGACTGGCCTTCCCAGGTCGCGAAGAAATGCCGCTCGCCTTGATGCAGGAAAGTGCCTGATGCCGTCACCGGCGTGTAGTCGACATCGCTGGTGGCGGCGAACCTTTTTTCGACCTCGGCCAACGGCACGGGCGCCGAGTGCGTGCGCTGGTCGATTGTCTGGAGAAGACCCTCTTTCCAGTACAGGCGCTGGACCTGCCAGGTGCCGAGCGCCAGCAAGATGAAGAACAGCACGAGGCCGAAGCCAAGCAGCAATGCCGTCTTCGGCCGCGAACGGCCTGCGACCGAACCGGATGTCGTGCTCATTCGCCGAGGTCCAGCCTGCCCTCGGCCGCCTTGTTGCGGTACTGCAGCGTCAAAAGCACGCCTTTGATCAGCCTAAGCGCCCCAAGGCATAGCACCAGCGTCAGCGGTATCCACAGCATGAGATGCAGCCAAAGCGGCGGACTAAGCGTCACCTCCATCCACAGCGCCAGCCCGACGACGATGAAGCCGATGATCAGGATGACGAACACCGCCGGACCGTCGCCGGCATCGGCGTAGGAATAGTCGAGGCCGCAATTGGCGCAGCGTTTGCCGACGGTGAGAAAACCGGAGAACAGCCGCCCCTCGCCGCAGCGCGGGCAGCGGCCGTGCAGGCCGGCCGAAATCGGATCGATTGGTGGCCAGATCGCCTTGTCGTCGCTCATTGCAATATCTTAGTGCCGTTCGCCCCAAAAGATAAGGCGGCCACGTCGCCGCAGCCGCCTCGTCACATTCCCTTAAAAGATTTCAGTGACCTTCGATCACCGCGCCGCTCGATGCCCACACATAAATCGACGCAAACAGGAACAGCCAGACCACGTCGACGAAGTGCCAGTACCAGGCGGCCGCCTCGAAGCCGAAATGCTGCTTTGGGGTGAAATCGCCCTTCATCGCGCGAACCAGGCAGACCAGCAGGAAGATGGTGCCGATGATGACATGGAAGCCGTGGAAGCCGGTCGCCATGAAGAAGGTGGCGCCGTAGATCGAATCCCTGAAGCCGAACGGCGCGTGCATGTACTCGTAAGCCTGCACCATGGTGAACAGCATGCCGAGACCGACGGTCAGCACCAGGCCGTTGATCAGCCCCTTGCGGTCGCCATGAATAAGCGAGTGGTGCGCCCAGGTCACCGTGGTGCCCGACAAAAGCAGGATGACGGTGTTGTAGAGCGGCAGGTGGAAGGGGTCGAGAACCTCGAGGCCCTTCGGCGGCCAGACACCGCCGGTGAAGGCGGCGCGGGCGTATTGCTGTGCCTCGCCGGGAAACAGGCTGGCGTCGAAGAATGCCCAGAACCAGGCGACGAAGAACATCACCTCGGAAGCGATGAACATGATCATGCCGTAGCGCAGATGCAGCGACACTACACGCGTATGGTGGCCTTCATGCGCTTCCTTGATGGTGTCCGACCACCAGGCGTACATGGTGTAGATGACGATCAAGAGGCCGATGTAGAACAGCCACGGATTGGCGATGTTGAAGCCGAAAATCGGGAAATCGCCGCCCTTGAGGTACTGCATGTAACAGACGCCGCCGATCGCAGTGACCAGCGCGCCGACCGAGCCTAGGAACGGCCACGGGCTCGGGTCGACGAGATGGTAGTCATGTTGTGGTTTTGCGTGCGCGTCTGCCATATCAACCCCCGAGGCTTCGTTCGGTGTGTGAAACTTTGTTGCTTGTGCCTTCGGCCGGCGCCGACGACGCGACCGGTTTGTTCTTCTCGTTCTTCTCGACCGGGAACATCGTGTAGGACAGGGTAATCGTCTTCAAGTCCTTCAGCTCCGGCGCATTGACGATGTCGGGATCTACATAGAACACGACCGGCATATCCAGCGTCTCGCCAGGCTTCAGCGTCGTGTCGGTGAAGCAGAAACACTCGACCTTGTTGAAGTAGGATCCCGCCAGTTCCGGCTGCACGTTGAAAGTCGCGCGGGCGGTGGTGGCGCGGACGAACTTGTTGGTCGCGCTATAATGCGCCTGCGCCGTCTCGCCTATCTTGATGGTGACCGAGCGGGCGACCGGCTCAAACTGCCATGGCACGCCGGCCGTATTGGCGTCGAAACGGATGGTGATGTCGCGGTCGAGCACGCGGTCGGCATATTGCTGCGTTGCGCGTTTCACGGTGCCGCCGTAACCGGTCGCCTGGCAGAACATCGCGTAGAGCGGCACCGCGGCATAGGCCATGCCGATCATGCCGCCAAAAAAGGCGATGCAGACGCCGGCGACGATGCGGTTGGTGTTCTTCTTTTGGGGATAGGTCACTGTTTGGCGGTTCATCTTGAGCCTCACATCGTTCCGGTGAGGTTGTGACCGAATTTCACCACGGTCGCGATATAGAAGATGACGACAAGCACCGCCAGCGCCAGGCCGATGGCTACCGAGCGGTTGCGCCGAGCCTTCTGCTGGCGCTCCGTCAGCGTGACGAGTTCAAGCTTTTTGTCGGCCATGATCATGCTCCGCCCATGGCCAGCACGCGCCCGACAACGCAGTCGGCAAGGTAGATGGCGAAAATGGCAAAGAGGTAGAGCAGCGAGTAACCGAACAATGCTTTGGCCGGCTTCATCACATGGTCGTCGTCCGCCATCTGCAGCACCTTCCACGCATACCAGACGAAGCCGGCGCCAAGCAGCACCGCAAGGACGCCATAGGCGGGCGTGGTGAAACCGAGCATCCATGGCAGCACGCCAACCGGCGCAAGGATCAGCGCGTAGGCGAAGATCTGGCGTCGGGTCGAAGCCTGGCCGGCGACATTCGGCATCATCGGGATGCCGGCCCTGGCATAGTCCTGCGACTTGAAGAGAGCGAGCGCCCAGAAATGCGGCGGCGTCCACAGGAAGATGATCAGGAACAGGACGACGCTTTCCAGGCTGACCGTTCCGGTCACCGCGGCCCAGCCGATCACCGGCGGAATGGCGCCGGCAGCACCGCCGATGACAATGTTCTGCGGCGTCCAGCGCTTCAGCCACATCGTGTAGACGACGGCATAGAAGAAGATGGTGAAGGCCAGGAGCGTCGCCGACAGCCAGTTGACCAGCACGCCGAGCGTCATCACCGACAGCACCGACAGCACCAGGCCGAAACTCAGCGCCTCGCCGGGCCGGATGCGGCCGGCCGGCACCGGACGGCCGGCGGTCCTGGTCATCACCGCATCGATATCGGCGTCATACCACATGTTGAGCGCGCCGGACGCACCGGCGCCAATGGCAATAGCCAGGATCGCGATCACCGCCAGAAGCGGATTGATGGTCACGGGCGCCGCGACCAGGCCGACAAAAGCGGTGAACACCACCAGCGACATGACGCGCGGCTTCAACAGGGCGAAGAAATCGCCCGCCGTCGCTTCCGACATGCGAAAGCCCGGTTCGTCAGTCAATGTGTCGTCGACAAGGGCCATGCGTACTTAAAGTCCATCATTCCGTTGGCCAAAACCGCCGGGCGGACCGGCGGTTCCGTATTCGCCAGGCAGCCGCCTATTTGATCTTCGGCAGCTGTTCCCACTGGTGGAAGGGCGGCGGCGAAGGCAGCTGCCATTCAAGCGTCGTCGCACCCTCGCCCCATGGGTTGGCGCCGGCCACCCGCTTCTTCTGGAAAGCCTCGAACACGCCATAGAGGAAGATGACCACGCCGACGGCCGAAATATACGAGCCGTAGGACGACACCATGTTCCAGCCGGCAAACGCATCCGGATAGTCGATATAGCGGCGCGGCATGCCGGAGAGGCCGAGGAAATGCTGCGGGAAGAAGACGAGGTTGACGCCGACGAAGGTGACCCAGAAGTGGGTGTTGGCGATGACAGGCGAATACATGTAGCCGGTCATCTTCGGGAACCAGTAGTACCAGCCGGCGAAGATGGCAAAGACCGCGCCCAGCGACAGCACATAGTGGAAATGCGCGACCACGTAGTAGGTGTCGTGCAGCGGGCGGTCGAGACCGGCATTGGCAAGCTGGACGCCGGTAACGCCGCCGACGGTGAACAGGAAGATGAAGCCAATCGCCCACAGCATCGGGGTCTTGAGCGAAATCGATCCGCCCCACATGGTGGCGATCCACGAGAATATCTTCACGCCCGTCGGCACCGCGATAACCATGGTGGCGAAGACGAAATAGCGCTGCGTGTCGAGCGACAGGCCGGTCGTGTACATGTGGTGCGCCCAGACGATGAAGCCGACCGCACCGATCGCGACCATGGCATAAGCCATGCCAAGATAGCCGAAGATGGGCTTCTTCGAGAAGGTCGAGACGATATGGCTGACGATGCCGAAGCCCGGCAGGATCAGGATGTAGACTTCCGGGTGCCCGAAGAACCAGAACAGGTGCTGGAACAGGATCGGGTCGCCGCCGCCGTCCGGCGCGAAGAAGGTGGTGCCGAAGTTGCGATCGGTCAAAAGCATTGTGATGCCGCCGGCCAGAACCGGAAGCGACAACAGCAGCAGGAAAGCGGTGATCAGCACCGACCAGGCGAACAGCGGCATCTTGTGCAATGTCATGCCAGGCGCGCGCATGTTGAAGATGGTGGTGATGAAATTGATGGCGCCGAGAATCGACGATGCGCCGGCGATGTGCAGCGACAGGATCGCAAGGTCCATCGCCGGTCCGGGCTGGCCCGATGTCGATAGCGGCGGATAGATCGTCCAGCCACCGCCGACGCCGTAAGCGCCAGGCGCGCTCGGCACGAAGGCCGAGATGATCAACAGGATGAAAGCCGGCGGCAGCAACCAGAACGAGACGTTGTTCATGCGCGGGAAGGCCATATCGGGCGCGCCGATCATGATCGGCACCATCCAGTTGGCGAAGCCGCCGATCAAAGCCGGCATGACCATGAAGAAGATCATGATCAGCGCATGCGCGGTGGTGAAGGCGTTGTACATGCTCTTGCCACCGTCGAGCGCGGCGTCGGCGTTCAAGCCGTAGACCATCTGCGCCAGGCCGGTGAAAATCTGGATCCCCGGCTCCTGCAGCTCCATGCGCATCACGACAGAAAGGGCACCGCCGACGCAGCCCGCCATGATCGCGAAGATCAGATAGAGCGTGCCGATATCCTTGTGGTTGGTCGAATACACCCACCGGACCCAGCCATGATACGGCTTATGGTCGTGATCGTCGTGAGCTGCAGCGTCTGCCATGTTCGGCTCCGTTCCCTGATCTTTTCTGGTCGCGGCATCAGTTGCCGGCGGCCGCTACCTTATCTTTGCTGTCGACCTCGGCCATCAACGCCTTGTTGGCGCCAGGAAGGTCGGAGCTGGCTGCCGCCAGCCAGGTCTTGTACTGGGCGTCGGAGACGACGCGGATCGCGATCGGCATGAAGGCGTGGTCCTTGCCGCAAAGCTCCGAGCACTGGCCGTAATAGAGGCCTTCCTTTTCCGCCTTGAACCAGACCTCGTTGATGCGGCCCGGAACCGCGTCGGTCTTGATGCCGAAGGACGGCATGGCAAAGGCGTGAATCACGTCTGCCGCCGTCACCAGCACGCGGGTCATGGTATTGACCGGCACCACCATCTCGTTGTCGACGGCGAGCAGGCGCGGATAAACGCCGCGATCTTCCTTACCGGCCGCAGCGCGGTCAGAATCCGCCAAGATCGCCGAATTGAAGGAAAGCGTGTTGTCGGTCTGATATTCGTAATCCCAGTTCCACTGGTTGCCGGTCGCCTTGATGGTCAGTTTGGCTTCTTCCGGCGGCGTGTATTGCGCGGTCAGAAGCTGGAACGACGGGATGGCGAGGCAGAGCAGGACGACGACCGGCCCAACCGTCCAGATCACCTCGATCAGCGTGTTGTGGCTGGTGCGCGAGGGGGTCGGGTTGACGCTGGCGCGGAATTTCACGATGCAATAGGCGATAAGAGCGAGCACGAAGAGGGTGATCGGCACGATGAACCACAGCGTGTAGTGCTCGAACCAGGCGATCTGCCGCATCATCTCGGTGGCGGCAGGCTGGAAGGTCACTTCCCACGGCGCAGGCTGGGCGGCATGGGCCGATGCACCGGTGAACAGTGTGGCAGCCCAAGCGCTTGCTAGGAGTTTGGCGCCTGCTAGGAATTTTCTCATTGCCGTCATTATCTCCCAGTTCCTCGCGATCGGACCGCAAGAATATCGAACAACGCCGGGACGGGAATCCCGGACAGTCCCGAGGCTGGTTCAAACCATACTCTATTTGCCTCTGCAAGAAAGGAGCGGAGGAAACCGTGCGGCATTTTTGCGCGCAAGCGCGGCGGCACATTTTGGCGGCGGCCGCGGCGGTGGAAGCCCGAGCGGCGGAGTGTCCTGGCAAAATGCGCCGGCCGGTCGCAATTCGGGCGAATTTGGCACGGAAAAGCGCACAATTGCCTTGGTCGAAGCAGGCCGGCAGTGGTCTCATCCTTTACTTGCCCTTGGCGCGGCTTAAAGTGCCGTGATTCGCAATGGAGCCGTCATGAACTCTTGGCTTTGGGGACTTGGGCTTTCGAGACTTAGGATTTCGAGGACCTTGGCGAAGGTCATCTTTCTCGTTGGCTTGTCTGGCCTGTCCGTTGTCAGCCAGGTCAATGCCGCGCAGCCAAGCGGCAAGGTGCGGTCGACGCATGGCGCGTGGTCGATTATCTGCGACACGCCGGCCGGCGCCACATCAGAACAATGCGTGATGATGCAGAACGTCGTCGCTGAGGACCGTCCCGAGATGGGGCTTTCGGTCGTTGTGCTGCGCACCGCCGACAACAAGGCCGAAATCCTGCGCGTGCTGGCCCCGCTCGGCGTTCTATTGCCCAACGGGCTTGGCCTCAATGTCGACGGCAAGGACATCGGCCGGGCCTATTTCGTGCGCTGCTTCCAGGACGGCTGCTATGCCGAGGTCATTCTCGAAAAGCCGCTGCTCGACACGCTGAAGACCGGAACGTCGGCCACCTTCATCGTCTTCCAGACGCCGGAGGAAGGCATCGGCATTCCGGTAGAGCTCAAGGGTTTTGCCGACGGTTTCGCCGCCCTGCCTTGAACCGGTCAGACGCCCAAATCCTTACCAATGAAAGAGATTGTGACCGGCCTTTAGCTACAGCGCCGCGCGTCCAGGGACGCGCAAAGGACGCTGTAGCGCTTTGATTTTGCGCATGATCCTTTCCGAAAATCGACTCCGATTTTCGGGGTCATGCGCAGACAATGGTCATTGCCGATTGTCTGGACGCGCCTTCGCGCCTACATCGTGAGGACAATCTCTTTCCACGGACGGACCTGCCATGAACAGCCTGATCGGCCAATTCGACATTTCCGACGATCGCATCAAGCAGATCGTCGCCGAGACCATCAACGGCGCCGACGACGGCGAATTGTTCCTCGAATACAGCGAGAGCGAAGCGCTGATGTTCGACAATGGCCGGCTGAAGACCGCCAATTTCAACACCGACCAGGGTTTTGGGCTACGCGCCGTCGCCGGCGAAGCCAGTGGCTACGCGCATTCCAGCGATCTTTCCGAAGCATCGCTGCTGCGCGCGGCCGACGCGGTCTCAACGGTCAAGGGCGGCTATTCCGGCACGCTTGCCGCGGCGCCTGCCCGCACCAACCGTCATCTCTACGGCGACGAGAACCCGATCCCCTCGCCCTCCTTCGAGGCCAAGGCCAAGCTCCTTCAGGAAATCGATTCGTGGCTGCGAGCCGAGGATCCGCGCGTGCGACAAGTGACGGCTTCGCTCGCCGCCTCCTGGCAACATGTCGAGATCGTGCGCGCCGACGGCCAGGTGGTGCGCGACATCCGCCCGCTGGTCAGGATCAACGTGTCTGTGGTGGTCGGCAATGGCGACCGCCAGGAGAGCGGCTCCTACGGCATGGGCGGGCGCAAGGCGTTTGGCGAATTCCTGGTCGAGGAGAGCTGGAAGCACGCGGCCAAGGAGGCGCTGCGGCAAGCGCTGGTCAACCTCGAGGCCATTCCGGCGCCCGCCGGCACCTTTGACATCGTCCTGTCCAGCGGCTGGCCGGGCGTCATGCTGCACGAGGCCGTCGGCCACGGGCTGGAAGGCGACTTTAACCGCAAGAAGACATCGGCCTTCGCCGGCCTGATGGGCCAACAGGTGGCCGCGAAAGGTGTCACCGTCGTCGACGACGGCACCATGGCCGAGCGGCGCGGCTCTCTGACCGTCGATGACGAAGGAACACCTTCGGCCCGCAACGTGCTGATCGAAGACGGCAAGCTTGTCGGCTATATGCAGGACCGCCAGAACGCCCGGCTGATGGGCATGAACGCCACCGGCAACGGACGGCGCGAAGGCTACGCGCATCAGCCGATGCCGCGCATGACCAACACCTACATGACCTCAGGCGACATGGAGCCGGACGAAATCATCGCCTCGGTCAAGAACGGCATCTATGCCGTCTCCTTCGGCGGCGGCCAGGTCGACATCACCTCGGGCAAGTTCGTGTTCGGATGCACCGAGGCCTACATGATCGAGAACGGCAAGGTGACGCAGCCGATCAAGGGCGCCATGCTGATCGGCAATGGGCCTGACGCCATGCACCGCGTTTCGATGATCGGCAACGACATGAAGCTCGACACCGGCATCGGCATGTGCGGCAAGGCCGGCCAGGGCGTGCCGGTAGGCGTCGGCCAGCCACATCTCAGGATGAACCAGATGACGGTGGGTGGCACCAGGGTTTGAGCGGCCAGCCTGTCGAGGTAGGCCTGTTCGAAACTCCCGTTATAGCCATGACGCCGGTGTTTTAGGTAGGCGATGATCGGGGTCGACGACACCGAGACGCGGGGCGTCCTCCTCGTTCCAGCGCCAGAGCGCAACACATGTGCCGCCGGGCGACATGAAGGATGGATAGATCACGCCATGTAGTCCATCGGCAAGCAAGCGATCTCTTAGCCTGTGCGTCTCTGGCACAAGGTCTCGATCCAGCATGTCGCGCCACTCACACCGATGAATGTCCGTAGTTGCCCCGAGTTCGGTCAGCGTATCGGCGTCGGTCAGGTCGGCCAGCCGCGCGCCTGAAAGCTCGAGTTGGGCGATCAACGCCGGATGCTGGACGAAGCCCTGATTGTATTCGGCCCAGGCAGTGGACAATTCCCGCGCCGCATAGATCGCCGGGGCGCCCACAGGATTCCAGCGGCCGCCAAAGCGGGCAGCACCCTCACCGGAAAGCGGCAGATGCGCCCAGCGGGGCACGAAGGCACGCCATAGGCTCAGCCTGGTTTCAGGCATAGATGCCGGAGCGGACTGCCTCCAGATAGGCAAGCACCTTATCCGTCTTGCCTTCCCGAACCAGATCGTAGGCGGTCTTTCCCGCCCAGCCGGGGATCGGCTGATGCTTGAACCAGATCGCCGCACGCTGCTCATTGCCGGCCATTTCGCCCGCCATCGCCAGAATGCGAACGACGGGACTAAGTGCAGCGTCGACCTTGCGCGCGCCGGCCTTGGCGGCAAGCGTGTTGCGCGCGACACCGATCAGGCCGGCCAGTTCCGTCAGGTTGACGCCGAGCAGTTCGGCGACCCGCCTTGCAGAGAGAAACGGCGTGCGCTCCTCGCCGAAGCGCGATGCTGGAATGTCGAGGGCTACTGCCATGGCGATTTCCTACCGCATTTTGACAACACCTCATCAAAATATGCTCAATCAACGCGCAATTCAAGCTCAACGGATGCCAACCTGCATTCCTGCCAGCCTACCGCCTTCGCCTCGGCTTCTCCAGCAGCGCCACAGCCTCGACATGCGGCGACCAGAGGAACTGGTCGATCGGCGTCACCCTTTTCAGCGCATAGCCGCCGTCGATGAGGATGCGCAGGTCGCGCGCCAGCGTCACCGGATTGCAGGAAACCGCGGCGACCAGCGGCACGTCCGAACGGGCGATCTGCTTCGACTGGTCCTCGGCACCGGCGCGTGGCGGATCGAAGACAAGGCCGTCGAAGGCATTCAGCTCCTTGAAAGTGAGCGGCCGGCGGAACAGATCGCGGCGTTCGCTGGTCACCCGCTTCAGACCGCTGGCGAAACGGAACGCCCTATCGAGCGCCGAAAGCGCTGCCGCATCGCCCTCCACCGCATGGACTTCCGACTTCGCGGCCAGGCGTAGCGCAAAGCTGCCGCAGCCGGCGAAGAGATCGGCGACCTTTTTGGCGCGCGCGAGGTGCCGGCCGACAATATCCGCCATCGCCTGCTCGGCGGCCTCGGTGGCCTGCAGGAAGGCGCCCGGCGGCACCGCGACAGCGATGCTGCCGAACGTGACAACCGGCTTTTTGGGCTCGATGATGATCTCGCCATCGATCGAGAGCCTGGCCAGCCCCTGAGCGATGACGAAGTTGGAGGCGACGCGGCGTTGGTTCTCACCAAGCTTGCCGGACTCGTGAACCGCGACATCGAGGCCGGAAGCGGTCACCGTGACCGTCATGCGGAACGATTTCGTCGTTGCGCAAATCAATTCGGCGAGTGCTTTCAGACGGTCGAGCTTTGCGACGATCTCGGGCAGCGAGATCGGGCATTCCTCGATGGAAATGATTTCCGACGACAGCGCACGAACGAAGCCGAGCTGCATGCCGGCCTCACTCCGTCGGGCGGTGAACACGACGCGCCGACGCGTCTGCGGCGCGCACGGCAGTAGCGCGTCAACGTCGCAAACAATGCCCTTGCTGTTCAGCGCATGCGCAACCTTGTCGTGCTTCCACCGATGATAGGCTTCGGCCTCGAGATGCTGGATGGCGCAGCCGCCGCATTCGGTGAAATGTCGGCAGGCGGGATCGATACGAAGCGGCGACGCTTCCAGCACCGCCATCAGCGTGGCGCGATCCTTTTCGCGCGCGGCGGTGACGGCTTCACCGGGCAACGTGAACGGAATGAAAAGCTCGCCGGTTTCGGTCTCGGCGATACCGTCGCCCTGGGAGCCCAGTCTTGTGATCGTGAAGCGCGCGTTCATCGGCCGCCGATCCCGCCGTTCTTCACTCCGGCGTCCTTGATCCCGGCGAGCAGAAATTCGCGATTGCCGTCGCCGCCCTCGATCGGCGACAGATGCAGTCCCAGCGAGCGCCAGCCGGGGACGCCGTCGAGCCAATCCTGAAGCAGACCGGCAACCCGCGCCGCATCGTATGGGTCTTTCAGCAAGCCGCCCTTGCCGATCGCCTCGCGGCCCGCCTCGAATTGCGGCTTGACCAGAAATATTGCTCTGGCGCCGCTCCTGGCAATGGCGAGCGCCGGCGGCAGCGCCAGTTTCAACGAGATGAAGCTGACATCGGAGACGATGAAATCCGGAATGCGATCGGCAAGATCGGCGACTGAGAGATCGCGGGCGTTCATTCCCTCGATCACCGTCACGCGCGGGTCACCAGCGATATCCGGATGTATCTGGCCATGCCCGACATCGATCGACGTGACATGCGCCGCGCCGCGTTCGAGCAGCACTTGAGTAAAACCGCCGGTCGAGGCGCCGACGTCGAGCGCTTCGCTGCCGGCGGGATCGAGACCGAAATGGTCGAGCCCGGCGATCAGCTTCAGCGCCGCGCGCGAAACATAGCCTTGCGCCGGATCATCGACGGCGATGAGGCAATCAGCCAAGACGGTCTGGCCGGGCTTGCGGGCAATGACGCCGTCGACCGTCACCGTACCGCGCTCGATCGCGTCGCGGGCGCGAGAGCGGCTGGGGAACAGGCCGCGAGCGACGAGCAGTTCGTCGAGCCGCTGGCGTGTGCTGGCTGGCAAAGGGAAGTTCATCGGCCTTCATGGCGAAAGCCGACGATGATGGCAAGGATATTGGGGGGAGACAACGAACATCTTCGGAAAGCAGCGAACGTATCAAGCTGCCACAGCTTGTTCGCACCACGTCCGGCACAATGTCAGAGACGACATGCGTTTTGCTGCCGAACGCGAAGAGGGCTAATGCTGACCGGAATCTGCCATTGTGGCGCAGCCCACTGGACGTTGGAGCGCGATCCCGGCCTGTCGGCAAACTGAGTCAAGCCGTTGAGATTTGATTCAGGCGCTTTGCGCGCTGGCGGTGTGTCCCAGCGCCACGAAGACGGTGCGCACGATGCCGGCGGCGTCCAGCCCGGCATCGGCATACATCTTTTCGGGCTTGGCGTGATCTGTGAATGCGTCCGGCAACACAAGCGGGCGTACCTTCAGGCCGTTTTCCAACAGCCCGTCATGCGCCAGGAATTGCAGCACGTGGCTGGCGAAGCCACCGACCGCGCCTTCTTCCACTGTTACCAGCACTTCGTGCGAGCGCGCCAGACGCCGGATCAGATCTTCGTCGAGCGGCTTGGCGAAACGAGCGTCGGCGACAGTGGTGGAAAGCCCTGCCGCACCGAGCTCCTCGGCCGCAGACAGGCAATCCTGCAACCGCGTGCCGAAGGAGAGCAGCGCAACCTTAGTGCCCTCCCTGACGATACGGCCCTTGCCGATTTCAAGCACCGAGCCACGCTCCGGCATGTCGACACCGACGCCGTTGCCGCGCGGATAGCGGAAAGCAATCGGCCCATCATCATAGCTTGCCGCCGTGCGCACCATGTGGCGCAGTTCCGCCTCGTCTGCCGCGGCCATGACGACAAAACCAGGCAGCGTCGCCAGAAAGGTCGTATCGAAGGCGCCGCAATGGGTCGCCCCGTCGGCGCCGACGAAGCCGGCGCGATCGATCGGAAAGCGCACCGGCAGTTTCTGGATCGCCACGTCATGGACGACCTGATCGTAGGCGCGCTGCAGGAAAGTCGAATAGATTGCGGCAAAAGGCTTGAAGCCTTCCGTGGCAAGGCCGGCGGCAAAGGTCACCGCGTGCTGCTCGGCGATGCCGACGTCGAAGGTTCTCGCCGGGAACGCCTCGCCAAAAAGGTCGAGGCCGGTGCCTTGCGGCATGGCGGCGGTGACGGCGACGATGCGATCATCCTCCCGGCCTTCCTGAATCAGGCTCTCGGCAAAGACCTTCGTGTAGCTCGGCGCGTTGGCCGGCGCCTTGGCCTGCGCGCCGGTGATGACGTCGAACTTGTTGACACCGTGATATTTGTCGGCGGCCGCCTCGGCCGGCCCATAGCCCTTGCCCTTCTGGGTGACGACGTGGATCAGCACCGGGCCGTCGGCATTATCGCGGACGTTCTTCAGCACCGGGATCAGGTGCTCGAGATTGTGACCATCGATCGGGCCGATGTGGTAGAAACCCATTTCCTCGAACAATGTGCCGCCGGTGACGTAGCCGCGCGCATGCTCGACCGCTCGCTTGATGGCGCGATCGGCGCGTTCACCGAGATAGGAAGTCAGTTTCTTGCCGAAATCGCGCAAGCCCAGATAGGCCTTGCCTGACGCAAGGCGGGCCAAATAGGCGCTCATCGCGCCGGTCGGCGGCGCGATCGACATGTCATTGTCGTTGAGGATGACGATCAGCCGGGCGTCGAGTGCGCCGGCATTGTTCATAGCCTCATACGCCATGCCGGCCGACATGGCGCCGTCGCCGATGACGGCGATGACATTGTTGCGGCCACCGGAGAGGTCGCGCGCCATTGCCATGCCGAGGCCGGCGGAAATGGAGGTCGAGGAGTGGGCGGCGCCGAACGGATCGTATTCGCTCTCGGCGCGCTGGGTGAAACCGGACAGGCCGCCCTCTTGTCGCAACGTACGAATACGGTCGCGGCGGCCGGTCAGGATCTTGTGCGGATAGGCCTGGTGACCGACATCCCAGATCAGCCGGTCGTCGGGCGTGTTGAAGACATAATGCAATGCGACCGTCAGTTCGACCACGCCAAGGCCAGCACCGAGATGTCCGCCGGTGTGGGACACAGCGTCGATCAACTCGGTGCGAAGCTCCGCTGCCAACTGCGGCAGATCACCTTCGTCGAGCGTCCTGAGGTCGGCCGGGATGCGGACCTTGTCGAGAAGCGGCGTATGGAGCTTTGCGTTCACTGGTGGTAGGGCCTGCTTTTTATTCATCTGCGAAATAGGCCGCTGGCCGGCGAATGTAAATGCGTGTGAGTGACGCGGCGTAGATTCAAAGTGTTAGGGTTTCCTTTGCGTGTCCAAAAGGGCGCGCGGCGCTCTAATTGTCCGGCAGCGGAATGAACTCTTCTTCATCCCCAGGAACGATATCGAAGCGGCCTGTCTTCCACTCTTCTTTCGCCTGCTCGATGCGTTCCTTCGAAGATGACACGAAATTCCACCAGATGTAGCGCTTGGAGCCGAGCGAGGCACCGCCGAACAGCATAAAATGCGCTCCACCCTCCGAGGACACGACGATCTCGTCGCCGGGCCGGAATACCAGCAGCCGCTCCGCTGGAAAGCGGTCGCCGGTGATCGAAACCTCGCCTTCCAACGTATAGATGGCGCGCTCCTCGGCATCGGCAGGGATTTTCACGCTGGCCCCGGGCGCCAGGCTGAGGTCAGCATAGAGCGTGTCCGAAGCGGTCGCGACCGGAGACCGCAGCCCGGAAAAGGCACCGATGACGACACGCCCGCTGACGCCTTCGGCGTCGATCTCGGGAAGACGCATGGCCGCCGTATTCTCGAAGATCGGATCGACCTCCTCCTTATCGTCGGGCAGCGCCAGCCATGTCTGCAGGCCGGACACCGACATCGGTGCGCCGCGCAGTTCCTGTGGCGTGCGCTCGGAATGGACGATACCGCGGCCGGCGGTCATCAAATTCACGTCGCCGGGCTGGATTACCATTTCGGTGCCAAGCGAATCGCGGTGCCGGATATTGCCGTCGAATAGGTAAGTGACCGTCGACAGGCCGATATGCGGATGCGGACGGACATCGAGCGCCTGGCCGGCCCGCAAGATGGCCGGCCCCATGCGATCGAAGAAGATGAAAGGCCCAACCAGCCGGCGCTTCGCGGTCGGCAAAGCGCGGCGAACCTGGAAGCCGCCAATATCCTTGGCGTTCGGAATGACCATCAATTCGATCTGGTCGCTGGCGAAGGCATCGCCGGCCTGCGGGTCATTTCCGGGGAAGAAACTCATGCGGTCTCCTCAGGCGAAGCGGAGTGCAGATTTGGCTTTCGCCTTGGCCGCCACCTCTTCGCGATTGCGCGGATGCTGCGTCGTCTCGAGGCTGTCGAGCAATTCGCGCGCCAACGCCGCTATGGCCTCGACGGCGTGGTCGAACGCATGCTGGTTCTGCTTCGATGGCCGCGTCGTTCCACTCAGCTTGCGGACAAATTGAAGTGCGGCATCGCGGACCTCGTCATTGGTTGCCGGCGGATCGAAATTGAACAGGGTCTTGATGTTTCTGCACATCTTTCGCAATCTCCTCTCGTCCTGGAGCCATTTCAATCGGGATGAGTTTTGTCCTCAATCAGCATCATGTCCAAAGCCGGTAAGGCGAACTCTTCTTTCAGGGCCGTGCCTTACTCCGCATCCAGCGGCTCTGTCCCCACCGGCTTGCCGTCGCGCGAAAGCCTGATCTTCTCGACCTTGTCCTCGGCCGCCTTGAGCAGCCGATCACAATGGACCTTCAGGGCCTCACCGCGCTCATAGATGCGGATCGACTGGTCGAGCGGCACGTCGCCGCGTTCCAGATCATCGACGATTTCCTCCAGCGCGTCGAGCGCCTGCTCGAAGCTCATCGCCTTGACGTCTTCGTTGGTCTCACCAGCCATCGTCTATCCTTTCATCAGTCGCCCGACATGGGCGGCGACCGAAAATGCCAATCCCTGCAGATCGTAACCGCCCTCAAGCAGGCTGACGAGCCGGTTGTCGCTGTAGCGACCGGCACGCTGCATCAACTGGCCGGTCGCCCAGTCGAAGTCGTCCTCGGTCAGGTTGATCTCGGCCAGCGGATCGCGGTGGTGCGCATCGAAGCCGGCGGAAATCACGATGAGGTCGGGCGCAAAATTGTCGAGCGCCGGCAAAATGCGCGACAGGAAAGCGTCGCGGAAAACCTCGCTGCCGGTCTGCGGCGCCAGCGGCGCGTTGACGATGTTGCCGGCGCCGGTTTCGCTCACGGCCCCGGTCCCTGGGTAAAGCGGCATCTGGTGCGTCGAGCAATAAAGCACCGACGGATCGTCCCAGAAAATGTCCTGCGTGCCGTTGCCGTGGTGCACGTCCCAGTCGACGATAGCGACGCGCTCGGCCTGGTGCTGCCTTTGCGCGTAGCGCGCCGCGATCGCCGCGGTGTTGAACAGGCAGAAGCCCATGGACGTCGTCTTTTCGGCGTGGTGGCCGGGCGGCCGGGCGGCGACAAAGACATTGGTGGCGTTGCCCCGAAAGACATCGTCGACGGCCGCGTTGGCGGCACCGATCGCCGTCACAGCCGCCTGCCAACTTTTCGGGCTGGCGGTGGTGTCGGCGTCGACGCGGGCGATACCGGTATCCGGTATCGCTGCGCGGACCCGATCGACGAATTCCTGCGGATGTGCGTAGAGGATGGTGGCCTCGTCGCCTTCCGGCGCTTCTGCACGGTCAAGGGCCGCAAAGGCCTCGTCGTCGAGCACGCGTTCGATGGCGCGCAGCCGGTCGGGCCGCTCCGGATGACCGGGCGGCGTTATGTGCTCGAGAAAGATCGGGTGGGTATAAAGCCTTGTGACCATGCCCCGATATAGGCGCGCCCGGCGGCTTTGACCATGTTTTGGAGCCACCAAAGGCAGACGTTCAACAGGGTTTAGATGTTGGGCCCCGGTTGGGTCCAGCGCAAGCCGTCCTATATGCCCCGACCTCTCCCTCAAGGACGGCCCTCTTCTCCAATCTCAGCCACCACTTGCGGACGGCCAGTCCTGCGGCCCTGCTTAAGCAGCCCCTCCAAAAGCACGTTGAATGCCTTCACCGCCTTTTTCGACGTCGCTTCGGGATCCTCCGAATTTGCGATCCACTGCGCCGCATGCAGCGAGGCGCCGCTGACCAGCCTTGCCGCGGCTTCGGGATCGACGGCAACGATGGTTCCCTCGTCCCTTAGCTTTTGAAGGTTCTCGCTCATCGAGCGGATGCATTCGTTCTGGCTCGGCCATTGCGAAGGATCGCCGAGCACCGCCGGCCCATCGCGAAGGACAATACGCTGGATTTCCGGCTCCAGCGCCATCTCGATATAGGCGGTGCATTCGTCGACAAAGCCCTGCCAGAGAGTGTCCGCCCTGGCCGAAACGATCTTCAGCCGGGCCAACATTTCCGCGTCGATCTCGGCGATGACCGCTTGGAGAAGGCCCTTCTTGTCGCCGAAGTGGTGATAAAGCGCGCCACGCGTCAGCCCGGCCGATGCGGTGAAGTCGTCCATCGAGGCCTCGGCATAGCCGACAGTGCCAAAGGCATGGCGCGCCGCAGCGACCAGTTTGGCGCGGGTCTCCGCGATCATCTCCTTGCGTGGTTTGTGCGCCATTCGCCCATTCCTTCACATACGTCTCGTATATTAATTGACATACGTCTCGTATGCTATTATCTGATTTGCATACGCCACGTATATAAGTGGCCCGGCCTCAAAAATCCAGGAGTATTCACATGCCCAATCCCTATCGCGAAATCTTCAAGGCAAGGGGAGCCAAGGGCTTCGCCGCAGCCGGCTTCGTTGCCCGGATGCCGATGGCCATGGCTCCGATCGGGATCGTCGCGATGCTGTCGCAGACACATGGCGAGTACTGGCTGGCCGGCGCCGTCTCCGCGACATATGCGCTGGCCAATGCTTTCGCCGCGCCGCAGATATCGCGGCTGGTGGACCGCCTCGGCCAAGCGCGGATTGTGGTGCCCACCACTGTCATTTCCGTGCTCGCTTTCGTGGTGCTGATTGCGGCGGCCAATCAGGACTGGCCGATATGGACGCTATTCGTCTCGGCGCTGCTGGCCGCTGCAATGCCCAGCATCCCGGCAATGGTGCGCGCGCGTTGGACAGAGCTCTTCCGGGATCGCCCCGAGATGAACACCGCGTTTGCGTTCGAGTCGGCGGCCGACGAGCTGGTCTACATCGCCGGGGCATCGCTATCGGTGGGCCTGAGCGTCGCTCTTTTCCCAGAAGCGGGAATGTTGGCGAGCACATTGTTCCTCGCCTTCGGCTCGACAGCCTTCATCCTGCAGCGCTCGACCGAGCCTCGAGTGCGACCGATCGACCAGGGCTCGAGCGGCTCGGCAATCCGCCTGCGGCCGGTCCAAATCATCACCTTGGCCCTGATCTTCATCGGCGCGACCTTCGCAACCACGGAGGTGAGCACAGTGGCGATCACCAAGGAGCTCGGCCAGCCGGGCGCCGCCAGCCTCGTCATCGGCGTCTACGCGCTCGGATCGTTCGTCGTCGGCATCATCATCGGCGCCATGAACCTGAAAACACCGCTGCAAATTCAGCTTGCCATCGCGGTCGCCATCATCGCGCTCACCACGCTGCCGCTGCTCGTGGCCGACACGGTGCCTCTTCTGGCACTGGCCGTCTTCGTTAGCGGCGTGGCGATCTCGCCGACCTTCATCACGGCATTCGGCCTGATCGAGCGGCGCGTGCCGGAGGCAATGCTGACCGAGGGCATCACCTGGGTCATGACCGGCATAGGCATCGGCATGGCGCTTGGCTCCTTCGCCGCCGGATGGGTGGTGGACGCCTTCGGCGCACAGAGCGGGTTCCTGGTATCGGTGGCGGCGGGCACAATCGCGCTGGTCATCGTGCTCGCCGGCCAGCGCAGCCTTGCCACGGCGGATTGCGAAACCTCCGCATGCGACGCAGCCGCGGTTCCTGCCGAATAGTCTCTATGCGTCCGGTCCCGAGCGGGGCCGGACGTCCTCCTCTCCAAGGCGTCTACGGCCGCCCGCCTCTGGTGCGACGGCCTGAGGGGCCGACACGGCAATCAGCCGCGGCACTGATCGGCGGCTTCGGGGCCGCGGGCATACTGGTCGTCCGTCACCTGCTCCATCCAGGTGACGGCACTGCCATTGAGGGACTCCGCCACGGCCACGTGGGTCATGGAGGCCCCCTTCGAAGCGCCATGCCAGTGACGAACATTTGGCGGAATATTCACCACATCCCCAGGCCTCACCTCCTCGATCGGCCCGCCTTCGCTTTGTACCCAGCCACAGCCTGCGGTGACGATCAGCGTCTGGCCAAGCGGATGCGTATGCCAGGCCGTGCGCGCACCCGGCTCGAAGCTCACCGTCGCCCCGCCGACTCGCGCCGGGTCCTCGGCTTGAAACCGCGACTCGACCCGCACGGAGCCGGTGAAGTTTTCAGGTGATCCCGTGGCGGCGGCCTCTGGGTCGTGCTTTTGCACAGAAAGCGCGTCGGCACCGGCTTCCCCTGGCGCAGCAGCTTTGCGAGCCTCAAAAACCCCGCGCAGGACCGGCACAGCCGACATCGCATTGGGCCAGCCAGCATAATAGGCCAGATGCGTCGGAACCTCCGCGACCTCGGTTCGTGTCAGGCCGTTGTCCATCCCGCGACTTAGATGGAAAGGCAGTTGCTCGGCTTTGCCCGTTGCGATGAGACCGGCGATGGTGACAAGGCTACGGTCGCGCGCCGAGAGCTGCGGCCGCCGCCAGAGATCGCCGAAGAGCACGCGGTTGGTGTATTCCGCAAGCGCCGGAACGACCGGGCCGGTCGACGTGTCCACGCTCGCCGCCCTTGCCGCCTCGGAAGCTGGATCGAGTTCTAGTGGCTGCTGCCCCGCCTCGGCCGCAACCGGCTCGATGCCGCGCTTATCGAAGATCTCCTTCGTCGCGTTGACGGCGGAAATGGCGTTCGGCCAGCCGGAGTAAAAGGCGAGATGGGTGATGATCTCGCCGATCTCGCTTGGGGTGACGCCGTTGTCGAGCGCGCGACCGACATGCCCGCCAACCTGCGCAATCCGCCCCGACGCAATCAGGGCCGAGACGGTGACGATGCTGCGATCACGAGGCTTGAGCTCGTCGCGCAGCCAGACGTCGCCGAACAGCAGGTCGTCCGTGTACTCTCCAAGACCAGGCG
Source organism: Mesorhizobium sp. M6A.T.Cr.TU.014.01.1.1 (assembly GCF_004022765.1). NCBI lineage: Bacteria > Pseudomonadati > Pseudomonadota > Alphaproteobacteria > Hyphomicrobiales > Phyllobacteriaceae > Mesorhizobium > Mesorhizobium sp. M6A.T.Cr.TU.014.01.1.1. The sequence continues at coordinate 501,347 of NZ_RZPG01000001.1, forward strand.
CCACGACATAGACGTCCGGCGGCGCGATCCGGCCTGCGGGCCGCTCCTGCGCCTCGCCGACGGAGGTGGCGAGCGACGAGATCACCAGGGAAGCCGCGAGTTTCTTCATGAGGAATTCTCCATTCCAGATAGAGACTTGTCATTCGAAGGCGGGCGCTTGGGGCGACCGCTCGTAGTCGGTGGCGCTTGGCAGCGCCCAGCGAAAGTGAGGCATTGCGAGGAACAGAATCTCGCGAGGCGTGGCCGCGGGGAGGACAGTCATATCTCGGGCAAACCCGAAAGCAGCTTGTCGAGTGTGACCGGATAGTCGCGCACGCGCACGCCGCTAGCGTTGTAGACCGCGTTGGCGATGGCCGCGCCGACCCCGCAGAGGCCGAGCTCGCCGACGCCCTTGGCCTTCATCGGCGACGAAATCGGATCAGTCTCGTCGAGAAAGATCACCTCCTGGCGCGGGATGTCGGCATGGACCGGCACCTCATAGCCGGCGAGATCATGGTTGACGAAGAAGCCGTGGCGCTTGTCGACTGCAAGCTCCTCCATCAGCGCCGCGCCGACGCCCATGGTCATGGCGCCGATGACCTGGCTGCGCGCCGATTTGGGATTGAGGATACGACCGGCCGCACAGACCGCTAGCATCCGCCTCACGCGGATCTCCCCGGTTGCGGCGTCGACACCGACTTCAACGAAGTGAGCAGCAAAGGTCGATTGCTGGTATTGTTTGGCGAGGTTGCCATATTCTATCGCGTCCTCGGCGACGAGGCCTGCTTCACCTGCGGCCTCGGCGAGCGAAGCGCTGCGACTGCCCAAGCGGACATTGCCATCCTCAAAGAGGGCCTCGGCAGAGTTGAATCCAAGCTTTTGCGTCACCGCCTCGCGTAGCTTGATGCACGCGGCGTAAACGCCTGATGTCGAGTTGTTGGCGCCCCATTGACCACCTGAGCCGGCCGAAACCGGGAAGCTCGAGTCGCCAAGCCGCACCACCACCTTGTCGAGCGGCACGCCCATCATCTCCGCCGCCGTCTGGGCGATGATCGTGTAGCTGCCGGTGCCGATGTCGGTCATGTCGGTCTCGACCGTGACGACGCCACGATGATCGAGCCGGACGCGCGCGGCAGACGTCGTCAAGAGGTTGTTGCGAAAACCCGCGGCGACACCCACACCAATCAGCCAGCGCCCCTCGCGGACCCGGCCGGTCTTGACGTTGCGCGTCTTCCAGCCGAAGCGGTCGGCGCCGATGCGCAGGCACTCGACCAATTGGCGCTGCGAGAACCGGCGATCCGGGTTCTCAGGATCGACCTGGGTGTCGTTGAGGATGCGGAATTCGACCGGATCGATGTCGAGCTTTTCCGCCATCTCGTCCATCGCGATCTCCAGCGCCATCAAGCCCGGCGCTTCGCCTGGCGCACGCATCGCATTGCCTTCGGGCAGATCGAGCACAGCAAGCCGTGTGGCGGTCATGCGATTGGCGCCGGCATAGAGCAGGCGGGTCTGCTGGACTGCATTTTCTGGGCCGCCGCCGGGCAGGTCGCCAGACCAGCTTTCATGGCCGATCGCGGTGATCTTGCCATCCCGGGTCGCGCCGATACGGATGCGCTGGATCGTTGCCGGCCGGTGCGTGGTGTTGTTGAACATGAAAGGCCGCGCAAGCGCCACCTTAACCGGCCGCCGGGCGGCGCGTGCGCCAAGAGCTGCAAGCACCGCATCGGATCGCACGAACAGCTTGCCGCCAAAGCCACCGCCGATGAACGGCGAGATAAGGCGAATATTCTCCTTGGGGATGCCCAGCGTCTTGGCCATGTCCCCCGTGCTCCAGGCGATCATCTGGTTCGAGGTCCAAAGCGTGAGCTTATCCCCGTCCCAGGCGGCGATCGAGGCATGCGGCTCTATCATCGCGTGCCCTTGATCGGGCGTCGTGTAGGTCGCATCAAGCTCGACCGGCGCACTGGCAAAGGCGCTGGCGAAGTCGCCGACCGCGGTATCAGGCGTGGCCCCATCCGGCACGACCGCGGAACCCTTGGCGCTCTCGAGGTCGAACGCGCCCTGGGCTCGGATATAGTCGACGCGGACCAGCTGTGCCGCGGCGCGCGCCTGTTCGAACGTCTCGGCGACGACGAGCGCGATCGCCTGATGATAATGCTGGATGTCGGGACCGCCGAGCAGCTTGGCTGTGTTCCAGTCACCTTTGCCGAGTTTGCCGGCGTTTTCAGCCGTGACGATGGCCAGCACGCCTGGCGCGGCCCTGGCTTTGGTCAAATCGATCGAGGCGATCCGGCCCTTGGCGATGGCCGAGCCGACCACGTAGCCATAGGCCTGGTTGGGTACGACATCGTTCCACTCATAGGCATAGGGCGCAGTGCCTGTGGTCTTGAGCGGACCGTCGATCCGATCGGTAGGCTTGCCGACGATCTTGAGCTGATCGATCGGATTGGTCGTGGCGGGGGGATCGAATCTCATCGGTCAGGTCCTTGCTTCCGCCAGAACCGCGGCGAGCGTGCGCTCGACCAGCGGCAGCTTGAATGCATTCTCTTGCGTCGGCTTGGCGTCGGCCAGCAGCTGCTCCGCTACGGCCTTGGCGCCGCGCGGCAACTCGGCCTCGGCCGCCTCGACACGCCACGGCTTGTGCGCCACGCCGCCGAGAGCGATGTGCCCGGTGCCGTCGCGCTGCACGATTGCACCGACCGAGACCAGCGCGAAGGCATAGGAAGCCCGGTCGCGCACCTTGTGATAGATATGCGTTCCGCCCACCGGTCTGGGCAGCGTGACTGCGGTGATCAGCTCGCCAGGTATGAGTGCGTTCTCGACATGCGGCGTGTCGCCGGGCAGCCGGTGGAATTCGGCGATGGGTATGTTCCGCGCCGTGCCGTCGGGGCGCACCGTCTCCACTGTTGCGTCGAGCGCCCGCATCGCCACGGCCATGTCGCTCGGATGGGTTGCGATGCACATCTCGCTTGCGCCGATCACGGCATGCTGACGGCTGAACCCGCCGATCGCGGCACAGCCGCTGCCGGGCTGGCGTTTGTTGCATGGCTGGTTGGTGTCGTAGAAATAGGGGCAGCGCGTGCGCTGCAGCAGGTTGCCCGCGGTGGTCGCCTTGTTGCGCAGCTGGCCCGAGGCACCGGCGAGCAGCGCGCGAGAGAGCAGGCCATAGTCGCGTCGCACGCGCTCATCCGCGGCGAGATCGGTGTTGCGCACCAGGGCGCCGATGCGCAACCCGCCCTCTGGCGTGGTCTCGATCCTATCGAGCGCGAGATCGTTGACGTCGATCAGGTGCGTCGGCGTTTCGATTTCGAGCTTCATCAGATCGAGCAGGTTGGTGCCGCCGGCAATGAACTTGGCGCCTTCGGCACTCGCCGCGGCAGCTGCTTCCGCAGGAGAACTCGCGCGCTCATAGGTGAAGGATCTCATGCCGGCCTCCCGGCGACCTCGGCGATCGCTTCGACGATGTTGGAATAGGCGCCGCAACGGCAGATGTTGCCGCTCATCCGCTCGCGCAGTTCGGCGACTGTGGCTTGCGGCGTTGCGGTCAAATCACCGCTCACGTGGCTCGGGATGCCCGCCCTGATCTCGTCCAGCACCGCCACGGCGGAGCAGATTTGCCCGGGCGTGCAATAGCCACACTGGTAACCGTCATGCTTCACGAAGGCAGCCTGCATCGCGTTCAGGTTCTGAGGCGCGCCGAGCCCTTCGATGGTGGTGATGGTATCGCCTTCGTGCATCACGGCGAGCGTCAGGCATGAATTGATCCGTTGGCCGTCGACCATCACCGTGCAAGCGCCGCACTGGCCGTGATCGCAGCCCTTCTTGGTGCCGGTGAGATGCAGGTGCTCGCGCAACGCATCGAGCAGCGTGGTCCGCGTGTCGAGGTCCAGTTCGCGGGCCTCGCCATTCACAGTGATGGCTACTTTCGACATGGCAGGTTCGCCGACGGCGGAAGGCATATCACCAGTGCCAGCTTGAGCGTTCGCCCCGGATGGCGCCGCGGTCATTACCGCGGAGGCGGCTCCTGCCATCAACAGATCCCGTCTGGTGATACTAAAGTCTGCGGAGGTCGTCATGTCGCTTTTGATCCTCTTCTCTGTCAGAGCGAGCACATCAATGGCCGCTGAAGGCGTGCCGATTTTTCGGCAACGTCCTGTTGGTCGTGGCGATCGGGGACCGAGCTGTCCCAACAGGAAGATAGTTTGAGCAGCGCTCGCGATTAGTGGCTCAATTCCGCATGCTCTTATGCGTGAGCGTCATGAATGCTGGCGCGCGGCTTATCATTCATCTGGCGGAAGTGGCCGTCAGGCAGACGCGTAGAAAGGCGCGGCGTATCCGCGGGCCTGTCAAAGCCGGCAGCGCCGCTCACTGCGTCCAGATCATTGCGCAAATCGGAACTTCATGAATACGACATGAGGAGCTTGCCGGCCTGAGTGGCTTTCTGGCAGGTGCGGAGGAGCGCAGCTTCACGCGCGCTGCGGCGAGTTCGGGACGCCGCAATTTACCCCTGAGCCACACAGCGCTGAGGCCGTCAAGCAGAGGCCAACAGGGAGTGCGGGACGCCCCGCCTCTAGAGAATTTCGGTGTTGGCGATATGGATGCCGAAGCCTTCAAGGCCGACGTAGTGGCGCTCGCGCGAGGCGATCAGGTTGATCGAGGAAATGCCCAGATCCTTCAAGATTTGCGCGCCGAGGCCGATCTCGCGCCATTCGTTTTCGCGGCGGCGCGCTTCTTCATGGTCCTCGCGGTCTTCGGCAGCCGGCCGCTTGCGCTCCTGATGGGCGACGCCGACCGAGCCTTCACGCAAATAGACGATAACGCCGCGTCGGCGCTCGCCCATCGATTTCATGATGCCGTCAAGCCTGTGGCTGGTGCCGAAAACATCCGTCACCACGTCTTCGGAATGCAGCCGCACCGGCACCTCCTCGCCGTCGCGGATGTCGCCAAAGACGATCGCCACATGGTGCATCGAATCCCACGGCAGCGTGTAGGTGAAGACCTGCGCCTTGCCGCCAGGCGTGTCGATGTCCGAACAGGCGACACGCTCGACCAGTGTTTCCTTGCGCTGGCGGTAAGCGATGAGATCGGCGACCGAAATCTGCTTCAATCCGTTCTTTTCGGCGAAGGCCTGCACCTGCGGGCCGCGCATCACGGTGCCGTCATCGTTGACCAGCTCGGAAATGACACCGACCGGCGGCAGGCCGGCGAGCTTGCACAGGTCGACCGCGGCTTCGGTATGGCCCGAACGCATCAGCACGCCGCCTTCGCGCGCGATCAGCGGAAAGATGTGACCGGGGCGGACGAAATCGGAAGCGCCGACATTGCCGTTGGCAAGGTTGCGCACGGTCAATGTGCGGTCGTCGGCCGAAATGCCTGTCGTGGTGCCGTGCTTGAAATCGACGCTGACGGTGAAGGCGGTGGTGTGGGCCGAATCATTGTCGGCGACCATCGGCGACAGGTTGAGGCGCTTGGCTTCCTCGCGCGGCATCGGCGTGCAGACGATGCCGGAGGTGTTGCGGACGATGAACGCCATCTTCTCCGGCGTGCAATGGACGGCGGCAACGATCAGGTCGCCCTCGTTCTCGCGCCCGTCGTCGTCCATGACGACGACGATCTCGCCGCGTTCGAAGGCGCGCAGAGCTTCGACGATTTTCTTCTGGTCGTAAGACATAGGCGCTCGTTTCACTCGCAGGGGAGTAGGGGAATAGGGCAGTACGGCAGTAGGGGAAAGGAAAAAATTGCGGGCTCAGTGACAGCGGGCCCTACTGCCCTACTGCCCTACTGCCCTACTGCCCTACTGCCTTCCCGTCTGTCCCCGATGACGCAGATAGTGATCCGCGATCGCGCAGGCAACCATGGCCTCGCCGATCGGCACGGCGCGGATGCCGACGCACGGATCGTGCCGGCCCTTGGTCATGATCTCGACGTCGTTGCCATCCTTGTCGATCGACTTTCGCGGCGTCAGGATCGAGGAGGTCGGCTTGACGGCGAAGCGCGCGACGATCGCCTGGCCGGTCGAGATGCCGCCGAGGATGCCGCCGGCATTGTTGGACAGGAAGACCGGCTTGCCGTCATTGCCCATGCGCATCTCGTCGGCATTCTCTTCGCCGCTGATGCGGGCGGCCTCGAAGCCGTTGCCGATCTCGACACCCTTGACGGCGTTGATCGACATCAGGCCCGAGGCGATATCCTGGTCGAGCTTTGCGTAGATCGGCGCCCCAAGGCCTGCCGGAACGCCGTCGGCAACGATCTCGATGACCGCACCGACCGAGGAACCCGCCTTGCGGATGCCGTCGAGATACGCGGCGAACACGGCGACTGACGCCGGATCGGGCGTGAAGAACGGGTTTTCGGCATCGCCGACGAAATTCCAGTTCCAGTTTGCGCGGTCTATTCGTTTTTCGCCCATCGACACCAGCGCCCCGCGCACGACCATGCCGGGCACGACCTTGCGGGCCAAGGCTCCGGCCGCCACCCGCGCCGCCGTCTCGCGGGCCGAAGAGCGGCCGCCACCGCGATGATCGCGCAGGCCGTATTTGGTGTCGTAGGTGTAATCGGCATGACCCGGCCGGTACTGGCGGGCGATCTCGCCATAGTCCTTGGAGCGCTGGTCGACATTCTCGATCAGCATCGACACCGGCGTGCCGGTGGTGATCATGGTCTCGCCGTCCTCATCCAGGATGAAGCCGGACAGGATCTTGACCTCGTCGGGTTCGCGACGCTGCGTCACAAAACGCGATTGACCCGGGCGACGCTTGTCGAGTTCGGCCTGGACCTCCGCGCGTGTGAAGCGGATGCCGGGCGGACAGCCGTCGACCACGCAGCCGAGCGCCGCGCCATGGCTTTCGCCCCAGGTGGTGACGCGGAAAAGATGGCCAAACGTATTGTGAGACATGAAAACCAGCCCTGCCGGCGTCGGAGCCGCCTTGCGCATGACCCTGAAAATCGGAGCGACTTTCGGAAAGGATCCTGCGCAAAATCAAAAGTGCCACAGCGTCCTTTGCGCGCCCAAGAGGACGCGCGGCGCTGTAGTCTGCCTTCTATTGGCGTTTTCAGCAGTGGTCAAACTGTGATCCAGCGGATTTAGTTTTGACACATTCGGTTGGTTTCTGGTCAGCTCCATCTGCCCGTTGAACACTCGCCGCCACCGTGCCGGCGCAATGATAAGAGGATGATGATGCGTATCCTGATCGGCGCCGTTGCCGCCACATTGCTGATTTCGACCGCCGCCTTCGCCGGCCAAACCGAAGGCCTGATCAAAGAGGTCGACAAGGACACGTTGACGCTGACACTCGACGACGGCAAATCCTACAAGCTGAATGCCGAAACCGATCTTGAGGCGCTAAAACCCGGCATGGATATCGTGATCGCCTATGACGAGACAAACGGCGAGAACGTCATCACCGACATGCAATTGCCGGACAGCGATTCAACCGAATAGAGCCTTCCCGGCTGCCCCATCCCAAAGGCACGGATGAAGTCCGTTTGACCCACGATCTTGTCCGAACCTCGGTTCGGGATCATGGTCTTGGTCAAAACTCATTCAGCTGGCCGCTTTAAGCCTTTGTTTTTATGCATGTCGTTATCCCAAAGCCGCTGCGCACTTTTGGGCGACATGGACTAGGCCCAGTCAGACCTACGAGCCGAAAGTGCTCATAAAGGTGCGAGTCTGGATGGACACCGCCCTTGCTTCGCCTTGCCTTGTTTGAAGCTCAACCACCGGCGCACCGCACTGCGATGTAGCTGTGCGTGCTCGGACAGACGGTCTGTTCATATAGGAAATTCAGCAATCTCTCCTCAGTGATCGTGCGCCGGCCAGAAGGCATCCACGCGACCGATCTCCCCAGTGCTTCCGCTTCGAGAGGTATAAGGCTCGTCGATAGGTCCGATCCAGCTATCGAATTTCAATCCGAAGCGCACAACCCGTAACCAGGGTCCACCGACAACCACAAGGACCTCAGCAATCATGACCTTCCGTATCCTTCTCGCCTCGACCGCCATAAGCTTGCTGCTCGGCACGGCCGTGCCGGCCTTGTCCGAAAGCGCGGCTCCCAACGCCACTGCCGCTTACTCGCAAACCACTGACACTTACGCGTTTCCGCTGGGCGAGCTCGGCATCGTTGCTTTGTCCGACGGCACCGTTCCGCAGGACCTGCACGCGCTCCTGACAGGGACGTCACCTGCGGAGGTCGACGAGCACCTCAACCACGCGTTCCTGTCCAACCCGGTGGAAGCTTCCATCAACGCCTTCCTGATCCGGGACGTCGAGCGGCTCATCCTTGTCGACACGGGTTCGGGGCAACTCTTCGGGCCAGGCAACGGTGGGAAGCTGCGCGACAGCCTCGCCAGCATCGGTGTTATGCCGCAGGACGTCACGGACATCCTCATCACTCATATCCACACCGACCATACCGGTGGCCTTGTCGCCGACGGCAAGCCTGTCTTCGTCAACGCAACGGTTCACGTCGGAGCACCCGATCTCACCTTCTTCCTGGACGCGTCGAACTCGGAAAGGACAGGCTACGCCCGCCAGTACTTCGACGAAGCCGAAAAGACGATCGGCGTCTATCAGCGGGCGGGCAAGGTCAGGACGTTCTCCGACGACGAAACAATCCTCCCGGGAATCGTGGCGACGCTGCATCCCGGTCACACGCCAGGCAGCGCCTTCTTCACGGTATCAAGCAAGGGGCATTCGATCGCCTTTATCGGCGACGTCATCCACGTCGCGGCCGTGCAGTTTCCCGATCCCGCAGTCACCATCTTATACGACGTCAACCCGGGAGAGGCGGTAGCAGTGCGGCAGAAGACCTTTTCGGCCTTCGCGGACACTCGCCAACTCGTTGCCGCGCCTCATCTCCCGTTTCCCGGCGTCGGGCACATCCGCGCCGAGGGCGGCGGCTCGTTCACTTGGCACCCGGCTGAGTACCGGAACCGTGAAGAAAGCCAAGGGCAGTAGACTAAGGGCCGAGGCGGCAAGCGATCACCAGGCCCGCTTAGCGGCCTTGGGCCCGCGCCGTCTGAAACACCTGTTCACGTAGCCAGCCATGAGCGGGATCGCCGCTCATGCGCTGATGCCAGAAGGCGGACATCTGAAACTTGGCGAGGGCCAGGGGAGGCTCGAAGAGATCGAGCGACGTGGTGAAGCGCTGCAGGAAACGGCGCGGCAGGGTGCAAATGCAGTCGCTGCCCATCAGCACCAAAGGGGCAAGCGCATAGCTCTGGATAGAGACCGAGACCCGGCGCTCACGTCCGAGGGCGGCCAGCGCCTCGTCGATCATGCCGGAGAAGCTGCCTCCGCTGGTCGAGATCAGGAGGTGGTCAAGCGAGCAGAACTCATCCAGATCGAAGGGCTTGCTACCCCTTGGATGATCCTTGCGCTGTGCTGTGACGAACGCCTCGTCGAACAGTGTCCTTCCGATCAGTCCACCCGCTGCGTCCTCGGCCGCGCCGATGAAGAGGTCGATGTCACCCTGCTCTAGGTGAGCGGCGATCCGGGCTTTGTCCGGAAGCACAAAAGCGAGGCGGATGTGAGGTGCCTTCGCCTTCAGGAAAGGGATGAGTTCCGGTGCGAGAATGGCGGCTGGATTGTCCGTTGCGGCGATCCGGAAGACGCGGCGGCTGGTGGCGGGGTCGAAGAACTGCGCTACGTTCGCGAACTCGCGCAATCGCTCGATCAGCTTGGCGAGTTCGGGCTGGAGCGCGGCGGCGTGCGGTGTCGGCACCATCCCGCGGCCGGATGATGCCGGGATCAACAGTTGGTCGCCAAACAACTGCCGCAGCCGAAGCAAACGAGCGGAAAGAGCGGGCTGCGTGATGCCGAGCCGAGCTGCGGCATGGGTGACGTTCAGTTCCTTCAGAAGAGCATCGAGGGTTAGGAGCAGCCCCCCGTCGATCTCTAGCATACGTTCGCGCAATTGGGCTCGTCCCTCAGGTTAAAGCAGCATGGACCCACTGCAGAGGCCCCTCGTATCGCACTGTTGGCTCACAGGCAAAGCGCTGCCCTCCTCTGCTTTGGCCGGCTTGCGAGTTCGTTAGCCCCGGTAAGCGCGCTCGAGGTCCGCGATGATGATCTTCGTCATCTCGTACATCGCCTGAAGAACCCGCCTGGCTTTGTCCCTGTCGGGATCGCCCAGCATTTGCAGCAATGCCTTGGGCGCGACCTTCATATCGTTTCTCCTTCAATACTCGGAGCGATCGGCGTCGCCCGGCAATCGCTGCCTGCAGATGATTGACCCGTCCCGGCCTTTGGGTACAGGCCCGTGTTTTCTGGTCAATCAGCTTGAGCGGTGCTGGCTATTTTCGCGAGCAACGCGACCAGTTCCGGCTGGCGATGGGTCTCGGTTTTGGCGAAGACGGCTTTCAGTTGATTCCTGGCGGTTTCGTAGGAGACTCCCAGGTCATCCGCGACGGCCTTCAACTCTGCGCCCGATGAAATCCGGCGAGCCAGTCTCGCCTCGGCAGGGGTCAGCCCGAAGCAAGTCCGCAAGGCAACCTCCGACGGCTGAGGATGAATGTCCGGATCGACAAAGCAGACAACTATCTGACAGGATGCAAAGGCATTCGTGGTAATTCTTGGCAGGCGCATGAGGTAGGCTAGCAGAGGTCTGCCTCCGAGGCGGGGCAGCGAGACAGGGTTCGCCATTGCTGGCGGGGTCGGATTTCGCAGCAGCACATGAAATGCGCGCTTGAGGGCATCGGTGGCGTTCTTGTCGGCACAAGCCAAATGGCGGCCGGTCACCCAAAGGTCTCGACCGAACAGTCTCTCTGCAGGTTCGTTCACCAGGATCACGGTGGCGTTCCGGTCAAGCATCACCGCAGGCGTGCCGCTTGCGCTGAATGCATCCATCGCGCCTTCGGCCCGCGCGAAGCTCAGCATTCTCGCGAACGCGGCCGCGGAACCCAACTGTCTTGAGAAGTCGGCAAAGCTCTGCATCTCTGATGGCGAAAAAGGGCCTTGCTGGATCGACCTCTGGATCGACAGGCACCAGAGGTCATCGCCTGCCGCAACCTTCACACCCGCAAACCACCGCAGACCGAATGGCGCGAGAAATTCCTGATAGTAGGGATGCCTGGCGATTTCCTCGGGCGTCAGGACGTCAAGCTCGCTGACGGCTCCTCTGCGAACCAACAGAGGCAACAGCTTGTATCGGTCGTCCCGGTCGATCCAGCCATCCTTGATGTATGTCTCGAGCGATGGACCCATTCGGCGACTTTTCGGTATGCCGGGGAGATGCCCTTTCGCGTCGAATAGCATTGCGCCAAAGCTTCCAGTGGCGTCCGCAGCCACGTCCATTGCAGCATCCCAGCGCGTCGGGTCGGCCGCCGCTTCCGCTATGGCATTGCCCACTGCGTCGAGATCGAACGCGCCCATCTCCATCCCGCATCCGAGAAGAAATCGGACCTTATATTAGCTAACTTGAAACTTCCAGTCGTCCGCGGCCGAGGGGCACCTGATACGCAGGACTAGTACCTCGTCTGACCCTGTTGGGGCATGCGCAGAATTTGGATTTCTATAAGAACAGCCTTTGGGAGCCGGGCGAACGTCGCTGGGTCGAAAAGTGTCTTTGGGAATGGGGGGATCGGTGGCTGAAATTGCAACGCACGGCGGACGCACCATCCACATCAATGGCGTCATTGCCCCTAACAACGGAACTCTCCACGCCCCTATGGCGAGCCCCGCAGTCGCACCAAAACACTTGGGCGCATTCGTGCGCACCCTCATCATCTGCACGAGCTTCTTTATCCCAGCTGCATCCGTCCACGCGCAGAAGGCCGACGCTGCGGTTGACGTGTGCCTCGTCCTGGCCGCTGATATATCGGCCAGCATCGCTGATGGCACAGCCCATATGCAGCGTGAGGGTCACGCCCAAGCGTTGAGCCACCCTGACGTTGTGTCCGCCATAGCCGTGACCCGCACGGGGCGGATCGCTGTTACCTATGTCGAGTGGTCTAGCCATCGTGCCGCCCACACCATATTGCCTTGGCGCATCATAGAGAATGCGCGCGGCGCACGAGAGGCAGCTGACGTTATTCGAGATATACGCAACCGGCCCGGTCAGGACCGCCTTGGCCACACCAGCCTCAGCTGGGCCATTTCCTATGCCTCTCAGAGCCTGGCCCACTGCCCCGCCACACCCGACCGCACGATTATCGACATCTCAGCGAATGGACCCAATAATGATGGTCCTGCCCCAGAGGCCGCGCGGGACCATGCCTTGGCCATGGGCCACATCATCAATGCGCTTGCCATCCCCGCGCCGGTGCTACCACTTAGGGACCTAGCCGTCAGCCTCGACCCAGACGAAGGAGCGTGGCAGCACCCAACCGATTATCTCTACAGCCACGTTGCCGGGGGTCCCAACAGCTTCGCGACTACAGCTCGTACGATAGACGACTATTTTCCTGTCCTCCGCCGCAAGATCGTCACGGAGATTGCCGGTTTGTCGCACAATCGGCTTGAGCACGTGCAGGATGTCAAGTTTGCCTGGGGGCCTTGATTTGAGACATAGCAGAGCGGGACCGCATCCCCCTTTGCAAAGGCCGTACCAACCGCCGCCGGCGGTTTCCCCAGAATGGCGGCATTTGAGACGGCATTCTGGCTTGGCAATGGGCTGCTTCGGGTCAACTTTCCGTCGTCCCCGACTTGGCATCAATGTCCGAGAAGAAGCAGAACCCCGGTCGTTCCGAATGATTGGATTTCGCCCCTTAGAGCCACTCCAGGCGTCGTCCTTCTAGCCTGAGCAAGCGATCCTGCGGCACATCCAGGTTTGCGGCTTCTTTCTCGGGCATTCCCAGCACCATGCGGAACAGGGCCCGCACGACGCCGCCATGGGTCACGCAGACCGTCTGGCGGTCTAGCGCGTCGAACCACGGCTTTATCCGTTCGAGCAGCATTTGATAGCTTTCGGCGCCCTCGCCGGGCGGCAGGAAATTCCATTTGTCGAAGCGCCTCTCCTTGGCCGAGCCCAAATGCCGGGCCTCGAGTTCGGGAAAGGTGAAACCCTGCCAGTCGCCGAAACTCATTTCGACAAGGCGAGGATCGGTGCGGTAAGCTTGCGGATCGAGCTTCATCGCAGCGCGGATGCGCTCCATGGTCTCGCGCGTCCGCCGCATCGGGCTGGCGACAAAGTCGAAATCTCCAGGGTTATGAACGAATTCGCCCAGCCGAAGACCGTTGCGGGTCGCCTGCTCGCGGCCGAGCGCGTTGAGGTCGGTGTCGGCCTGTCCTTGCAGCCGGGCCTCGGCGTTCCACTCCGTCTGGCCGTGGCGCGCGATGTAGACGAGCGGATACATCAGGTCATCCAGAGCAGGCGGGAAGCGGGAGAGTTCGAGGAGGGTCTATTCCTTGACGGTCGAAATATCAGGCGCGTCGACCGCCTTCATGCCGACGACATGGTAGCCGGAATCGACATGGTGGATCTCGCCGGTGACGCCGCGTGAAAGGTTGGACAGGAAATAGACCGCTGAATCGCCGACTTCCTCCTGCGTCACCGTCTGCTTCAGCGGTGAATTGTATTCATTCCACTTCAGTATGTAGCGAAAATCGCCGATGCCGGAGGCGGCGAGCGTCTTGATCGGACCGGCGGAGATGGCGTTGACGCGGATCTTCTTCCCGCCGAGGTCGACCGCCAGATAGCGCACGCTGGCTTCGAGCGCTGCCTTGGCGACACCCATGACGTTGTAGTGCGGCATCACTTTTTCCGCGCCGTAATAGGTCAATGTCAGCAGCGAGCCGCCATCGGTCATCAGCGCCTCGGCGCGCTTGGCGATGGTGGTGAAAGAAAACACCGAAATGTCCATAGTGCGCAGGAAATTGTCACGCGTCGTCTCGACATAGCGGCCCGTCAGCTCGTCCTTATCGGAAAAGGCGATGGCGTGGACGAGGAAATCGAGCTTGCCCCAATGCTTGGCGATGTCGTCGAAGACCGCATCGAGCGTTGCCGGATCGGTGACGTCGCAATGGCCGGCGACATGGGCGTTGAGTTCCGCCGCCAGCGGCTCGACGCGCTTCTTGAACGCCTCGCCCTGATAGGTCAACGCGATCTCGGCGCCGTGGTCGACGCAGGCCTTGGCTATGCCGAAGGCGATCGACCGATTGTTCGCGACGCCAAGCACAAGCCCGCGCTTGCCGGCCATAATGCCTTGTCCACCCGCCATGTGAGCGCTCTCCGCAATTTCTGCTTTGTGGAGTGCCTATCGCACAGGCACAGAGTCCCTTCAAGCGCTCAAAACGGACAGTGCCCGCCCACCTGACCTTCCGGCCCGGAGGATCGATTGCCTGGGCGAAGCGCTTGTGGCGTGCTCAAGCGAAAATTGACGAAAAGACGGCACGCCATGCCATGCAGCAGTTCTGCAAGAGTAGTTCCAGCGCCGCGTCTCGCGAGGATTCTGTTCCGCCCGCGAAATTGTCGGTTCCGTTGGCGCAGATGTTCATGACCGCGCGCTCCGTCGCGTGCGGCGATGACGTCAACAGGAGCGAAGCAAAGTCGATCGCCTCCGACATGTCTGTCAGACGATCGTGCATCGCCGCGGGATCAGCGTCGCCGTCGCGGTCTTGCTCCATATCGCCGCCTCCGTAATGGGTCCGGTCGATGAGCGTCACCGAAGCGAGCGCCTGAGACAGGCGCGCGGCGTCCTCGGCCGAGCCGATGACGGTCCACGGCACCAACAGGTCGAACTTGCCATCGCTTGACCATGTGAAGACGGCGAACCCGATCCGACGCCGCGGGCCGGCGGTGGCGGCGCGCAGGAAGTCGGGGTGGACGAGCGCCCGCACGAGCCCGGTCTGCTGGAGCCATTCCTCATATCGGCTGATCGAGTCCGATACGTCGATTGCTGTGACGACATTGGCGTCGGTGCCCGGCACGACCGCCTTGGCCGCTGGCGACGTGCCGCACAGGAAGACCATCAATGGCAGGGCGAGATATAGGGCGCGCCAGCGGCAAGGTTTCGCCGGCATAGCAGGCTTCGGCTTCACCTCCTGGTGTTCTGAACGGCGCAGAACCTGCGCGTTGGAACGGACGGAAACAGGTGCGACAGCATTGGCCCTCCAGGAATGTTCCCGGGGGTAACGGGCCGGAGCCAAACTTATTCCTCCTGTTCGCGCGGCCGTTTCAGCAATTCGGTTATGTCCGCTTCGAGAACGGCAGGCTCGGATCCATTGCCTGAAGATCCGCATCACGCCCCAGCCCGCGATAGAGGATGAACGCACAGCAACAGGCGACGGCAATCGACAGCATCTCGCCGCCGTCTTCCGCGTAACCAACGAGCTTCGAGCCCGTCAGGAAGTGCAGCATGTCCACCACCACGGCAAAGCCGACAAGACACGCGAACAGCAGCAAAAACACCGATCCGAGGGCTTGTTGCCTGGGTCTGCTTTGGCGGAATGACCACAACAGCGGCGCCAGCAGGCCGAGCGCGACCACCGACCAGGTGATGATTTCTCCGGTGTCGCGAGCCCGCATGCCCGGCAGCGAAACGAGGTCGAATGTCGCTGCCAACAGCAGGCCGCCGCGCTCATGGAAACGGGTGGCGTCGTCGAGCGTCACAAAACTAAAAATCAGCGACCAGGCAAGAAACATATGCTCCCTGGTTCGAAGCCAGATGCCGAACAGAAACAGGGCGCAAAGCGCGGCCTGCCCGTAGTTGAACATCTCGGGCAGCGATCCATCCCTGCTGATGTTAAGACGCGCAGGCAGATCGTAGCGTGAAATTCCGACAGATCGAAGCGCCTCGATCGCGAATGGAACGGTGATGACGAAGATATTCAGGCATATTACTATCAGCGCGAAAACCCTGCTGAGCCTGTCGTTTCGATGCATCGCCCGGATTTCCCCGAACGCACTTTCCAAACTCGATAACGCATGACCCAGCAATCCGACGCGCTCCTTCGTTGCTACTCGTTTGACGGACAATTTCGTTAGTCAACCAAAAGATCCAGATTGGGGCAAGACGTGCTCTTGGACCGCCCCTCGACGTTCAGCCCGCTCGGCTGAGCTCGGTCCTGGCGGTTTTTGACCGCGACTTCATCGGCCTCCGGCATGGTCTGGAAACGGGGCGGCCGCGGGTTTATTCCGCCCGCGCAAAAGAAAACGCTGTCGGCGACGAGCGACTGACCCGCCTGGCGCGAGCCGGCCATGTTCCGGGCGGGCGTTCGTCATCGAGCGATGTCGCGGAATGCGGCTGAGTCCTGCAATCGATCAAAACGGACAGGTGAGAGACAGGAGCGTTTGCGGCGCAGCCCGCCTTTGACGCGCCAAGCTAGCGTTTTCGGTTGCGCATCAGCGCTTCGAGATCGCTGTCGCCACCTTCAGGCAGCATCAGCCGCACATGTGCGTAGAGATCGCCGTGACCGCCAACTTTTTCCGGCAGGCCCCTGCCCTTCAGCCGCAGGACCTTGTCCGAGCTCGACCAGGCGGGGACATTGACCGCAAGCTTGCCGGTCGGCGTTTCGACCGCCACCTTGGCACCCAGCACGGCATCCGCCAGTGCCACGGCCAAGTCGGCATGGAGGTCGCGGCCTTCGACACGATAGCGCGGATGGCGGCGGAAGTGGATTTTGACCAGCGCGTCGCCCGGCTGCCCCGGCCCTTGCTCGCCCTGGCCTTTCAGCCGGATGGTCTGGCCGTCCTCGACATAGGCCGGCAGCTTGACGGCGACCTTGCGTCCGTCGGGGAACATCGCGGTCACCTTCTCCGCGGTCGCCGCTTCCTCGATGGTGACGTCGAGCGTCACGTTCAGGTCGGCGCCGGACGGCGCCTGCCGGCCGGCGCCCGTGCCGGCACCGCGAGAGAAGGTCTCGCCGAAAATCTGGCTGAAGATGTCGCTGTTGCCGTCGAACGGATCGCCGCCCGGACGGCTTGAGCGAAACTCGAAGCGCGAGCCGCCCGGTCCTTGCTGCCGACGGAAGCCGGCGAACGGATCGGCGCCGCCCGCGGCACCTTCGAAGCCCTGGAAACGCGGCTTGCCATCGGCGTCGATCTCGCCGCGATCGAAAGCGGCACGGTTCTTCTCGTCGCCGACGATCTCGTAAGCCTGGTTGGCCGCGGCAAACCGCTCCTTCGCCTTGGGATCCGGATTCTGGTCCGGATGATACTCCTTGGCGAGTTTGCGGTACGCCGATTTTATGTCCTTGGCCGATGCGTTCTTAGCAACGCCCAGCACCTCATAGGGGTCGCGCATGCTTCCTGCCCTGGAGAAGGAGTGAGTCCACGATTGCCATCTATATGCGCTCGCATAGGAAGAAATTCCAGTGGCGCGCGGTCATATGATGGCGGAAAATCAGAGCGCTTTGAAGTCCTGCATCCGCCAGGCGCCGGCGCCGGCCAGGCACACCTCGCCCTTGAACAGCGCGACGCCGTCGAAGCTTTCGCGCGAGGCGGTGAAGCGGCGGCAAAGCTGGCCGTTGTCCCTAGACTCTGCCAGTTCCGTGATCGAGCCGCGCGAACCGGTATCGGAATTCGCCCAGGGAACGGCCTGCCCGCCAAGTTCCTGGATATCGGCGGAAGACACCGCGTTGCGGATCGTCGTCTGGTCCGAGGCGCGATCCTGATCGATCGGCGAGGCAGAAACAGGGGTGCTGCTGGTGAGGATTGTACGGTCGACCTCCGCCTGCTCCAAACTGAAGCCGCCGCCACCGCAGCCGGCAAGCGACAAGGCTACCAGCACGATCGCGACCTTGACCGCAGCCTGGGCGCTGGCCGAAGCAATAAGGCTCCATTGCCTGCTGTCAAAAAGTTGCGCGATACGCGACAATCGGCAATCTCCCCAGCCGGCAACAGAATTTGGAAAAACTATGAGCGAAACTGAGTTAACAAGCGGTGACTTTACCGAGGCTGCCGAGCCATTCCGCCTCTTTGCCGCATGGCTCGACGACGCGACGAAGAGTGAGATCAACGATCCCAACGGCGTGGCGCTGGCGACCGTCGATGCCGAGGGCATGCCGAATGTGCGGATGGTGCTGCTCAAGGGGTTCGATGAAAGCGGATTTGTCTTCTATACGAATTTCGAGAGCGCCAAGAGCCGTGAGATTCTTGGCAGCATGAAGGCGGCGATGTGCTTCCACTGGAAATCGCTGCGCCGGCAGGTGCGCGTGCGCGGGCCGGTGGAGATCGTCACCGAAGCGGAAGCGGACGCCTATTATGCGACGCGCCCCCGCGGCAGCCGCATCGGCGCCTGGGCGTCGAAGCAATCGCGGCCGCTGGAGAGCCGCTTCGCACTGGAAAAAGCGGTTGCCGAATACACGGCGCGCTATGCGATCGGCGAGATCCCACGGCCGAAACACTGGTCTGGCTTCCGTATCGTGCCGCAGACGATCGAGTTCTGGCACGACCGGCCCTTCCGACTGCACGACCGCGTCGTCTTTTCACGCAACGCCAAGGGCGGCTGGGACAAGACAAGGCTTTATCCCTGATAAGGGTGGCCCTTAAGCAGCTTCACCAACGGGAGAACTGGGCGCGCGGCAACATGGCATCGCCGATATAGGGTGGCGCGCCTTGAAGTAAGGGGCACCAGGCCCCAGGAGGACCCCGGTAATCCTTGACGAACCACGTTGGTTCGCCAATAATCATCGTGAACCAAACGAAAGTTAAGACCATGACGGCTTTTACCGTGCGCGTCCCGGATGAAACCGCAAACAGGCTTGACCAGCTTGCCGAAAAGCTCGACCGCTCGCGCTCCTATGTGGCTGCGCAGGCCATTGAGGACTTTGTAGCCCGTGAGGAATGGCAACTCGCCGAGATAGAGGCCGGGTTGGCCGAAGCTGAGCGCGGCGATTTTGCCAGTGACCGTGATGTAGCCGGTGTTGTCGGAAAATACGTCAAGTCCGCCCGCCGAGCATGAGCCGCAAAAGAATCCGCTGGACCATGCGAGCGCTGCGTCGGCTTGACGAAATCGGCGCGCATATCGAGAAAGACAACCCCGAAGCGGCCGCCCGAGTCATTGCGCGCATCGTGACGGCGGCAGAACATCTCGCCGAGCAACCGGCCATGGGGCGCATCGGGCGCATCAAGGCGACGCGGGAACTCGTTTTGGTTGATATTCCGTATATCGTACCCTATCGCGTCAACGGCGAGACTGTCGAAATACTCACCGTCATGCACACCGCCCAACGGTGGCCACAAGCCCTCTAAAATCGCCCAACACCATGGCTCGCGTCATCAGGCCACACCGCCTTCAGCCTGCTTTCTTCCTGGTCATGAAGGCCATCAAGGCAGCGCGGGCCTCGTCGGATTTGAGCCGCTCGCGGAAATGCTCGCTCTCCTCACCGATGCGGGCAACGAGGTCTTCACGCGAGCCGCGCATCAGGTCGCGCGCGATCTTCAGCGCTTGCGGCGGCTTGGCTGCGATCTGGCCGGCCGCTGCCAGCACGGAGGCTTCGAGCTCGTTTTCCTCGACCACCGCGTAGATCAGCCCGGCGGCCTTCGCCCGCTCGGCCGAAAAACCTTCGCCGAGACCAAGCAGCGCGAAAGCGCCTTGCCGGCCCAGAATCTCAGGCGCAAGCAAGCTCGATCCCGCCTCGGGAACCAGGCCGAGATCGACGAAGGGTGTTCGGAACACAGTGCGCGGCGTGGCGAAGGTCAGGTCGCAGTGCAGGTTGAGCGTGGTGCCGATGCCGACCGCGATGCCATCGACACCGGAAACCAATGGCTTTTCCGCCCTGGCCAGTGCCATCAGAAAATCCCAGACTTCGGTGCCGCCCTCACCGCCGGTGGCGACGACCATGAAATCGGCTAGGTCGTTGCCGGACGAGAAGGCCCCTGAAACACCGAGGAAGACATGAACGCGGACCGCCGGATCGGCATCGCCTTCGGCAAGGGTTTTGGACATTCTCGCATACATGGCGCGCGTCAGCGCGTTCTTCTTTTCCGGACGGTTGATGCGGATGATCTGGATGGCGCCCTGGCGCTCGACGAGGATATGGTCTGTCATAGTCGGCCCCTTGTGGACGTGAACTTGTGAACGTCAGGAAGTTCCGGCAGAAATCAGTGCCTTGCTGGCAGTGGCAAGGCTTTCGGCGCCGCCGATGACGCGCTCCTTCAGCGCGCCCGCCTCGCCAAGCAGGTTTTCGGCGAAGAAACGGCAAAGGGCGATGCGGCTTTGGTCGGCAAGCGCGCCGCGCGCCAGATAAGCGCCGCCCGCCGCAAGCGAGATCAGCCTCAGATATGGCGTCGCACCGGCCAGCGCCTCGTCCGAACGGCCGTCGGCAAGCAGCCCTTGCAGGAAACGTGTCGCTTCGCAGACATTGTCGAGTGCCTTGTCGAGACCATCGGCGGTGCGGCCAAACCCCTGAAGATTTGAGGTCCGCACCTGACTGGCGACCGCTTTCAGTTCGGCGATGTAACCACGAACATGCTCGCCACCGCCAAGCGGCAGCTTGCGCGCCACCAGGTCGATCGCCTGGATGCCGTTGGTGCCTTCGTAGATCGGCGCGATGCGCGCGTCGCGATAAAGTGCTGCCGCACCCGTCTCTTCGATAAAGCCCATGCCGCCATGCACCTGCAGCCCGAGCGAGGCGACCTCGACGCCGACATCGGTGGAAAAGGCCTTGGCCAGCGGCGTCAACAGATTGGCGCGCTCCTGCCAGTGGGTGGCTTCATCGCCACTGGATATCCGCGCGTTGTCGATGGCATGCGCGCAGGAATAGCTGATGGCGCGCGCAATCTGGGTCAGCGCCTTCATGGTCAGGAGATTGCGCTGCACGTCCGGGTGATGGACGATCGGCGCCATGCCGTCGCCATCATAGCTTGCAGCCTTGCCTTGCCGGCGGTCATTGGCGTAGGCGAGCGCCTTTTGCGTGGCCGTTTCGGCGACCGCCACGCCCTGCATGCCGACGGCGAGCCGCGCATTGTTCATCATGGTGAACATGCAGGCGAGGCCCTTGTTTTCCTCGCCGATCAGCCAGCCGATCGCGCCAGGCACTGTCCCTTCGAAACCATCGCCATAGATCATAGTGCAGGTCGGCGAGGCGTGGATGCCCAATTTGTGCTCCAGCCCGGAGCAGAACACGTCGTTGCGCGCGCCCAACGCGCCATCGTCGCCGACAAGGAATTTCGGCGCCAGGAACAGCGAAAGCCCACGCGTGCCGGCCGGCGCATCCGGCAGCCGCGCCAGCACCAAATGGATGATGTTGTCGGTGAAATCGTGCTCGCCATAGGTGATGAAGATCTTTTGCCCGAAGATGCGGTAGGTGCCGTCGCCGGCCGGCTCAGCGCGGGCACGCAACGCATTCAGGTCCGAGCCCGCCTGCGGCTCTGTCAGGTTCATCGTGCCCATCCATTCGCCGGAGACGAGCTTTTCCAAGTATTTGGCCTTCAGCGCCGGCGAGGCGTGCTTGTCGAGCGCCTCGACCGCACCCATGGTCAGCGTCGGGCCGATGCCGAAGGCCATGGCGGCGGAGTTCCACATTTCGAGCGCCGCGACGCCCAGCATGGTCGGCAGCGCCTGGCCGCCGAATTCCTCCGGTGCGGATAGCGCGTTCCAGCCGCCGTCGATCCAGCGACGATAAAGCGCCTTCCAGCCAGGCGGCGTGGTGACGGCAGCGCCGCTCAGCACCGCACCTTGTTCATCGCCGATCTTGTAGAGCGGCGCGATCTCCTCTGTGGCGAAGCGGCCGGCTTCCGCCAGAATGGCGTCGACGAGATCTTCGCCAAGGTCGCCAAAGGTGCCGGCGTCGAGCGCCGGCTTCAGGCCGGCCACGTGCTTCAGCGTGAAGGCGATTTCCTCGACTGGTGCCCGATACATGCCGCTCGCTCCTCCTGTGTCCGGCAGGTCAACTTAAGATCCGTGCCGACACAAAACCATCCGCCTTTGGGTCGCCTCTCCCACCTTCTTTTTACGTAAACGTCAAAATTTGTCACGCAGATTTTGCAATTGCTGCGACACAGGCTAAATTCGGCAAAAGCCGGACAAGTTCGACCGGCGACGGATCAAGAACACCGGATCGGACCGCCCGTGCTTGCCAGACCTGACGCCTATCGCTGTCTCGAATGCGGGCTGCCCTATCGAGCGGCAGGTTTTTGGCACTATCGGGGCAAGGTCGAGGACGGCGCCGCCTATTGGTCGGATCGCGGCATTCTGTGTTCGCCGCAATGCTCGGTGGCTCATCATCGCAAACGCGAGGCCGAGGGAACGCTGCCGCAAGCGCCGGCGCCCGACCCATTCCAAATCCAGCCGCTCTCCCGCCGTTGATGGCAAGCGAAGCCGCCACCGGCAGAATTGCGGCATTCGCCGCGGGCCGCCGAAAGCATTTCCTTAACCATGGCGGTTCAGGATCAGGCTTTGGCCAGCAAGGATCTGCTGTTTGAAACCGCCGGCGCACCCCCTTCGCCGCCTAGGACTCCTCGTCGTCGCGGCCGCGATGACAATGGCGTTGGGGCCGGCACAAGCCTCGGATTTCTCCGAGCCGTGGAAGAACACCGACCGGGCGCTGGTGATCGACGCCTACGAATACAATTCCATCGACTGGGCTGAACTTGCCACCGACAAACGCATCGTCGGCTTCATCAACAAGGCGTCCGACGGGATGCCGCCACCCTATTTCTGTTTCGGTGCCGAGACCGAGACAAGGCTCTGCAAGACGCTGTGGAAGCGCCATGCGGTAGCGCAGGAACTGTTCCAGACGCGCAAGGTGGTGGCCAAGGCGCTCGGCCTGAAATGGGGCGCTTATCATCTCGCCCGCCCCGGCAATCCCGTGGGACAGGCGAATAATTTCATCAATTTCGCGAAGCCTGGGCCGGATGACCTGCTTGCTCTCGACATCGAGGATGATGACCCCACGAAATGGATGTCGCTCGAGGATGCCGAGGAGTTCGTGCGCCACGTGCATCGGCGGATTGGCCGCTTTCCGGTGCTCTACACCAACGGCAAGACCGCCAAGCACATCGCCGACAACAAGTACAAATACCGGCTCCTGTCGCGGCTACCGCTCTGGTATGCGCGCTACAAGCCAGACATCGGCGTGCATTTCCCGATGGGCAACTGGCAAGGCTACGCACTCTGGCAGTTTTCGGCAAAAGCGAATTGCGGGCGGTTCCGCTGCCCTTACCGGGTGGCTGGCACGCCCAACGACATCGATGTCAATGTCGCACCGATGGATGCCGCCGCATTGCGCGCGCAATGGCCCTTCGGCGGCCTGATCGACGTGCAGCCGGTTTACCTCGCCTCGATACCGGTGCCTCTCTCGCGCGAGGCTGGGCTAGCCGGCAATGCCATCACCTACGCGACCGTGGCGGCACCACCGACCTTCGCCGAAATAACCGCCGCGTTTAGCGCACGCTGGACCAAATTCCGCAGCAGCTTTCAACTGCCTTTTGTAAAGGCCGCGCCGCGCCTTCCGCGCGGGGTTGCCGAATATGTGGCCTGGACGCGGAAGGAGAAGCGCTCTGCATCGGCCTCTGAAGCGGCGCCCGCCGCCAGCGATCCGGTCAGCACCGCATCGACCGAGTTCGACCGTGGGCTGCGCTAAATCTGAAAGCCGTTGAAGGGTCAGCGCACCTGCTCGCGCGCCACAGCCTGCCAACCAATGTCGCGGCGGCAGAAGCCTTGCGGCCAATCGATCCGGTCGAGCGCGGCATAGGCTCGTCTCTGCGCCCCGCCGACGGTGCCGCCGACAGCCGTGATGTCGAGCACACGGCCGCCATTGGCGACCAGCGCGCCGCTGTTGATGGCGGTGCCGGCATGAAAGATCTCGACGCAATCGCCCGCGGCCTCTTCGACGCCGCGGATGACCGAGCCCTTTTCCGGCGTGCCGGGATAGCCCCTGGCCGCCATCACCACGGTGAGCGCCGCCTCGTCGCGCCAGCGCGCTGACATATGTGCAAGCTGGCCATCGGCAGAAGCGTTGAGGAGGACCAAGAGATCGTCCTTCAGCCGCATCATCAGCACCTGGCATTCCGGGTCGCCGAAACGAGTGTTGTATTCGATCAGCTTCGGCCCGTTGTCCGTGATCATCAGCCCGGCGAACAGCACGCCGGAAAATGGCGCGCCAAGTTCGGCCATGCCGCGCATGGTCGGCTCGACGATCTCGCGCATCGTGCGGTCGATCATCTCCGGCGTCATCACCGGGGCCGGCGAATAGGCGCCCATGCCGCCGGTGTTCGGGCCGATGTCGCCGTCACCGAGGCGCTTGTGGTCCTGCGCGGTGCCGAACGGCAGCGCGGTGACGCCGTCGCACAGGCAGAAGAAACTCGCCTCCTCGCCGACCAAAAACTCCTCGACCACCACCTCCGCACCGGCCTGTCCGAAAGACCCGTCGAAACAGGCATCGAGCGCGGCTAGCGCCTCGGCCAACGTCATGGCGACGGTGACGCCCTTGCCGGCGGCGAGGCCGTCGGCCTTGATGACGATCGGCGCGCCCATTTTCTGGACGTAGGCCCGTGCCGACGCAAGGTCGCCGAAACGGCCATAGGCGGCGGTCGGAATTTCGTATTTCGCGCAAAGGTCCTTGGTGAAACCTTTCGAGCCTTCCAGCCGCGCCGCAGCCTTGGACGGGCCGAAAACGCGGATGCCTGCGGCGCGGAGGTCGTCGGCAATGCCGGCGACCAGCGGCCCTTCCGGCCCGACCACGACGAGGTCGATCTTTTTCTCCATGCAGAACCGGGCCACCGCCGCATGATCGGCAATATCCAGCGTCACCAGTTCGGCTTCGCGGCCGATGCCCGGGTTGCCGGGGGCGGCGTAAAGCTTCGTCAGCAGCGGCGAGGCCGCAATCTTCCAGGCCAGGGCATGTTCGCGGCCGCCGGAGCCGATCAACAAAACACGCATGCCCAGATCCCTTGCCATTCCACGATCAGGACTGCGCTATTGCGCCTCGGACGATGGGTCAAGACATTTGGATGATTTGCGACCAATTGCGCACGGGAACGTCGGGCATCAATGCCCGATATCGGGGGAAAGGCTGGTTCGCCGCCTACGATATTTACGCCATGACGATTTGGCTTGATGCTTGACGGCGTTCGCCTCTGCTGCCACTCCAGCACAATGGAACCCGTCCAGTCGAAAGCAGCCCAGGGCCGCGTCGCCGATGCGCCGAGCGGCCACTGGGTCTACCGCATTCTGCCACGCTGGCTGTGGCCCTATGCGCAGCTTGCGCGATGGGACCGGCCGATCGGCTGGCAGTTGCTGTTGTGGCCGTGCTGGTGGTCGGCGGCGCTTGCGGCAAGCGCCTATCCCCGCCCCGGCGACCCGCTGCTCTCGCTGCTGCCGGCACCATGGTATCTCGTGCTGTTCCTGATCGGTGCCATCGCCATGCGCGGCGCCGGCTGCACCTATAACGACCTGGTCGACCAGGACATCGACAACCAGGTGGAGCGCACGCGTTCGCGGCCGCTGCCGGCGGGAAAGGTCACACGTCGGCAGGCCTGGGCGTTTCTCGCCGTCCAGGCATTGATCGGCCTCGCTGTCCTTTTGCAGTTCAACAGCTTCGCCATCCTGCTCGGTATCTGCTCGCTCGCCATCGTTGCCGTTTATCCATTCATGAAGCGATTTACCAATTGGCCGCAACTGGTTCTCGGCCTTGCTTTTTCCTGGGGTGCGCTAATGGGATGGGCGGTCGAGTTCGGTGATCTCGATGGCCCGGCCGTCATGCTCTATATCGGCTCCATCCTGTGGGTGATCGGCTACGACACGATCTATGCGCATCAGGACAAAGAAGACGACGCCATCGTCGGCGTGCGCTCGACCGCCCGCCTGTTCGGCGACAACACCAAGGCCTGGCTCGTCGGGCTTTATGGCGGGGCGCTGGTCTGCTTCGCCATCGCCTTCGCGTCGGCACAGGCGCCAGTGCCGGCGCTGGCCGGGCTGGTCGCCGCCGGCGCCCATATGACGAGGCAGATCGCCATGCTGGACATCGACGATCCGGACCAGTGCATGCTTCTGTTCAGGTCGAACAACCAGGTCGGCTGGCTGGTCTTCCTTGGCCTGATCGGAGGCGCTGTGTGGGTGGCGCTGAAGCCGCTGGTTTAGGGAGCCTGTTCCCTTCTCCCCTTGTGAGGGCTTTGCACGGGGAGCGAAGTGGAGTTCGGTGGTCAGTGGGGGCCTTTTTGAAGGCCGGCAGAGCGGTTTTCCGCGGCCCTTGCGAGGCTTTGTCGGTTTAGGCAGCCATCCTGCCGGATTGTGGACGCACTCCTCCCTCATGTCCGCCTCTCATCGGGTGGATAGAGGACGCCAATCATGGTGCGCAGATTGTAAGCGCAGGCGGCCAGTATGC